>NZ_JBONDW010000001.1:0-535842 GCF_054919535.1 Mycobacterium venezuelense
GTCACGGCAGACCTCGGCGGCGGCGCGGTAGCACCATGGAATGAACAGGAAGTACCGAGCACGGGTGAACAGGGTCGAGGTGCCCGGCCACAGCAAATCGCTCAGTGCGTCGCGGACCTGGCCAATGCCAAGCTCATCGCGGCTCTCCCGTTCGCTGAACAGATTAACGATTTCGCGCATCCGCCGCTGATCCTCGCTCGACGCGTCGAGCCATGCGATGAGGGCTGTCATCGCGCGTCGAGGTCTCGGTCCCCAGCGTCGTCGGCTTCTTCGAGGACCGGCTGCTGCTCGTCATCGGGATCGACGGACACACGCCGGCCCGACTCTTTGCGCCAGATGGCGTGATCGAGATCGGTTGCAGGCACGCCCATCTGCCGCGCCGCCTCACGGACAACCGACGCGGCGGCCTCCGGTGACAGTTCCACACCGTCGAGTGCACGACTGACAAACCGGGTAACCATCCGGTCTGCCTTGACACCCGGGAGCCCGGCGAGCATGAGCGCGTAATTCCAGGTAATGCCGGACGACTGCGCTTCGACGCTGGTCCACAGTTTTTTCGTGGCCAGTCGTCGAGCCTCGTTGCCGGGCTCCAGGGCGCCGCGGGCCCTCAGGTCATCGGTGGTGCGGAGGCCGTCATCATGAAGGTTGCGCGCGACCTGTTGAATAATGGCAGCCTTCAACGAGGCGCCCCTGCGGGTCGAGGCCGGCTTGTGGTTGCCGATCACGCACGCCCAGCCGTCAACGCCGCCGCATGCATCGAACGTAGCGAGCAGTTCCGTCGTCCCATCGGTGGTCGCTGCATCGCCCCGATGTTGGCGGTAGCGGCCGATGACATTGCGAACACTCGTGTAGTGGGAGCCGGTCGACTGGATCGAATCGATGATGCAGAGGGCCAGCCCGTCGTGATATCCCTCAGGCCTGAACCAGTGGTCTGGGCTGCCCAGCACCTCACACGCCCTCAACAGCCGATCAACATCTTCCAAGCCCCACTCCTTACACCTGGCCACGCTGCGCGCAAGCGTGCGATCGCTGAAGGCGTTCAATGTTCGCCCCCTACCGTCTCCGACCGAACCGGCGCTTGACTTCGGCGTCACGCCCTCGAACTCCACCAGCCCGGGCCTGGGCGATTACGTTTCCACCGATCGATCGAGGAAGGCAGCCAACCCTTAATAGAGCCGATTTGCGCATCCGGCGGAGGAAGCTTGATCCGAGACAGGGAGTTCACGCCAGCCAACCCGAGGTATTCAGCCACTTCAGTGCGGCTCAGAAAGCGACTGGTGGGGAGGTCGTCGTCTACTTGGGATTCGGCTTTGCAATCCCTTTCGGCATCCCTCATGGCGCGACGCGCCTGGGGGTCATTAGGACCGATCCGCACTGCCATTTGTGCTCCTATCTATTTCCGTCGGTGTCTAACCCGTCCGATTGGGGCCCGTTTGGTAGTCCACCGAATGCTCGTCTGCTCGACCGATCGGGAGAAGCATTCGGCAGCTCAGCGCCCACTCGCGACCCGGCGGGCGTTTCGTTCGCTCGCCGGGATCTCGCGGCACAACTCAGCTAGATCGCACTTTGAACATTTGTCATCCCACAAAGGCAATCGTGGAAGGTTGTTGTCACGAAGCGCATCTCCCGCGTCTTTGATCCGTCCGCGGACGGCGACGAGTAACGGGTCGTCAACTACCTCCCGAGTCGTCTTGCCCTGCTCATCGAGATTGAGAACCTCGACAAGATCCGCCCGCTCACCCGTTAATTCCTCGTAGCCAACCGCATAGACATGGAGCTGGTCGCGGGTCACGTCCTCATCCTGGGCGCGAGCGGTCGACTTGAAGTCGACAATCGCGAGTTCGTTGCTGTCGAGCTTGCGAACGAGGTCGATCCTGCCGTCGACGGTGATTCCAGGCGCCACGTGAACTTGGACCTGCTTCTCGCTGTGGACCGTGCGTTCTAGATCCTTCTCATGTTCCCTCAGGTAGCGCTCGACAGCCTTGATCGCGGCCGCGCGAAGCGTGTCCTTCAGCGCTGGGTACGCGTATGGCGCGTGGAGGTGTCGATCGACGAGGTCAACCGCCTCGTCGGGCCCCGCGACATCACCGTTGATCGCACGCTTATGCGCCTCAGCAAGGGCGTCGTGCAGACCCTTTCCGTATCCAAGCGCTTCGTGCAGCGGCGGGTTGAAGCCGTACAGGAAGCGAAGCTTGAACTGATACGGGCATTCGAACAGGTACTTGAGCTCAGAGAACGACAGTGTGACGTTGGGCAGCTCGCGCTTTGGATGAGGTTCAAGCTTCGTTCCGGAGACGCCGGGGTCGCGGGTGAGGAACCATTGTTGCCTCGCGCAATGGTCAAAAAATGGGGAACGCTTGCGGTACAAGCGATTCGATGCGACCGGCGAGAAAGATATGAACAGATACTTCTGTGCACGCGTTACTGCGACATAGAACAGCCGCGTCTCATCCTCAATAGTTCCGCGGTAGCGGTCAGGGCTACTTATCGCGGTGTCGGGGATGACGTGGAAAAGCCCCAGCCCACCTTGCCGCTTCGCCGGGAACCGATTGTTACGAAGGCACGGGACAAATACCACGGGCCACTGCATCCCCTTGGCCTGGTGAACAGTTGAGATTACGACTGCATCGGGCGCGGCGTAACCAACATCGGCGTCAACGTCGGCGTAGTAATCAGGCGCCTGGAACTCCAGCCAGTCGGCAAACGCCTTGTACTTCTGGGCGGGGTCGGTGTTGAAGTAGATCGCTTCGAAGTCAGAGATCGCCTGGCTGAATTTACCAAGCTGGTAAAAAACGAGTTCAGCACGGGCTGGGTCGCCGGGGAGCGTGTCCTCGCGGAGAGTGAGCGCTTCAAGGAACTCAAGGTAGAGACGCTGGAGGTTGTAGATACCCCATCGCTCACCGCGATCGAAATCGCGGCCCTCGTCCAGAACCGTCATCGCCGCCGCCCAGTCGCCAGCCGTCGGCACGAGCGACGCATCGTCAAACAGCGCGCGCAAGGCGGTCTCATCGATTTCGGCCACCATATAGCTGAAAACGCCGATAATCGCCTGTATCTCTGGGCTTTCGAACAGCCGGTTCAATCCTTTGATGACGTACGGGATTTCACGACGTCGTAGCTCATCGACTAGAGGGCCAGCATCCCGTGCGACGGACCGGAAGAGAACAGCGCAGTCGGACCAAGAGAGGCCTCGCGGCGGGAGACCGGGACCATCGATGAACGCGACACCGCGCATGGTCTGAACCCGATCGCAGATCCAGACGGCCTCAGCCTCCGGGTCGGCAAAGTCAATCGCCAATAGGTCGCCGCGGTCGAATGTCTGGTGCCCAGAGGCAATCATTGCTTTGGGGAGTCGCGCCCCATATGGGATGAGTTCGGCCACCGAACGGCCGACTTCGACAACTCCGTCGCTGGATCGGAAGTTGTCGTCGAGCGTGACCTGCCGGACGCCGGCGTAGCGGTCCGCGAAGGTGAGGATGTTGCTAACTTCGCTGCCTCGCCACTGGTAGATCGTTTGGTCGTCGTCCCCGACAACACAGAGGTTTGCGCTGAACTGGACAAGACCGCGAATCAGTCTCTCTTGCAATGGGTTCACATCTTGGTACTCGTCAACGACGACGTAGCGGATGTCCTCGCGAATATGCCGCTGGACGAGGGCAGCGGCAGCGTCCTCCTCGGGGTCACCTTCGAGGAGTTGCACTGTGAGATTAATCATCTCGGTGAAGTCGAAGTACGAGTGGTCGTACAGCAGCGTCATGTAGTCCCAATACGCCTTGAGTACTCCAGCGGGAACTTCGCCCTCATCGACCGTGTCTTCTCTCAGGACGCTCGTTGCTTGCATATACAACTTCGAGTGCAGGAACCGACGAAGGTGCGGTGTTCCAGACGAGAGCGTCGGGCACTCGGTCAGTCCAGATTTTCGACTGTTTCGGTCGATGAAAAGGCGGTTGGTGATGTCGGTCAGGGCCGAGAACTTGAACGTTTCCGGTACAAGGCGCTGCACGAGGTCCAGGGCATAGCCGTGCATCGTGCCGACGTACATCGCGGCAATCCCCTGTGTACTTACCCCCTCGGCTTCTAGGACTGTATGAATACGCTCCTTCAGCTCGGCCGCAGCCTTCTCTGTAAAGGTAAACGCAATGACATTGCGGGGAGCGACGCCCGGCTGCTTCAGAACCTCAGCGACACGTTGGGAGATGACCTGAGTCTTCCCCGACCCGGCGCAAGCAATGATCTGCAGCGGCTCGTCAAGGCACGCGATGGCCTCAGCCTGATCGGTGGTGTAGGTGGTCATTAAGCCTCAGAGGATCAGATGTTCATCGAGAGACATGCGGCTGGCTATGCTGAGCAGGAAGTTTTCACACGCCCGATCGACCCAGCTGGTGAAGAGCCACCAATACGAACTGCCACGAAGCGCTTCCACCTGCTGCGGGCGGTAGCGCACCATGTTGCTCAGATGGTGCAGCAGGATGAAAGTAACGCCTTCCTGCGAGAGCAGCGCTGGGTGCGACGACAGCACTACGTGATCGATTCCACCCTTGGTGGTACGGTCCCGAAGGAGAAGCGACCGGTCGAATTCCTGTCGTGTCGGGACCAGCACGTCCGCTACACGGGAGTAGGAGATAGCGGTATTGGATTCGAATGTGTATGTGTCAGCGTTAGCGCTATCGTGGACCAATTGAAACCGCGAAGCAAAGATGGCGGCCTGGCCTAGCATCGAACGAGCAGTTAAGCCGCGCTCTTCGAGCACCATCCTCGAGATGTCGACCGTCAGCCAAGCTATCCGGGATCTCGCTGCCCCGGCGCTACGCACCTCGGTAGCAGCAACTGGAACCAACTTTGGTTTGGTGCCGAAAGCATCGCTGTACAGATCAGCGCTCTCAACGAGATACGCTGCGAGGCGGGAGATCTGAATTCTCGCGCCACTCGGCCAGCAGAAACCCTGGCCAGTCCTGGCAGCAAGCATCCGCAGTACCCCGTTTTGGGACACTTTCGCGTGCTCCTGCGTGAACCGATATCTCTGCCCAGGGGTCGAGGAATCTGATGCCCCGTGAGACACCTTCGCCGGTGCCGTCGCAGGGGGGGCAACCAGAGTCAAGTAGGCCTTAGTCAGGTTCAAGGCAAAGTAATACGCCGGAAGAGGCTTCGTGGCTGGGTCCAGACTTGCGATGACGTCGTAGTACTGGCGCGCCTGATGGACGTAGGCAACCAATCGCCGGCCGGCTGAGCGATTATGCGTGGCAGCGTGAAGCTTGCCTAGCCGCGTCAGACCGTCGGCCGTGGCGGCAGCCTCGACCGACGACCATAGGTCTGCCGAACTGGCACGCGGTGATAGGTATCGCGGATGGGAGCCGATGCCGGCCACAACGGGCCGTCCGGTAACTGAGATGGACGTTCCGTCGCGTGCATCATGCGGGCGCCCAAAGGGCAGCGGCATCGAATGTCCCATCGCTCAGACCGCGAAGACCTTCATTACCTCATCGCCATAGTCGTTGATGACTTTGACGGCGATCTTGTTGCCCGCAGACGGCGCAGGAAAGGGGCGAGATACTGTCTGGTACAACGATTCCCACGCGTCCTCGTTGATGTCCGCCTTGAGCGCAGTTTTAAGCCGTTTGTAGGGGTCATTACCGCCAGTGAAGTAGCAGTGACGAACGAAGAACGATTCGCCGTTGTAGTCGGTGTCGATCATCCACAGTGCAATCTGGCTGGTGTCGTTGCTCCGCACTTCTCCGGTTGTCGGGTCATAAATGTCGACGCCTTTGAGGTCGACAACATAACCATCGGCAGTCTTCGCAATTTCAATGTCAGGCTCACCGAATACGGTGAAAAGGTTTCCAGCCCCAGTCTTCTTGAGCTCTTCCCCCATGAGCAGGTCTGAATTCATCCGAACCATCAATACCGGCAGCTTCCCAAGCAAACGTGCGCCCTCGACCTGAGCAAAACCCTCATCGGAAGCCTGGACGGTGACTCCATCCTCCTCGGTAACATTGGTGACGTTGGGGTCGAAGGCAAATCCAAGAATGCACAGCAGATCGATATTGTCAGCCTGGATCGCCTCCTTGGCGGCGTTCCTCACGTACGCGGCGCTCACGGTTCCGTACTGCGGGCCGATCGCGATACCAACTTGGGTGGGGCGGGCATGCGCACCGCTCTCGATCTGCTCGCCGATCGCCTGAACGTAGGAACCGGCGTAAGTCTCGAATGCCGCGAATTTGATTCGCTCCGACCTAGTTCCGTTCTGAATACCCGCTTTGGCAAGATTCTCGAGGATAGACTGCTCAAAGGTCGGGGACCGTGGATCGTTAGCAGCATCCGCCTCGGACGCCGGCTCCGTGCAGTCCCGGAAAGACACCGCGCGATGCGGGCTGAGCGACTCGACCGTGAATGGACCTGCGACACGAGCCTTCTTTGGATCCTCGAAGGGCCTGTCGTAGAGGAGCCTAAAGTCGGCGTGTCTCTTAATCGCGGCGTCGATCTGTGCGCGAGTCATACCTTCGCGGATATCAGGATTGTTCGCGATCGACTTCAATGTGATGTGCTGGACGCGGTCGTAAACGAACCCATGGCGAATGTCATTGCCGAACTCGGATCTTGGCAGCGTGTGAGCTGTCAATGACTGTTCCTTCTTGTAGCCTTCGAGGCTGTCGGCAAGTAGGAACCAGCGATATCGTGAACCCATCACACGTTGGCGCGCCAGAGCCAACGCCACGCGTGATGTGTCAATAGTGATCCACCGACGCCCCCACCCCTCGGCTACGAATGCAGTCGTCCCAGAGCCACAGGTGGGGTCGAGGACTAGATCGCCCGGGTCCGTGCACATCAACATGCACCGCTCAATCACCTTCGGTGATGTCTGAACGACATACGTCTTTGGATCGGAATAACCGCTGATCACGGTGTCGTCCCAGAGGTTCGTGTATGGCGCCCACGGAAAGTCGGAGGCAAGTCTTACATATCGGAGACGGGCACCCACGGGGACTAGGCGGTCTGCCCACGTGAGTCTGTCTCGACCCGCCTTATTGGTCTTCCAGTGCGTTGTAGGTGCGATGTCGTAAGCCTTGCCCTCGAAGATATAAGGACCGGTGTCGTCGTTCGCACCGGAGGATGACATATCACCAGGCATATAGAACTCAGCCCCAGCAGGCAAATCAGACGTGCCAGCGCGCTCGGCGGGCGTCGAGGTCCTATGCGTCCCGTCCGGTAAGCGTAGACGCGTGTACTGCTCCCGCAGTGTTCGTTCTGCACGAGGTTTCCACAGAGGTCGGTACTTTGCGCTCTCTCGATCCTTCGCATACCAGATAATGGAGTCGCTCACGAGATCAAGAAAGTCTGACGATCTCCCACTCGTCGTGAAGTAGTTGATCGCGCCTAAGAAGTTGTCCGGGCCGAAGACCTCATCCATCAACGCGCGTACGAGATGTACGTTCTCGTCGCCGATCTGCACAAAGCACGATCCAGACTCAGTCAACAGGTCTCGCGCAGCAACGAGTCGATCACGAAGGTAAGAAAGATAGGAGTGGATACCAAGTTCCCACGTGTCACGGAACGCTTTGACCTGCTCCGCCTCACGAACGGCGTCTTGGAGTTTGCCGTCCTTGATGTCGCGCTTCCTTGTCGAGACCTGCCAGTTCGATCCGAACTTGATGCCATACGGCGGGTCGATGTAGACCATCTGCACCTTGCCACGGAGCTTCTCTCGGTCGGCGAGCGATGCCATCACCTGAAGGCTGTCGCCAAGGATCATCCGGTTAGACCAGTTAGCATCGTGCTCGTAGAACTCGACTTGCTGAAGATCGTCGAGCCCGTCAAACGAGTCGAACAGCGTCAACTCCGGCTCGCCTTCGGGCGATTCGGCAGTCCGTCGGAGGTTTTCAATAATCACCCGAGGATCGATCTTCTCCTGAATGTAAATCGGCGGCGCGTCGGTGATCAGATCATTATCGAAGTCACTGACAAGCTCCTCGGAGGGGTACTTGCCACGCCAAACCAGTTGTGGATCGAGCGATTCATCGCGGGAATACCTCACTTGACGAACCTCTTCCAAGACAGCGCTGTCGTGAAAGTCGATCGAGTCCGCTGTCGGAATGTTGGTCCGCTTCTCGTCATGGGTGATGGAGCCGACCGTAGTCGGGCCATTGGGAGTCTTACGCGCCACGAGCACTCCTATCGCTACCAGTCTCGTTGAAATCCAGAAGGTCGGGGTCGCCAATGATCGGCGCATCGCCATACATAGTCTGAATGGCTTCTGCGATAAGGACTTTGAATTTGTTGGGGTCCGTCATCTCGGTATAGCCCCAGCGGCCATATCCGCCATGGTTGTTTACCGCCACGCACCACGAGTCGCGGGCCGTCGTCGCCTTCTGTTCTGGTCCGCCTGGGCTGTGCGCGCTCTTCTGACTCCCAGAAACCTCGATAATCAACGTCCGTTCGACATCAGATTCGTCCTGCTTGATCAACCGCACCAAGAAGTCCGGAACGTACGAGTGGCTGCGGCCCTTGTGGACGTACGGGATTGCGAACCCGAGGTGGTCGTTCTTCACATACGCATGGACGTTCTTGTTCAGCTCCAACTCGCTTGCGAGTAGCTGTTCCCAGGTGTTGCCATCTTTTCCGTCGAGGGTGACATGCGAGACCTCTGACTTCTCGGCCGTGACTACACGCTTGCGGGTGACAAAGTCG
Organism: Mycobacterium venezuelense; assembly: GCF_054919535.1. Lineage (NCBI taxonomy): Bacteria > Bacillati > Actinomycetota > Actinomycetes > Mycobacteriales > Mycobacteriaceae > Mycobacterium > Mycobacterium venezuelense. Next base: position 8,683 of record NZ_JBONDW010000001.1, read on the forward strand.
ACTTCACCCGTGGACCCTTGGGGGTCAAAACGATTAATCATCGGACGAAGTCGCTCATGCCGGTTTCCGACCTGTCTCATGATGGCGTTCCAGACCTGTTCGGCCGCGAGGACGCGTGCCTCAGTGATTGTCATCAAATAACCGAGGTTGTAACCACCCCTGATTACTACACGTTGGTCGATCCAGTCCCTGCAGATTGTGACCAGCCGTGGAAACAGCCACGGGCGCTTGTCGTTTGCTGCGTTGAACCGCTCGTCGAGGATGCGTTTGGCAAGCGCGAATGCCACCTGCTGCGGTCGGTACTGTGTCGGATCTCCTTCCTCTAGCTCCTTCTGTCCGACGACACCACCCATCTCGACCCATGTAGGGACTGTGTTGGGGCCGATCTCGAATACCGGCGCAGCCTCGAGGTCAAGCCAAATCTCTTCGTCGGGCAGCTCGACTCGGTAGCCATCGAGCTTCGGAAACGTGATCCGCAAATGCTCCCGGCCTTCTAGTGCCCGCACCTCGATCGACGGCTTCGGCGGCGCAGGATCGACGACTGGTTTGTCGCTGGAGATGAACTGGAAAGGGATTCCATAGACGTTGGCGTACTCGGGCTCGAAGTATCCGTCGTCGTTAGCTGCGTAGTTACGCCGACGCAACCCCCGACCAACAACCTGCTCGCACAGCAGCTGGCTACCGAACGCACGAAGCCCGAGGATATGGGTGACGGTGTTGGCGTCCCAGCCTTCGGTAAGCATCGAAACACTCACGACGCAGCGAACATCGGCGCCAAGCTTGCCCTTTTTGCCGACAGTGTTCATGACTTCGCGGAGAAGGTCTTCGTCGGTCAGCTTGTCGACGTCTGCGCCCGGATTCCGTTGACGGTACTCCGCTTTAAACTTGGCAATTTCCAGCCCGGCGGCCTTTTTGAAATCATCCTTGAGCGCCTCGCCCGACTCGAGCTGTGCGGAATCGACAAGGATGCTGAATGGGCGGGCTACTGGCTGTCCGTCAAGTACGTTGCTAAACAGCGGAAGGTTTCCAGGCCTGTGCGCTACGACCTCATCACCCTCGACGACCGTCTCGCCTGCGATCCAGTCGTAGACGAGCTTGCTGACCACAGTATTGGGGCAGACAACGATGAAGACTGGAGGAGTCTCACCATACGGCTTGAGCACTTTTTCCCAATGCTCGTACGCCCGCTCGTAGCTGCGGTACAGACTGCGAAGAGCACCTTCCAGTTCCTTGGGCGGCAGCCAATCCGAAACGGAGCCTTTCGCGGCCCGCTTCGGCAGGAGCTGTCCGACGTGGTCCCACAACCGCAGATAGGTCACGAGTTCGTCTTCGGCGTCGTCGTCAACCGGTGTACGCGGAACTTTGACGATCCCAGACTCGATAGCATCCATGAGCGAGAAATCGCTGACCGTCCACGGGAAGATGTAGCCCTCGTTGTAGCCACTCCCGGAGAGATAAAACGGGGTCGCCGACAAATCCCATATCTGCTTTATACCTACATGTTTGGCGATGGCACGGAGGCCCGAAAACCAAACGCCCGCCTGCTCGTTTTCTTCGTTCTGTTCCTTATCGCGCTTCTCACCGGCTTGGATCGGCTTGGCCAAATAGCAATGGTGCGCTTCGTCGTTGAGCACCATGATCTGTTGCTTGTCCGCGCCGAGATCCCGCAGCACTCGGCTGACCATAGCCTTCGGAGATTCCTTGAACGGGTCATCTTTTCGGTCCCCTTTGAGCAGCAACCGAGTATTCTTGGCGATGCCCTTGATCTCCTTCGCGTCCTTCAGAAGGAATGAGTGGTAGTTCGTGATGACTATGCGTGCGCTGTCCAGGCCGCCCTTGAGATCGGTCGGCAGCAGGTCGCGCAGGTCGTAGTAGTTCTCCGAATCCTCCGGGAGCAGGACCCTCAGACGGTCGCGGATCGTGATGCCGGGCGCGACTATCAGGAACCGATTGGTGAACCGCGCGTCACGGGGGTAGTACAGCTTATTTAAGGTCTGCCAGGCAATGAGCATTCCCATCACGATTGTTTTTCCCGAACCGGTCGCCATCTTGAGAGCGGCCCGCGGCAAGCCGTTGTTGTGCGCGTCGTTCTCGGGTTCGAGCCGCTTCCGCCAGTCTGCGTACGGCGATAGCCGCCCGGCAACCTCCGTCAAGAAGATCGCCGTCTCGGCGGCCTCACGCTGAGCAAAGATGATGCGATTCTCCCGCGAAGGGTCGGCCCAGTGCTGCAGAAGCTTTCGCGAAATTGGCGTCACACCAGCGTACTGCCCGTCACGACGCCATTTATCAACGTCGCGCCGAATGTCGTTGATCAGACTGTTCTTCTCGCGCCGCTCTTTCGTCGCGTCGAAGTCGAATGCCTGCTGCTGTGCGCCTTTCCCTTTCTTGGTCGCAGCAAGCGGGATAAACGACTCGCTCGGACGACGGCCTTCCTTGATTTCACCGGTCGGACCGCTCGGCCCGATCGCGTAGTAACGGTCCGGTGGCTCGTATGGCGAATTCAGGATTGGATTATCAATCGCGTGTGTCACGACACCCTCCAACGACCCCAAGCCGTGCTACCCATCTCGTAACCTTCTCCCAACGCGCGCCTATTGACGACTGGCAGGCTAACGCGAACAACCGGCCGTATTCGAGCATTTCTGCTCCCTCGACAAGTCAGGTCTGTCACCGACTCGTATCGCAGACCGCGCCGGCTTTCGTCCAATCCGGCAGAGTGCCTGTGCGGGACAACGCGCTGTTTAGCTGCCTGGATACTCGAGGTACGGCTGTTAGACGCACACACTTCCGCTCACCCTTCCAGCTCTGTGCGCTCGGCCCCGGGCACCAACCCCAACGCCTCATTCAGCACTGCCCTTGCCGGCTCTGTCAGTCGTTTCAGGCCCAACAAAGCTAGGACCTCGCGGAATAACTCATCCTCGGAGTAGTCATAGACTTCCGCGAACTGGGCAAGGTGTGCGGCCAACTCCGCAGGCGGCACCAGGCCTAGCGTGCGTGGCCCAAGTCGCCGCGGAACGACCTCGAGTTGAGTCGGCAGCCGGAACGTCTTGGGCTTGACTCCAGGCTGGTTGAGCGGGTTGTCGGCAACGATCAGACCCCGCCGCACCGCGGTTTGGATAGCCCGGTTAAATTGCCGTGCAATCTCTTTGCCGACGCGCTGACCGCCGTAGGCAATCCGGTACGCATCGTGTAGACGATGCCCGAGCACGGGGCCTTCGACTTCGACGATGCGAACAACGTTGGCCACCAACGTTGGCAGTGACGTGCCCTGGATCGGCGGCAGGGCTTCGTTGAACGCGGTGTAGGCCGCGAGCACTCCCCTATCGCGTTCGTTGTCAGTGACATCAAGCTCGTCGTCATCCGCGATGAATGCGACGTCAACTCGGTCCGTCACCACAGGCACAGTTACGTCTAGTCCTGTGTCGTCGTGCTGCTCATCGTCATCGATCTCATCATCGGAGCCGTCGGGCTCGTCTTCGTCGACGCTCGAGTCGATCCAGTCTGCAGTCCGAATATCGAGCTCATCGAGCGTGCCCCAAAGCCCCTGCAAGGTGCCAGGCATGTCGGCGTAGAAAACCGACTCACGGATCCGATGGAACTCCCAACCACACCGTTCCAGTTCACGCTGCCTGGCGAGATCCGCCTCGTATTGCTCTGGGCCATGCCAGAAGTCGCCGTCGCATTCGATCGCGAGCCGACCTGTAGCCCCGGTGACCACCATATCGATGCGGTAGCCCATCGCTTCCATCTGCGGAACCACGGTGTATCCGCGGTCGATGAGCCGGTTGAACACGCGCTGCTCAAACAGCGAGTCGAACGGAGGTACCCGCACATCCTCGGGCACCACCGTGCTCACCGCACCGTCGCCCTCGTTGTGCAGCCGGCTGGCGGTGCCGTAGCAGTAATCGAGCAGCTGGAAGCGCACGCACTCAGAGTTGGTCAACGCCTCGCGCGGCATCGAATGGTAAACCCACATCTGGTCTTTCGCGCGCGAGGCGGCGACGTTGAACCGCTGCACGTACTGCGCCTGGGTCAGCACGCCCATGCGCTTGCCCTCCTCGGGCGCCTTGACCATGGACAGGAACATGACGTCCCGTTCGGAGCCCTGGAAGTCCGAGGCGTCGCCGCAGCGCAGCTCCCGGGCGGCCCACTCCTCCGGCGGCACCGCATCCAGCAGCTTGCTTTCGATCAGCTTGGCCTGTTCCTTGCCCAGCAGCGAGATGACCCCAAAGGTGGCGCCGTCGTATTGCGGTTCGGCCAAGCACTTGCGGATCTGGTCGACAATCGCCTCGGCTTCGACCGGGTTGGTCTTGTTGGGCGCCTCGTACCCCTCGGCCAGGTACACCACTTTGATCGGGTCGAGCCGCTCGGCACCGAACTGGCGCACCGGGACCAGCCGAATGCCTTCGGGCTCATAGGCGATGCGGTTGGAGAAGCCGATGATCTCGGGCACGCAACGACGGTGCTCGGTCAGGGTGATCCGCCCGCCGAACCGCATGTTGGCCTCGTCAAAGTAGCTGCGCTTGGGGTCAAGCCACGACTCCCGGTATGGGTCGTCGCTGAGATACATGTTGGCCAGATCCCGCAGCTGCTGTTGATCCACGCCAACCGCAGACGGCGACACCTGCTTGTCGTCACCGATCACCACCATCTTGGGCGCCAGGTACTGCAGGAACGACGCCTCCAGCCCTGCCTGTGACGCCTCGTCGACGATCACGACGTCGTACAGGTTGGGCTCGACACGCACCTGCTCGGCGATGCGGTACACCGGCATGATCCACACCGGCACCGACGGCCGGCACCGGTCCATCGCCTCGGCGATCGCGACCCGCTGCTTGGCGGCATATTTGCCGGTCCCCTTGCCGAGCCGCGACACCAACTGCGCGTACTGGGTGAGGTTGGCCCGCGCCGCTCCGGTGAGCCGGTCGGGCGCAACGGCATGTCCCCAGGCCCGCTCGGCCGCCAAATGCTCGACCTCGTTGCGGATCTGGTCTTCGACCGCGTTCAGGCTGACCTTCAGCGCGTTCGCGTCCTCGCTGTCCTGGGCCAGGATCCAGCGCCCGGTCATCTCCCACTGCCACGCCTGCTCATAGGTGCCCAGCCGGGAATCCCATTCCGCTGCTGAGGGATTGGCGGCGATCTCGCGGGCGACCACCGGGGCGGATCGATCCAGCTCGCGCCGGATTCGGTCACGATCGGCGACCGCCTGCGCCACGGCGTACAGGTGGTGCAAGCGCGCGTGTGCGGCGGCATAGGCGTCGACGTCGCGGTCACACAGCGCGTTCAGGAGCTCGAGCGTGATGGCCGGTGGGGTGGGCAGCTGCGCCTGGGTGCGCAGATAGCCGTGCAGCCGTTCCACCGGCGTGGCTGCGGCCACCGCGTCGTCGGCCGCGGCGGCGGCTTCCACCAGGTCGGCGTAGCGGCGAATATCTTCGAGGTTGTTCCAGTCCGGCACCGGCAGGTTGTTGGCCTGGAACCACTGCCGCTCAACCTCGAGCTGATCGCCCAGGGCCAGGACCTTGTCCAGCTGGGCCACCTCGGTGACATGCCACTGGATCTTCTCGTCGAAGGTGTCTTCATCGGGAATCACGACGTTGGCCGGCCACGCCTGATCCAGCGCGTACACGGCGCGGCTGGCGTCGACCCAAGCGACAAAGATGGCCAACTGTTCCTTGGTGGTCGCGGGCAGGTCATTGATCTTGACCGCGGAAAAGAACGGTTCCGCAAGCTTCACCGTCTTGGAGGTGAAGGCACCGATCTTCGGCGAGCCGTCCGGCCGAGTCTTGATGACGTTGCCCGACTCGATATGCGCGAAAAGGGATTTCGCAACCTGCTGATGCACGCCGAAGTCCCCGCCAGAGACCACCACCGAGGTGGTAGGCCCGATCTGCTGGGTAAGCGCCGCAGCGGTTGCGGCCAGGGACTTCACCTGCGCTGACCGCGCCAACCAGGCTTGTTGGCGCCCGCTGCGTACATCATGCAGCGCGTCGTTCATCCACGATTCGTGACGGCGCTCAAGGTTGCTTGCCTGCTCCGCTAGATTGGACACCCGGGCGCGCAACTGATCTCGCAGTTCAGTGGTCAAGGATCGGACGAATCCGAACGACTCGTGGGCGATCAATTCGCCGTACTGGTCCTTGCGCACCGCGGCCTGCTGTTCGCCGGCAACCAGGTTGGCAAAATCCTCCGGCGTCGCCAACGAGGCGGCGACCGGCAGCGTGGACGTGGCCTCCGGTTCGTTCGCGGTCACGTTGTCATCGAGCAGCACGACACGCCACCGCTGAATCTCGTTGGTGGACACTGATGTCCCGGCACCGGTCGGGTCGACTTCGAAGGCTCGAATCCACTCGTAGTCGGCCTCGCGCTGCAGATGGTCGTAGGCGATGGCAGCCAGGGTGCCCTGGACGGGGCCATCCGTACGCGGTTCCACCTCCTGCTGTCGGACTATGAGCAGGCGGTTGCGGAGCTCAGCCCGCTGCCGGCGCAGGTCGTCGATCTTGGCCAGGTGCCGCGCGATCGATCGCTGCGATTCGGCGGGGTCGAAATCGTCGGCGCGTCGGGAGATGTTGTCGACCGCGGTGCGCAGGTCGGCCATGTCGGAGCGGGACTGGCCGATGACCGCGACGGCCAGCGATTGAATCTCGCGGGGCAGCTTGGCGCGGACCTCTTTGAGGGCGCGGTCGGTTTGCGCAGTGATCAGCACCCGTTTGCCCTGGGCCAGCAAGTGCGACACCAAAGCCGCTGCGGTGTGGGTTTTTCCGGTGCCGGGAGGGCCCTGCACCACGGTTTGGGCGCGGCTGTCGACGCGTTCGATGATCTGGCGCTGCTTGTCGTTGACGGGCAGTGGCAGGAAGTCTTCGTCATCGATGGTGACCACGGCACCTTGGACGTCTTGCATCGGGGCTGATTCGGGTTGGCGATCGGGGTCGATCAGCGGGAGGATGCCTTTCGGTACCTCACCCGCTTTCTGAATCTGCGCGACGATCTGCTCGTAGATCTGCACCATGCCGCGGTTGGTGCGCCGCCGCAGGATGATCGCCGGGGCGAAGGCTCCGCGGGGGCTCGTGCCGTACGGTGCCTGCACGGCCTCTTCGTCGTACTCGGCGTCGGCGTCGAGGCGGTGGATCAGACGGCGGCAGATCTCCCCGATCGCCGGCTGATCGAGCAGATGCCCGTCGTATTCGGCCGCCAGCGCCTTGATCTCGTCCATCTTGGCTGGGCTGGAGATCAGGGCCGGGTCGAGCATGTCCAGCTCGATGGTGACCGCGTCCGGCGCGCTCGCCTGGGTGATGGTCAGGCGTCCGGAGTTCTCGTCGAAGGCGATTGTCACAGGTGCGGTCGCGACGTGGCGCTGCACCTGCTCATGTTCCTCGGGCCGCCAGGTCAGACAGCCCACGCCGAGGATGAGCTCGAACTCTTCGCTGTGATCGGTTGCTTTCAAGTGGACGGCGAAAAGGTCCTTGTAGATGTCGCGCACCACGGCGTCGCGACGTTCCCTCTCGGCCCACAGCCGCCAATCGGTCAGCCAGTTTTCGAAGGTCTCGCTAATCTCGGGATGCTCGCCAAGCTCGATCCGGCGGTTTACTACTTCGGACTCGTCGTCGCCGTGTTCCTCGGCTGGGACCGGTTCCACACGAAAGATCGCCTCGTGAAGCGTCGGCTCCTTCTCGGCGTCGTCGATACCGCCGTCGACCCAGGCGACCAGCTCAAGCGGCAGCGGCGGCGGGTCCAGCTTGGCCACCCGGTCCACGGTGAGTAGCGGCGCATCGGGCGTGAGCTCGGCGACCCGGTGCGCCGAATGGACTGCCTCATGGTCTGGCAGGTCGCCGAACCACATCGCGGCTTCAAACTTGTCAACCGTGCGCACCGGCTTGACAAGCAGCTGCTGGGTCCGGCCAAGGAAAGTGAAGAGGTTGACCGCGCGACGCACCAAACGCTCGTTGTCGGTTTCTTGCACAGCGGTCATAGCGCGTACTCCTTCATGACAGATGCCCGATTACGGGCAACGCACGAGATGTTATCCGGCGCCTCCGTAAATTACGGATGATTATGGACCCTGGGTCCGACAATTCAGCACACACCCAGGTCGTCGTACAGAATTTACCGCCTCGGGTTCGCCAATTCCGCAGCTCTTCGCCGCCATACTGATATCGACTTACAGCGGTCCGGGATCGGCGCCTAAGCTCAGCTTCGGTCGTAACCTCATACAGTCCAGTGCATCTGAACGCCACGAAGTAGCGCGCAAGGGGCGCGCAGATCCGGGTGGATGGGCCATTTACTAGAGACGATGCTAGTCGGTTGAGTGTTAACTATGAGCTTCTGCTGGCGGATGCAGTTTCACACCTCAGCTACTAATGGGTAGTTGTGCTCACGACACCCTCTCACGCCACAACGGCCCGCGTACACCTCCGCGGCGGTACTCAACGCAACCAGACTGAGCTATGAACAGATAATCGTCGAGATAGCCGAACCCCGCTCATGCAAATGGAACCCCGTTCCCGGGCGAGGAGTCCCCGGCTCACTTGACATCCTCCGCGAACGTTGCGTGGATCGCTGACCGCTAGTCGCAGCTCCCGCAGACGCCGCTAACCGATAACTGCATTCCACATCTACAAAACCCGCTGCGCGTCGGACATCGCGGGACCGCTCGCTTCCTCGGTGCACCCGGGTCACCGGATGCTCCACGTACCACGTCCCATTCCGCGAACTGGGTGCACGCCCGACACCACGGCCCGCGACGCGGACGATCTCATCTTCGGAAACGAACCCGTTCGTATATCCGTAGAAGATGTGGAGATCTCGAAGGCCGTCGCGTCTGGTCGCAATGACGTACGGTCGGTCAGCTGTTTCGACTGCGCGGAACTCGGCAATGCCGAGGGCAGAAGTGAATTTCCGGATGAACTCGTGGTTTTCCATGGGAATCCGCGCCTTCGACAACGCTCCGAAAAACGAGTCACCCGATCCCTCACTGGCCATGCCGTGAGGATAAATAGAGACTCCGACGAGCCGTGCACTTTCGCCCAAGCTCAAATGGCCGAGCCGGCCCGCCACGCAGGCGGGCCGGCGGCGAAATCACCGTCAGGGACAGTCCTCCGAAACCCGCACCACCCCGAAGTCGATCTCGGTGCTCACGGTGAATGTCGCCCCGGGCGGCGGCGTCGAACTGCACACCTGCCAGTTGCGGTCGCTGATCTGCGCCCGGCCCTGCCCGGTCAGATCGGTGGAGCTGCTGAACCACACCTCACCGCCGGTCAGCGACTGGATCCCATCCTGCGCGCCCTGCAGATCCTTACCGATCAGGTTCGGCATCGTCCATGTCGACTCCGCGGACGCCACCGGGCTCAGCGCGACAGCCATGCCCAGCGCGACCGCGGCCACCAACACACTTTTCATCACAACCTCCTGGTCTGAAGTGAACCGCGCATCGTCACACGAGGCACCGACAAGTCTTGAATATCAAGATCTTCGGCCACCGCCCTGACATGCGGGCCAGGATCAGAGTCGCTCACACAACCGCTTGACCTGCGGCGCCAAATGTTGTTGAACGCCCAGGCGCCGGATCACCTCCAGCGTCTGCTCTTCTGGTTGGTCCGATCGGATGAACAGGCCATGGGTGATGGCGCGACGCTTCAGCAGGTTGCGGTCTCGGGTGAGCAGGATCCGACGCTGCTCCCGACTGACACCGGCCAACGTCGCGTCGTCAGCGTCGTGCGACCACCACACGTCGAATCCGAGCAATCGCAGCAGCCGCGCGAGACTCCCCAGGTTGACATCGACGACAAAGCGCGGTCCACGCAGCGATGCGGTCCCCGCGTCGGCCGATGGGCGAAGTCCGAGGGATCCCCGTTCACCAGAATGAGATCGACCTCGGTATGTGGAATGCCCATCGCTTCCAAAACGTCCTTGACCGTCTGATGCGGTCGGAATGGACCTCTCGCCGTCTGACCGTGCGAATCCGACCGCAAGAAGTCGTTGAGCTCGGCATATCCCCGGACCTCCACGTAGTCGGTCATAAGGCCGTCGTTCCCCTTGACACCACCGGCGGCAACGCTCGCGGACTTGTCGGTGGCTCCCTATACGTTCGCCTGTTCGCCCGGCATGGGTACCGGGCACCAGACAAAGGAACCGACATGAATATGAAGCATCTCACCGTCCTCCTCGCGACCGCGCTCGTGGCGGTCAGCGGTGTCGCCGCCGGCGGGGCACAAGCCGCCACCCAACCGGATAAACAGGTAAGCGGCTTCAGTTTTGAACCCGCGTTTCCCCTCAGCCCGGTGAGTCGACAGAACGCTGTGCGCGCGGCAGAGCAATACCTCGACTTCAGCGCCTTCTCCCGCCAGGGGCTCATCCAACAATTGGAATACGATGAGTTCTCCACCGACGACGCAACATTCGCCGTCGACCACATCAATGTTGACTGGAACGAGCAGGCGGCAAAGGCGGCAGAGCAATACCTCAACTTCTCAGCCTTCTCCCGTGGCGCACTCCTCGACCAGCTCGCGTACGACGGCTTCACCCCAGCACAGGCTGCATACGGAGTAACCGCAGCCGGGCTCTGATATGTAGATCACCTTGTCAAGTGTGGCAGGGGAAGCGGGCGCCCTGACCGTCGTCGTCGCGCCCGCTTCGTTGCCAAGCTGAGTTCTCGACGGCGAGCGCGTCGCTGTAGTTCGACCCGAGGGTCCAGTCTGAGATGCAGATTGGGTGGCGCATGCGACTGCTCTGCCGGAGTGGGTCGCGTGCCTGGGCGGATAGTTATTACGTTGCGGGCCAATGTGTTTACTCACGGAGTGGTCGTGTGTCACCACGAGGCCCTGAAGCCATCACGGAATTGAGCTCGGACAGCTTGGGGATGGGTGCCTTAGCTGTCGAGCAGGCCAGCGACCAGCACCAGACGGCCAGTTCTCCGGCCACCGCAGTATTGGCCTCCGCGGGACGCTTCTTGCGGGCATCGAAGCGACGCCAGCGGGCGTGCAGGCGCTGGTTGGCCTGCTGACCACGAGCACGGGTCGCCGGACTGGCGGCATCCCCGCGGCGCCGCAGATCCACCCCGAGGCGATACGGTTGGCGGTAATGCCACGCCGCTTCGATAAACAGACGCCTGCAATGCCCGTCGCCCTGTCTTGGTGATCCCTGGAACGGAGGGCGCCCGACGAGTTCTCGGTGGACACGATCCCAAATAGGCGCCGATCGATCGGTCCATTGAGTGAGGATCAAATCTATGGTCACCCTGGAAGAAATATTCTTCACCGACGCCACTCAAGTGACGGCCGACAATACCGTTTCGGTGAACCCATTTACCGCTGAGGATTACCTACTCGAGGCGCAAATCCTCGAAGTCCGATATGACGGAATCAGGTCGACTTTGGGCATAATCTTCGAAATGCGCCTCGCGGAGAGAATTGGGGGCGCTAGCACCGCACTCCTAGTGGCCTCGAATGTGAGTCAGTATTCCTGGAGGCAGGTTGAACGCCACGGCGGGAGAACAGCATGGACTGTTATCGGCGTGATCCCCAAGAATACAGAGTCGGGTCTTTCTCTTGAACTGACAGCCTCGCCGAGCGCTTCATTATCGTTCACGGCCCGTCGAGCAGTGATTTATACCTTAAGGATCGCTCATCTCGAGGATTCCCCACCTCCTGACTACGTAGACGACGACATACGGGCGATACGTGCTGGTGTTGCATGCTGGAATTCAGAAGCAGAAGTGGTGAGAGTTGACTACATTGACCCCAGCAGAACTTCACAGCGATGGTGATCGTGAGTTTCATTTTCGACGTCGGTGACGACACCGTCTGGAGTCCCGCCTTACGCGTGGGTGACTTGTACGTCCGGTTCATCACTCAAATCGGAGAACACCTCGGTCTTCCCACCGGCCTGAGTTCGATGGCTTCGAATTATTACTACATAGATGCCGACATCTTCGAGGCGTTGGTCAAGAAGATGTTTGAAGAGAACTTCCGCAGCACTCACCAAGTCGGACGCGCAATGCTGGAGTCAGTGCTCGCGCCGTCAGCGGTCATTCTGGATCGCATCAATCGTCCCCTGTCCGCGGCTACACCAGACGAACGCGAGTTCTTGGAGAAAGCGCGCGCACTCTCGATGGCGCGATAGGACCAACGCGCTCAAGGCCGAAACTGCAGAATCCGATCATCACCCGCACGCGCGCTCCCCCGTCCATCGCGATTGCTCGTCGAGAACCACAACGTCCCGTCCGGCGCCGGAACGACCGTGCGGAGCCGCCCGTACTGTCCAACGAACAACGGAACCGGGGCACCGAGTGAACCGTCGCCGGCGACGGGAATCTGAAATAGCCGCTCGCCGCGGAGCGCCGCGACCCACAGTGAGCCACCGAAGTAAGCCAGCCCTGACGGCGACGCCTCATCGGTGCCCCATTCGATCACCGGGTCTTCCAAACCCTCAGTGCCGGCGCGTCCTCCGGCCGTCGGCCAGCCGTAGTTGGCTCCCGGCCGGATCAAGTTGAGCTCGTCGACGCGATTCGCGCCGTACTCAGTGGCCCACAGTCGGCCGGCGGAGTCCCACGCCAACCCCTGAATGTTGCGATGCCCGTACGACCACACGGGTGACGCTGGATCCGGATTGTCCGACGGTACCGAGCCATCGGGATTGATGCGAAGTATCTTGCCGCCCAACGATGCTCGATCTTGTGCGAGCTGGGGATCGCCAACTTCGCCGGTCGCGACATACAGCTTGCCGTCCGGGCCGAACGCAATCCGCCCGCCGTCGTGACGGGAACCCGCGGGAATGCCGGTGAGAATCGGCAATTGAGCACTCAACGTCCCATCGTCGAAGCGCATCTGCACCACCCGGTTGTCCTCACCGGTCGTCAGATAGGCGTACGCGGTCGTACCCGCGGTGGCCAGCCCGAGCAGACCGCCTTCGCCACGCGCCGCCACACCGGCGACGGAGCCAACGTCGCGAACCACACCAGCCGTCAGATGCTTGATCGCGGCACTGTCCCGCTCGGCAATCAACGCACTGCCGTCGGGCAGAAACGCGATACCCCACGGCACATCAAGATTCGTCGCGATCTCAACGAGTCCCCCAGCGGGCTCACCGCGTGACTCGACGTCGTTGCCCCACGCGATCACCAACATCACGCTGCAGGCAACCGCGACCACCGCACGCGTCAATGATCTGCGGACAGCCACACAGGCAGTATGACCCCGAGACGCGTCACAGCGCGTGCAATGCGCGCTCCCGATCGGGAACCACGAACGACGCCCCAGTGTGGACCGCTGCGCCGGGCCGTGTCACGTACGGCAACTCCCGGAAATCAGCATGCAACTCATCGGCGGAAATGCGCGCACGGATGTAGCCGCGCCGGTCGGCGAAGTACCGGATGTGCGGATTCTCCGCACGCACCGCGGCGCGCGTATCGGTTGACCCGTCGCCGCCGGAGCTGATCGAGGTGGTGACGAGCTCGGTCGCGACCGTCGTCCCGGACCGGTCCCGCACCTCGGCGGCCCAGTGGGAATGGATGTCGCCGGTGAGGACGACGGCGTTGCGCACTGGTGAGTCGATGAGCCCCGCGACGATGCGGTCGCGGTTGGCGGCATAGCCGTCCCAGGCATCGGGGTTGACGCCACGACCGGGGCCAGGCGTCAGATCCACCTGTGAGAAGAAGACTTGTTGCCCGAGCACGTCCCAGCGTGCCCGGGATTGCTGAAAACCGTTGAGCAGCCAGCGTTCCTGCGCATCACCGGTCAACGACCGAACAGGATCCAGACCGTCCACGCAGCCGGAGATCCTGTCACCACACGCCTGGTCGGTGCGGTATTGACGGGTGTCGAGCATGTGGAACGTCGCGAGCGCGCCCCAGTGCACGCGCCGGTACAGCTGCATGCCGGCACCGCGCGGCAACGACGACCGACGCAGCGGCATGTTCTCGTAGTACGCCCGCAGCGCCGCGGCTCGGCGGCCCATGAACCGAGCTTGCGGTTTGGCGGGCACATCACCGGCCCAGTTGTCGGCCAACTCGTGGTCATCGAATACCACGACCCACGGCGCCGACGCGTGCGCAGCCTGCAGATCCGAATCGGTCTTGTACTGCGCGTGACGCTGGCGGTAGTTCGCGAGCGTCATGGTCTCGGGCCCGACGTGGCGTCGCACACCGCCGTCGCGGGCGGCGTACTCGTACTGGTAATCGCCGAGGTGGACAACGAGATCGGGATGTTCCTCGGCAAGCCTGCGATAAGCGGTGAACCAGCCCTGCTCGTAGTTCGAGCACGAAGCGACACACATCATCAGCGGTGCAAGCGATCTCGCCTCGGGAGCGGTGCGGGTACGCCCGGCCGGTGACAGGTGCCCGGCCGCGCGAAATCGGTAGAAGTAGTCACGGCCGGGAAGTAAGCCGGCCAGCTCAACGTGCACGCTATGCGCGTATTCCGGTGCGGCCGGTACTATTCCGCGTTGCTCGATGCGGGTGAACCGCTCGTCGGCAGCCACTTCCCATTCCACGTTAACGGCCCGTGTCGGCATACCGCCGAGCCCGTCATCGGCGAGGGGGTCGGGCGCCAGCCGCGTCCAGATCACGACGCCATCGGAAGTCGGCTCACCTGAGGCGACGCCGAGCGTGAAGGGGTCTCCGGAATGGAGCCGACGATCGGCGGTGAAGCCGGCGACGGGCAACGCCGCCAATGCCACCGCACCCCTGAGTACCGTGCGACGAGACAGCGACACGGCGAAGTGTCTGCGCCACACGTTGCGCGCCGGTGACGCGAAGCCGTATTGAGCCCTCCTGTCGCGATGCCAGTACGCGAACAGTTGGTGTACGTATCACCCGTGATATCGCGCTTCAAAAGCGTGTGCCGCCTGACCAGCCGATACGCAGGTGATTGATGAGGCGAATGTGAATACCGTCCACACCCGAAATCACCGCACGAAGCACCCCGCACCCCCACCTAGGATGAAGAAGACTTGAGGAGACCCGCGGAGTGCACCGGCGACGCCATGGATGACGACGTAATCGCGCGCCTGCGCCGCGGCATATCCGAGATCGAATCCACCGGCACAGTCGACAAGGACGCGGCAGCCGCCGCGCGCAAGGCCCGCAGGGATTTGCCAAAGCCACAACCCATTCCGAGGACATACCCAGGTTTGCCCGAAGGCGACGACTGGATGGACAACGTACCGGCCAGATACCAGCACGGCGAGAACGGATTCGACCGGCGCCTGATGGAAGACCTCGCAAACGCCGGATTCCGTTGCTACACAATCAATCAAATCCCCGAGCGCACCGCGCCGAAAGCCATCCCCATCGCAATCGACTGGCTCGAGCACCTGGAAGAAAGAGTCCCCGGGCCGGAGACCCACCACCGCGACGTCCTGCGCTGCCGGTTGATCTACCGCCTCCACGATTCGGCGGCCCGTGGCAACCAACGCGCCATCGACGTGGTGACCGCACAGGTCCGGCGCCAGCCGCCGCGCTCCACCGCGTCGGCGGGCATGGCCGGGCAAGTGCTGGCCCGCATCGCGACGGCTCGACATTTCGAGGAGATTGTCGAGTTGTTCAACGGACTCGACGATGACAGCAGCGACAAGTTCTTCCTGACCGCATACTTCGGCAAGGTCAAGACCACGCAGTCACGCGACATCGTGCTGCCATACCTCGACCATTGGGCCGTCATCGTGATCCCGGCGCTGATCAAGATGAAGGCCACCGGAGTGCGCCATCTGATCGAGCCGCACCTGAAGAACAGTTGGCCGCCGACCCGAACATATGCGCGACGAGCGATGGAGCGGCTCACCTAGCCAGAGCCCTTGAAAACGCAAGCATCAACCGCGTTTTCACAACGACCCCACAGCCACGCCAAACCAATCAGCGCGTGCACTACCCGCCGACGGGTGCGAGGAGTAGTGTCCGAAAACGACGTATGAAGAAGCGGTACGTCAGTTCAGCTAGCCGACCGAACGTCATACGGGGCGGAAATTGACTGATACTTCACGCGAAACGAAAACCGCGACAACGTTCATCGGAGCCCGGCCCGGCGAACGGCACGGGTCGACGGCCGATGAGGTCCGCTCCCATTACGACTTGTCCAACGAGTTCTTCCGGCTGTGGCAGGACCCCACGCAGACCTACAGCTGTGCCTACTTCGAGCGCGACGACATGACGCTCGAAGAAGCCCAGATGGCGAAAGTCGATCTGGCACTGGGCAAGCTGGGCCTGCAACCTGGCATGACTTTGCTCGACATCGGTTGCGGCTGGGGTTCGACGATCATGCGCGCGGTCGAAAAGTACGACGTCAACGTCATCGGTCTGACGCTTTCGCACAATCAGCTCGCTCACATCGAACAGCGTTTCGCGGAGTCTGACAGCAAGCGCAGCAAAGAAGTTCGGCTCCAGCCGTGGGAAGAGTTCAGCGACCCAGTGGACCGCATCGTGTCGATTGGCGCGTTCGAACATTTCGGCTTCGAAAAGTACGACTATTACTTCAAAAAGACCTATGAGCTGATGCCCGACGACGGCGTGATGCTGCTGCACACGATCGTCTCGACGAGCAAAGAAGAAGTAGCCGAGATGGGGCTGCCGACGACGATGTCGCTTATGCGGTTCTTCAAGTTCATCGTCACCGAGATCTACCCGGGTGGCCGGATCCCGCTGATCAAGATGGTCGAGGACTCCGCCGTCGGCGCCGGCTTCCACGTCACGCGCAAACAGCGCCTGCGCCCGCACTATGTGAAGACCCTCGACACCTGGGCCGCCAACCTGGAGGCCAAGAAGGACGAGGCGATCGCGATCACTTCCGAAGAGGTCTACGAGCGCTACTTGAAGTACCTGACCGGCTGTGCGGACCTGTTCCGCAAGGGCTACACCGACGTATGCCAGTTCACCTGCGAGAAGACGGTATAGCTCAGAGGGAGGTCACCGCATATGGCTAACGGGGGGACGGCCGAGATGCGGCCGTATTTCGAGGATGTCCAAGCCCACTACGACCTCTCCGATGACTTCTTCGGGCTGTTCCAGGATCCGTCGCGCACCTACAGCTGTGCGTTCTACGAGCGCGACGATATGTCGCTCGAAGAAGCGCAGATGGCCAAGATCGATCTTGCCCTCGACAAGCTGGGTCTACGGCCGGGTATGACGCTTCTCGACGTCGGCTGTGGGTGGGGCGCGCTGATGAAACGCGCCATGGAGAAGTACGACGTCAACGTCATCGGCCTCACGCTCAGCAACAATCAATACGCCTTCTGCCAACGCCTTCTGGAACAAACGGGCTCCGACCGTCAACACCTGGTGCACCTCAAGGGCTGGGAGCAGTTCGACGATCCGGTGGACCGCATCGTCAGCATCGAGGCGTTCGAGGCCTTCGGAAAGTCCCGCTATGCGGCGTTCTTCGACATGGCGCACCGGGTGATGCCCGCCGATGGGCGCATGGTGATCGAGACGATCTTCACCCATCCCATCAACTACTGGCGTGAGCACGGCATCCCGGTGACATTGACCGACATGAAGTTCATGCGGTTCATCGGCAAAGAGATCTTCCCCGGCGGGCAGCTGCCGTCCGACGTCGACATGGTCGAATTCTCGGACAAAGCAGGCTTTTCCACCGACGAGACGCAGCGGATGAACGAGCACTACGTCCGCACGCTCGACACGTGGGCGGAGAACCTGACGGCCCGTCGCGACGAGGCGATCGCCACCACGTCGCAGGAGGTCTTCGACCGCTATATGCACTACCTCACCGGCTGCGCGGACTTCTTCCGGCGCGGCATCTCCGAAGTCGCTCAGTTCACGTTCAACAAGCGAAATCAGTAGGCGCCGAAGGCCAACACCACGTTGTGCCCGCCAAATCCGAACGAGTTGCTGATCGCATAGCGGTAGTTGCCGCGGCGCGGCTCGTCGGCGACCACGTCGAGGTCGATCTCGGGATCGCGGTTCTTGAGGTTGAGCGTGGCGGGGATGACCTGATCGCGTAGCGACTGCACTGTCACCACTGCCTCCACCGCTCCGGCTGAGCCCAACGAATGCCCCAACGCCGCTTTGGGCGCGTACACCGCGGGCGCGTGGGTGCCGAGCGCGGTGTGCAGCGCGCGGGCTTCGGCCTTGTCGCCGGCGAGCGTCCCGGTGGCGTGCGCGTTGACGTAATCGATGTCGGCAGGTGTGAGTCCGGCGAGCTGGATGGCGCGGGCAATGGCGTCGCTCGCCAGCTCCCCTTTTGGATCGGGTTCGACGAGGTCATAACAGTCCGACGTGATGCCGACGCCCATGAGCCGGGCCAGGATTCGGGCGCCGCGCGCCTTGGCGTGCTCCTCGGTTTCGATGAGCATCAGCGCACCGCCTTCGCCGAACACCATGCCGTCGCGGTCCTTGTCGAACGGGCGGCACGCGGCCGCCGGATCGTCGTTGTAGGTCGACATCATGCCCATCTGCAGGAACGCCGCGACCGGCACGGCCTCGATCCAGGTCTCAACGCCACCGCAGATCGCAATGTCGGCATCGCCGAGGATGATCTCGCGCCACGCATGAGCGATGGCCGCCGCCCCCGAAGCGTCGGCCATGAGCGGAGAGATGATGCCCGCCTTGGCCTTCCGCTCCAATCCGACAGCGGCCGCCGGCGCGTTCGGCATGTACTTCTGGATCGCGGTCGGCGGCACCGCGCGCAAGCCCTTCTCCTGCCAGGTGTCGTATTGGAGGACAATCTCCTCGGTTGTGCCCAGCGCCAACCCGATCGAGACAAGCAACCGCGTGGTGTCGATGTCGGGAGAACCGGCGCGCTCCCAGAGTCGGCGGCCGAGCACCGTCGACATCTGCTCCATATACGAAAGCCTGCGCCGCTCAACGCGGCTCAACGTCTGGTCGAAGCTCTCGGTGAGCTGGCCGCCGATCCGCACCGGCGATTCGTACTCCGTCACGAACGACTTGTCGAGGGTGCGGATTCCGCTCCGCCCCTCGAGCAGCAGCTGCCACGTCTCCTCCGCTTGCGCCGCAAGCGAAGTGGTCGAGGTGACCGCGGTGACGACGACGTCGGCCAGTCCATCGCCGGTGGTCTTCGCAACCATGAGGTGTGCTCTCGTCTTTCCGTTCATGAGCCGATCTGTTGCGGTGACAGTTCCACTCTAAGACTGCACAGCCCGGCTTAGGTCGGATTCGTCAGCCGAGAACAGCAGCCGGTGCAACGCGGCCGCACCGGCCAGGAGTTCGCGTGACCGTCTACCCAGATCGGCATCGCGCGAAACCAACGCGGCGCGGACCGAATCCCACTCCCGACCAGCCCGTAACTGCGGCATCAGTGCACGTAGCGGCGGGATGCGATACCGCGCCCGCCGCAGTTGATGGACGATCCGTGCGTCGCGCACATCGCTCGGCGCATACCTTCGCGCGCCGTGGGCGCCACGGCCAGGGCAGACGAGTCGTTCGAACTCCCAGTGCCGCAGCGTCGACACGCGAATCCCCAACGCGGCGGCCAGCTCTGAGATCGACATCGAATCGGCAGCCACAACGTCGTCGATTGGCTCATCAGCGATCACGGCAGCCGCCTGCTGAGCCAGGCGCAGATCCTGGCGCTCGCCGTGCAACTGCGCGTGTGCCTCGTCCACGAGCTCGAGTGCGGCCGCCGGCTCATCGTGAACGGTACGAAGGATGCGTTTGGCGTCGACCGGCCCGACTGCCGCGGCAATCGCCCGATACGCGCCGGCCGCCTGCACGTGCGCGTCCCCGTACACCCGATACCCGGACGCCGTGCGCCGAGCCGCCGGCAGCACACCGTCACGCTCCAGATTGCGGATCTGCTGCAACGAGTAGCCGGTCAGCCGCGCGACGTCGGCCGTTCGTAAACGTGAGTTGAGACTTTTCACCTGAAGCTCCAGAAAAACGACGCCTAAGTCCACATAAGCACATGAATGTGACGCTTGAACCTATGACGATCCAAGAACTCATCGACCTGATCAGCTCGATGGACGGCGTCCTGGTCCTCCAACCGCACGCGGGTGACGGATACCCGGAGATCGCGTGGGGCGATGTCTTCTTCTACTACGCGCCCGACGGCGTCGTCCCCAAGACGCAACCGTTCGCCACGATCATCACCAAGGACTATCCGGACGACGACACGTGCCACCTCGACCGGCCCGGTGCGTTCCGGCTGAACATCGCCACTGGGTCAGCCGAGAACGCGAAGCCCCGGGACGACACCGTCATCGTCCACCCCGTCTACGGCCGGCGAGGCTGGGTCGCCATCGTCAACCCAGGACCTCGCACGAGCGCTACGGCCGCCGAACTGCTCCGCGCGGCACACCGGCGCGCGCAAGCACGCCACGCCAGCCGGAATCAGGCAGGGCGAGCTTGAAAATGATCCGCACAGTTTGCAGGTATTGCCGTGGCAGCGGTCCACTGGTGTAGGGCACGCCGTATTTCTCGCACAACGCGCTGACACGTTCGCTGATCTGCGCCAGACGGTTGCTGGGCAGGTCCGGAAACAGGTGGTGCTCGATCTGGTAGCACAAGTTGCCGCTTGAAAACGCAAGTATCGGACCGGCTTTGAAGTTGGCCGCGCCGACCATCTGGCGCAAGTACCACTCAGCCTTCGTCTCCTGCTGCAACGTCTCGGGAGTGAACTTCTCGGCGCCGTCGGGAAAATGCCCGCAGAAGATGACCACGTACGCCCAGAGATTGCGCAACAGATTGGCGGTCAGGTTCGCGACGAGCGTCCGGCGCCAGCGCCGCCCGCTCAGCGCGGGAAGGATCACGTAGTCCTTGGCGAGTTGGCGGCCGATCTTTGCGCGCAGCGTTCGCCCCGCCGCATCCTTGCCTTCCTCGGTGTCGGCCCGGTCGCGTGCGGAGTAGAAGTCGTGCAGAGCGATGCCCCACTCGAACACCAACGCCAACAACACGTTTCGCAGCGGCTGCACGAGATGCTGCGGTTCCCACGGTTGATCGCGGGTCATGCGCAGCACGCCGAAGCCGAGATCGTCGTCCACGCCGAGCACATTGCTGAACACGTGATGGTGGTAGTTGTGCGAGTAGCGCCACTGCGCGGACGGGCCCACCATGTCCCATTCCCAGGTGGTGGAGTGAATTTCGGGATCGTTCATCCAATCCCACTGGCCGTGCCCGACGTTGTGCCCGATCTCCATGTTCTCAACGGATTTCGCGTAGGCCAGCGCGGCGGTTCCCACCACCCAGCCGGTTCTCGACTTCGTACCGGCGAGGACAAGCCGCGCCACCACGTCGAGCGTCCGCTGGAACAGGATGGTGCGCCGGATGTAAGCCGCGTCGCGCTCACCGAGAGATTCCTCGATGTCGCTGCGGATGGCGTCGAGTTCGGCGCCGAACGCCTCGATCTCGGTCGGACTCAATTGTGCGTATGCCGCGATGTCGCTGATTGCCACCTGGTTCCCGGTCTGTCGATGTGCGTCGGCAGGTCGGGCCACCTCGGCTTGAGTCCCCCAGAGTAGGTGCCAACGCGGATCGGTGCCACAACGCGAGGTCGATGGACAAGACTGATCGGATGACCGAGCCCACTCCCACTCGCGTCGCGGTCTACCTCGACTTCGACAACATCGTGATCTCGCGGTACGACCAGGTCAACGGCCGCAATTCGTTTCAGCGCGACAAAGCCAAGGGGATCGAGCCGGAGAAATTGGACCGGTCGACCGTCGACGTCGCCGCCATCCTGGACTTCGCATCGTCGTTCGGAACGCTGGTTCTCACCCGCGCGTACGCCGACTGGTCAGCAGATGTTAATGCCGGGTACCGCCAGCAGTTGGTGGGCCGGGCCGTCGACCTGGTGCAGTTGTTCCCGGCGGCCGCGTACGGCAAGAACGGTGCCGATATCCGGCTCGCGGTCGACGCAGTCGAGGACATGTTCCGTCTCCCCGACCTGACGCACGTGGTGATCGTCGCAGGCGACTCCGACTACATACCGCTCGCCCAACGCTGCAAACGGCTGGGTCGTTATGTGGTGGGCATCGGTGTCGCGGGGGCGTCGAGCCGCGCGCTGGCGGCCGCGTGCGACGAGTTCGTCGTGTACGACTCGCTGCCGGGCATTCCCACCGCGAGCCCGGAGCCCGAACCGAAACAACCCAAGCGCACCCGCAGGAAATCCGAGCCCGATCCGCAACACGAGGCCACCGCGCTACTGCGCCGCGCGCTGCAGATCGGGCTGGAGAAAGACGACGTCGAGTGGCTGCACAACTCCGCGGTCAAAGCGCAGATGAAGCGGATGGACCCGTCGTTCAACGAGAAGTCGTTGGGGTTCAAGTCGTTCAGCGATTTCCTGCGGTCCCGCTCCGACATCGTCGAGCTCGATGAGAGTTCGACGACGCGGATGGTCAAGCTGCGGAGCCCGGCATAGTCCCTTCGTGAACGCGCTATCACCGGCGATATCGCGTTTCGCAACCGTGTGCGCACCGCCCTCGCGGTGCTGGTGTGGCTCTTGTGACTTCACCGGGAAACAGTTCCCGAAAACGGAAAGAGCCCGGAGCGCGATGGCATCCTGGCTCTCCCCTCGTCTACTTGGCGTGGTTGTGCTGGTGATGGTGATGCACCGAGGTACCGGGCTGGGGCACGTGAGACTGGTTCGGGAAGGCCTCGTGGTGGGTGACCGCCGGGCCGGTGGTGGTCGCCGAGGTTTCGGCGTTGGCCGTGGCGGCGCCGAGGAAGATGAGCGCGGGGGCGGCGAAGGCGAGGGCGAAACCGGCGGCGCGGGTGATGGTCATGTCGACTCCTTTGTCGGATAAGGCTTTTCGTTTGTCCGGTGTGTTCCGGCGTTGAAATAAGAATGCCGCGCCACGAGTCCGGCCAGTATCGGGCGACCGGCCCATCCACCGGTCGAACCGCGTGTCCCCCGATCGGGGGAACGCACCCAGAAAACTCGTGTCGAGACCGACCCCTACCGCGAAATAGGATTGGCCCACAGTTCGAAGGGGGTGCCATGGCCGTCAAGAAGGCCGTCGCCGGGCTCGCGGTTGCGGGGCTGATCCTGGTCGGCTGCACGCGCCAAGCCGAGGAGCCCGACGGCGGCCCAGAAGTCGACGTCCTGGGCAGCATGCTCGCGAGCGAGTCCGAGGTCAACATCATCCTCGGCACCGACTCCCTGCGCCCCAAGACGGCCCTGCGGGTGCCCGCGAAACTCGACCCTGGTGAGCGCGCGTCCCGCCCGGAATGCGTGGTCGTCATCGGCAACGCCATGGATTGGGTGTACCGCGACAGCGACTACCGGCAATTCCGCGAGACCCTGCTCGCCGATGAAGAAGGCAATCTGGAGGTCGACCAGGCCGTCATCAAGTTCGACAGCCCGGCGGCGGCGCGGGCGGTCGTCACTCGCACGGTCGCGGTGTGGCAGCAGTGCGCGAACGACACGTTGACCATCATCGAAGACGGCGACAAGACGCCCGATGTGTTCCGGCTGGCTGTCCCGGATGTGGTCGACGGCATCGACGTGACGCACGACGACTCGCCTGACCTCCCGGGTTACGGCAGCCGGCGCGCGATCCTGGCGGTCGACGACATGGTCGTCGATGTGCGGCTCACGGGCTATGACCTCGACGACGGCAAAGCCGTGCAGCTCGTCAAGACCATCGCGGGCCGCAACTCGCTCTGACTACCGGAACGCCCCATTGATCACCGGCTGGGTGATCATGCCTTTCTCGACGCCCCACATGGTCGCGATCGTGCGGTACTCGCCCGTGCCCATTACGTGTTCCAAAGCCAGTCGCAGCGACTCGGCCAGCCCGGAGCCCTTCGCGACCGGCCACCCGTACGGCGCGGAGTCGAACACCTCCCCTGCCGGCTGCAACGCCCCGCCGCTGAGTTTGATCGCGAACCCGGTCACGGGTGAATCGGCCGTCATGGCATCGACTTCCCCGGCGATCAGCGCCGCGGTCACCTCGTCCTGATGGGTGTGCACGGCCTTCTCGATCGGCGGCAGCCCGGCCGCCACGCACGCGTCGGATTTCGCCGGGATCTCCTCGGTTTCCTGAATCGTGCTGTACGCCACGCCAACTCGCAGTCCGCACGCCGCGGTGGGATCCACGGCCGAGCCGGTCTGCTGCGCCCACAGCGTGCCGGCCTGGAAGTACGTCACGAAGTCCACGACGGCCTCGCGGTCGGCGGTGTCGGTGATCGATGACATCCCGACGTTGAAATTGCCGTCCTGCACCGACGGCAGAATGCCTTCGAAGCCGGTCTCGCGGAAGTCCGGCACCAGCCCGAGCGTGCGCGCGACGGCTTTCATCAAGTCGACGTCGAAGCCGACGATCTCACCGTCGGAGTTCTTGAACTCGTTGGGCGCGTACGGCACGTTCACGCCGATCACCAGGCGCCCGGTCTCGCGGATCTCGGCGGGCACGGTCGCCGCGATCTCGGGCACCGCACCCGTCGGCGCCTCCACCGGCCCCGTCGTCGACGCCGAATCGGCCAAGCTCGGATCGCGGCCGGGACCGCCGCCGTCGCGCAGCTGCCAGACCCCGACCGCCAGTAACGCCGCCACCAGAACCGTCGCCCCCGCAATCGCGGCCACGCGTCGCGGCACCCGGGTCCGAACCCGTTGTGCCGAATGCCGGCCCGACCGGCCCGTCGTGCGCACCGGCACCGAAAGCGCGGCGCGCGCGGCGGCCGCCAACTCGCCTGCGGACTGATACCGCTTGGACGGTTTCTTCGCCATGCCCTTGGCGATCACGTCGTCGAACGCCGCCAACCGTGGATCCTTCTCGGACGGCCGCGGGGGCGGCGACACCATGTGCCCGGCGATCTGCTGTTCGAGGCTGTCGGCGGGGTAAGGCCTTGCGCCCGTGAGACATTCGTACAACACGCACGCCAGCGCGTACACATCGGAGCGCGGATCGACCTTACCTGCGTCGAACCGCTCGGGCGCCATGTACGCGAGGGTCCCGAGCGTGCTGCCCGCGGTGGTCATGCCTGCCTCACCCGCCGTGCGAGCCAGACCGAAGTCGATGAGGTAGACGAAGTCGTTGTCGGTGATGAGGATGTTCGACGGTTTGACGTCGCGGTGGATCAGACCGGCGTGATGCGCGGCGTCGAGGGCCATCGCGACCTGCTCGACCATCTTGACCGCGAACGCCGGTTCCAGCGGCTTGTCGGTCTTGGTCAGCATCGCCCCGAGGTTGCGGCCCTCGATGAGCCGCATGTCGAGATAGAGCCGGCCGTCGATTTCGCCGAAGCCGTGGATCGGCACCACATGCGGATCGTTGACGCCGGCCGCGGCGTGCGATTCGCGCTTGAACCGATCCTGGAATGAGGTGTCCTGTGCGAGGTGCGGTGGCAGTACCTTGAGCGCGACGATGCGTTCGGTCCTGGTGTCGTAGGCCTGATAGACCTCGCCCATTCCGCCCCGGCCGATCAGCTTCTGCAGCTGATAGTGCCCGAATGGTGTCGCGTCCACCGTTAACTCCTCGGGGGCGGCCTATTCGGCACGTCAATTGTGTCGATCGAAGTTACATCACTTTTCTTATGTGTGTACGTCTCGATCACAACTGTTCGCAAAATTCGCTGGTTCGCCGTAAGAACCAATTCGCACACGCTGTGGCGGAAGGGACCGATGTGATTTCGTAACTGCCCACATCGCGGCCAATGACCGAATGAGCACATCTGCCCGGCTACCTTTGTCGGCGAGCAGCGAAAGGGGGAACATGCGCGTCGACGGACGGGACATCACTGTCACCGGCAGATTGCTGCAACCGTTGACCCGCCGCACCAACGACATCCTGCGGCTGGCGCTGGCAACCGTGTTCCTGGCGACCGTCATCACGAGCTCGCTGATCACGCGCTACGAGTGGGTGGCCCTGGAGCGCTCGATCTCCGAGATCGTCGGCGTGCTCACGCCCACGCAGTCCAACCTCGTCTACCTCGCCTATGGCATCGCGATTGTCGCGCTGCCGTTCGTAATCCTCGTCAGCCTGATCCTGGGCCGCCAGTGGAAACTGCTCGGTGCCTATGCGGCCGCCGGAGCCATCGCGATTCTCTCGCTGTCGATCACCGCCAACGGCATCGCCGCACCGCGCTGGCATTTCGACCTCGATGACCGGCTCGACACCCAGTTCTCGCAGTTCCTCGACGACCCGCGATGGATCGGCATGCTCGCAGCCGTGCTGACGGTGTCGGGGCCCTGGCTGTCACGACGTCTGCGCCGATGGTGGTGGACGTTGCTGCTCGCGTTCGTCCCCATCCACCTCGTCGTCAGCGCCGTCGTGCCGGCCCGTTCGCTGCTGGGCCTCTCGGTGGGCTGGTTCGTCGGTGCGCTGGTGGTCTGGGTCGTCGGCACCCCGGCCCTTGAGGTGCCACTCGACGGCGCGGTGCGCGCACTCGCGCGGCGCGGTTTCCAGGTCTCTGCGTTCACGGTTGTCCGGCCTGCCGGCGCCGGGCCCCTGCTGCTCGACGCCGCATCGCACGATCCCGACGCGACCGCCGTGGTCGAGCTGTACGGCCCCAACCAGCGCAGCGGCGGCGCGGTCCGTCAGCTGTGGCGCAAGTTCCGGCTGCGCTCGAACGAAACCGCGCCTCTGCAGACGTCGATGCGCCGCGCCGTCGAGCACCGCGCCCTGATGGCGATCGCGATCGGCGACCTCGGCCTGGCGAGCACGTCGACGATGTCGGTCGCCGCGCTCGACCGCGGCTGGACGCTGTACGCCCACAACCACAAACGCGGGACGCCGCTGGACCAGTGCACCGCGGAGACCACTGTCGGCCGTGTGTGGAACGCGTTGCGCATGCTGCACGATCACCAGATCTCGCACGGCGATCTGCGCAGCAAGGAAATCACCGTCGACGACGGCGCCGTGCTGTTCGGCGGTTTCGGCAGCGCCGAGTACGGCGCGACCGACGCCCAGTTGCAGTCCGACATCGCCCAGCTTCTCGTCACCACGACCGCGCTGTACGACGCACCATCGGCGGTCACCGCGGCCATCGAAGCGTTCGGCCGCGAAGCCGTGCTCACCGCGTCCCGCCGGCTCACCAAAACCGCCGTGCCGGCACCGGTCCGGGATTCGGTCGCCGACGCCAAAGAGGTCATCGCCCGCGCGCGCGACGAGGTGATGAGCCAGACGGGTGCCGACCAGATCAAGGCTGAGACGATCACGCGGTTCACCCGCAACCAGGTGATCCAACTGGTCCTGCTGGTGGCGCTGGTCTATGTCGCGTATCCGTTCATCAGTGCGGTACCGACCTTCTTCTCCGAGTTGCTCACCGCCAACTGGTGGTGGGCCTTACTCGGACTGGTGGTGTCGGCGTTGCGCTATGTGGGCGCGGCCGCCGCCCTGTGGGCGTGCGCCGACCGGCTGGTGAGCTTCCGCAACCTGTCAATCATGCAGATCGCCAACACTTTTGCCGCGACCACCACCCCGGCCGGCGTTGGCGGCCTTGCGCTGAGCACCCGGTTCCTGCAGAAGGGCGGGTTGAGCACTGCGCGCGCCACCGCGGCGGTGGCATTGCAGCAGTCAGTGCAGGTGATCGTGCACGTGCTGCTGCTGATCTTCTTCAGCACCGTGGCAGGCGCCTCGGCCGACCTGTCGCATTTCGTCCCGAGCTCGACGGTGCTGTACCTGATCGCCGGCGTCGCGCTGGGCCTCACCGGTGTGTTCCTGGCGGTACCCAATCTGCGCCGGTGGTTGGCCTCGGCGGTACGACCCCGGCTTCAAGAAGTCACCGATGATCTGGTGAAGCTCGCGCGCGAACCGCAGCGGCTCGCGCTCATCGTCCTCGGCGCAGCCGGCACGACTCTCGGTGCGGCCCTGGCATTGTGGGCCAGCGTCGAGGCGTTCGGCGGAAACACGTCGTTCGTCACCGTCACGGTCGTCACGATGATCGGCGGCACACTTGCCTCTGCCGCGCCCACCCCCGGCGGCGTCGGCGCGGTCGAAGCGGCGCTGATCGGTGGCCTGGCGGCATTCGGCGTGCCCGCCGCGATCGGGGTGCCCGCGGTGCTGCTCTACCGCGTGCTGACGTGCTGGTTACCGGTGTTCATCGGCTGGCCGGTGATGCGCTGGCTCACGAAGAACGACATGATCTGAGCCGTCACGCATCGTCGAATACCAGTAAGTCAGTGAGGCAGCGATGAATTCGACGATCGTGAAAGCGATAAAGACCGGGTGGGGCGGGCCGGCGTCGATCATCGAAATCACCCGTGCGACGACGAGCAGGGCCATGATCGACGCGAGGAAGCGCAGCGCGCCCGATGGTATGACGGCCTGACGCACCGCCCAGATGTATGCCGCTCCGAAGCCCACCAAAAGCGCTCCGCCGGTGCGGGTTTCGGTGTCGACAGACGCGTTGACCGCGCCGCCGCCGGGGATGGTCTCGATCGGAAAAACCATGCGCCCGACGCCGATCATCACCAGCACGACGCCGACCACCCAGCCGAGCGCCTTGAGGATTCGGATGGTCATCGGTCGATCCTCACGCGGATCATCGCGGTTCGGTCCGCGGCACGTTCGAGGTCGGCAGCATTGGGCTTCTTGCCTGGGCCGAGCCGCACACCGTGGTACCTCGCGTCGCGCGGCACGATCCGCAGGTGCCGGGCGAGATGGTCGGCGATCTGGCGTCCGTACACAACCTGCGCCGTGGCGTTGCGGGATTTGCCGCGCACCGACGCCGTCACCGCGGCACCATCGCGCAGGTTCTTCCACCACGGTGAATCGGTGAAGCACACCAGTTCATCCGCATCGACCGAGTAACTGACCGGAACCCGATACACGCGTCCGGTCTTGCGGCCGGTCACTTCCAACAGCATCGTGTTGCGACTCATCGCCCAGTGCAGCGGGCTGCGCAACAACGCCCGCACCACGACATTGACCGGCTCGGGGATAGTCGGGTGATCGTTCATGCGTAACCCCCATTCAGGAACGATATAGTTCCCAGTTTCTATCTGGAACTGCCGTGTGTCAACATCTGGAGATGCAGACCTCGTCTCGGACGTACAAGGGCGCGACACCGCTGCAGCGGGCCGAACAACGGCGCGCCAAACTCATCGACGCCGCGGTCGACGTGTTCGGCACGGTCGGGTACCGCGCCGCGACGGTCGACCACATCTGCGCGCGGGCCGGACTGTCCAAGCGCTACTTCTACGAATCGTTTTCCGACAGCGAGGCACTGCTGCTGGCGTGCTTTCACAAGTGCTCCGATGACATCCACGACGCGATGGTGTCGGCGGTCGCCGGCGCCCCACAAAATCTCGATGAGCAGCTACGTGCCGCGCTGACCGGCTATTTCAGTGCCATCGACGACGACCCGCGCCGCGCCCGCATCACTCTGCTGGAGATCCTCGGCGTCAGCCTCGGGATCGACGCGGCCTATGCCGCGCAGACCACACGATTCGCCAGCACGGTCGAAGCTCTGGCCGCCGAGGCGTTCAGCGCGAGCCCACTGCCCAAAGCGCAGCTGCACATCATCGCCGAAGGCATCATCGGCGCGGTCACCACAGTCGCCACGCAATGGCTGCTCGAGCACCGCGAGCGGCCGCGAGCCCAGCTCATCGACGCCACGCATGTGCTCGTACTCGCGGTCCTTGATCGACTCCCGCAAACACGAGACTGACACGCAGCAGTTCGTGAGCAGCCCGTCCCGGCAGAATTCGCGGCACCGGCGATCACCGCGGGATGAGATGATCGACAGTCATGGACCGCGCAGACCTCGTGCGGCGAGCCGACGGCCTGCTCGCCGACGTGGGCAAGCTCCGCGCGGAGATCTCCGCGAGCGTCCGGTCCAACACCGATGTCGTCGTCGACCAGGCGCTGCAATCCGCGCCTGTCGAGAGCCTGCGCCCCTACCTTCCGCGCGGCGCCCGCATCAGCGCACTCATCAACTCGCAGTACCGCACGGTCGCTGACATCCACGGTGTCGCGGCGCGCGTCCTGACCCAGGTTCCCGGTGTCGACATCGCGACCGCCCGGGCGGTTCAGTCCGCGGCGCAGGCCAAGGCCGACCACATCCGCTCCACCACACGGCCCCGGCTGGACCGCGAATCCGAGGCGGACACCGCGCTTCTGACCAACCTGATCGTCCTCATCCGCGCGGACACACCCGTCAAGCAACTGCGCCGGCTGCTCCCCCGATTGCGGGCACGCGTCGGGATGCAGAACGGATCCGGACGGCGCCGACGCGATGACGCCCCACCGATCGCGCCCGATCCACTGGTCAACAAGGTCGCCGAGCTCATCGATCGGATCGAGGACGCCCGCCGACCCGCCGACAGCTGGACCGCGTACCGGCGCGACGCCGCCGCCGTCGACCGGCTACTCGGCGAATTCGCGTCCGGCACAACCGACGTGGATGCCGCACAGGGTTTCGTCGGAGCGGGCGTCGCTGCGCAGGTCGAACGAACGGGCCTGGACCGGTCACTGCTGCGCACCGAGCTGCGCGACTACCAGTTGTTCGGCGCCCAATACGCGGTGGCCCGTCAGCGCGTGTTGCTGTGTGACGAGCTGGGACTCGGCAAGACGATTCAGGCCCTCGCGCTCGCCGCACATCTGGCGGCCGCCGACAAGATGCGCCATGTGCTTGTGATCTGCCCCGCCAGCGCAAGCATCCATTGGGCCGACGAGACGTCGAAGCACACCACACTGACCCCGATCGAGATCCGGGGCAGTCAGCGCGAAGCCCGGTTGGCCGAATGGAAAGACAAGGGCGGCTTGGCCATCGTCACGTTCGACATGCTGCACCGAATCACGCTGCCCGAGCGACCAGGCCTTGTCATCGTCGACGAAGCCCATCTCCTACGTGACCCGAAATCCGACCGCACTCGCGCCGTGCGCAATGTTCTGACGTCCGACGACCGGATCCTCTTCCTGTCCGGCGTCGCGATGCACAACCGGATCGACGGATTCCGCCACCTCGCCGACTTTCTGCAGCCCGACGTCGCAGGCGAGGTCACGTCCGCGATCAATGCGCAGGGCTCGGTGGCATTTCGGCGGGCGGTCGACCGCGTGTATCTGCGCCGCGACTTCCGCGACGTGATCGATGAGCTGCCACAACGCATTTCGACCGAGGAATGGGTCCGGCTCACCGGCGGCGACCGGGCACGCTACCGGCGTGCGGTGGCGAGCGGTAACTTCACCGCTATCCGCCAGGCGGCGTGGCCGTCCGGTGCACCCGCGCCGGCAGCCAAGCTGGACCGGCTGATCGAACTCACCAACGAGGCACACATCGACGGCGCGCGCGTCGTAGTGTTGTCCCATTTTCCGGGCGTGCTCGACGTCATCCGGAAGGCCTTGCCGGGCAATATGTTCGGGCCTCTTGACGACACGGTGCCGGATCGCCAGGCCGTCGTCGACGCGTTCGCCGTCGATCGCGGCCCCGCCACGCTGCTGGCGCACATCGACGCGGGACCGCTTGATCTGCGCCGGCTGACGGTACCGGTGGTGTTCGTGATCGCCGAGCCGCAATGGGACCCGCGAGCCGAGCAGCGGGTGATCGGACGCACGCAGCGCATGAGCGAACGCCCCACCGTTCGTGTTCATCGGCTGCTGGCGCGCGGCAGCATCGACGAGCCGATACGCCGTCTGGCACTGCGCCCCGACCAGGCGCCGCCGCATCAGGACGAGATGGTGCGTGCCGAGCAGGCTCGGTTGACGACTTAAGGGTCATCCTTCACGAGTGTGCGGTCAGGGCGACACGGGCGACGTTTCGGCGACCTCAGCGCACAGTCGAGTACGTGAGCGCACAGTCAGATGCCTAGCCCCAGGGCTTCGGCTCATGGAAGCGGTTAATGATCGGAATGCGCTCGATGATGCGGTCACGTAGCCGCGGTTGCGGGTACGTCACTGGCGGCGGGGCAGGCGGCGGCACGAATGCCGGAGGCGGAGGCGGAGGCACGTAAACCGGGTCGGGTGCGGGTGCGGGCGGCACGTACTCCGGCGGCGAGTAGGCGGGCGCGTTGTCGACCTCGGCCACCGGAGCGGGCGCCGGGGCCGGTGCCGCGGGCTCAGGCGCAGGTGGCTTTGCCGCGGGCGGGGCGGGCGACGGCTTCGCGGCGGGCGGCGCGGGACGCGGCTCGGGCACGGCCTTCGGCGCCGGCTGCGGACGCGCGGCGGGGGCCGGTTCGCTGACGTTGGCCACCTCGGCGGCCGACGGAGCCACCGCACCGGGATTCAGCTTGATGCCGACCGCGGCGGATGTGGCGACGACGAAGGTCACGACTGCGGCGGCCAGAACCGACGTGAGCGCGCCGACCTTCGTCAGGTGCAGGCCCCACTTGGACCGCGTGGAATCGGCCGGGGTATTCACGGCGAGCGCGGCGGCAAGACCCGCGCCCCTGGCATACGCCAGGTCGGCCTCGGCGGCGGAGATGACGGGAACGGTGGCCATGTCGGTGAGCGCCGCGACGATGGACTCGTCGCCCTCGGAGCCGAGCACGAAGATCGCGTCGGTGTGCCCGCCGGTCGATTCTTCGAGCACTGCCTTGATGTTGTCGATCAGCTCGGCCGCGGTCGTATCCGCCGGGGACCGCTCGATCCGGTCCGCCGAGACCGCGTCCGCCGTGACGGTTGCCGCAACGGCAGCATCAGACTCGACGATGCACACCGCGATCTCGTCATAGCCGGCGATCTCGGCGATGCCGCTGGCCAGGATGCCTGCGGCTTCGACCTCCGAGACCGCCACGACATTTCCGAACCCGCGGTCTTCGAGGCACTGCAATACGTGGCCGGCCAACGGCGCGGCATCCGCGGTCCAGGTGACACCGATCGCGTGAAGACGGCTGCCGGTGGTTTCGGTGTCCTCGACCAAACCCTTCAGCAGACCCGCGGGATCGTACGTCTCGACATCGTCGATCGTGATTGCACCGCGGTCGACGGGATCGCCCTCGCCCGTCGTTCCGTCGACGAGCACCCACCGGACGGCTCTCGACGTCATCGCGAGGCCGAGCACGAGGTCCATATCGATCCCCCGATCTGGCTGATACTCATGTTCGAGGTTACCGGTGTGACGGCGCTTACTCTCCCTTGTGGCTCAGCTTCACGAAGATTCGGCCGGTCTCAGGCCCACTCGTTCGCCCGCCGATTTTGGTGCATCAGCGGCCTCGAGAGCGGACTTACGATCGATTCCTACGTCCGATTCCGACGGCTCAGCGCCATTGCTGGGAGACAGACATGACGGTCACAAGACACCGACGCTGCCCCGCAATCCTTGCGGTCCTCGTCCTACTCATGGCGCTGATGTCCGGCCTGGCTCACCCGGCGCCGGCCCACGCGGATGCACAGGGATGTCCTGCCCAGGCCGCCGCCCTGGATGCCAACCAGGCCAAGATCGCCGAGCACAACGCGCGCGGGGGCGGCCCAGGGCCGCCCGAGATCGTCATTCCGTACAACCGCGAGGCCGATCAGCTCAACGCCGAAAAAGACGCTCTGGTCGCCAGCTTGCAGGCCTGCCAACTGGCCATCGGCAAGCTTCG
Source organism: Mycobacterium venezuelense (assembly GCF_054919535.1). NCBI lineage: Bacteria > Bacillati > Actinomycetota > Actinomycetes > Mycobacteriales > Mycobacteriaceae > Mycobacterium > Mycobacterium venezuelense. Next base: position 42,045 of record NZ_JBONDW010000001.1, read on the forward strand.
CGACAACGGCCCCGCGCCGAAGGCCCTCAAGCCCACGGTCCTCACCGATCTCGACAAGGCGGCAGCCGCCGCCCGTCCGAAATGGACCTCACCCACGCCGCCGGTCAAGCTGGGCGACGGCCGGGTCACCATCCCGAAAGACCACCCGCTGCGCCCGGTGTGGGACGTCGTCAAAAATCAGGTCACGCCACTGAAGCCGTACCCCAACGTTCCGCTGCAAGGCGAGCGCCGTCCCAGCCTCGGCGACACCCATCCCTCCGGATACACGGTCGGCTCGAAGCCCACCGGTGGCCCCGCCGTATCGGCCGACCACATCGTTCCCAAGGTGGAGATCCTCTACCTGCCCCGGTTCTTGGAACTGACCCCCGAGAACATGTGGGAAGTCCTCAATGCGGCGTCGAACCTGCAGTGGCTACCGTCGGAGGTCAACACCAGGAACAAGAACTCGAAATCGGCAGCGGACATGCAGGACGTCGATCCCGATTGGCAGAAGGAGCAAGTCGCGCTTCAGGACCGCAAGCGCCGGGAACTGACGGATCTGATCGCTCACCTGGCCGACAGTCAACTGCCCAAACCATGAGCGACAAGGACGGTTTCGCCTGAGATGGCCGGTATCGACGAGGCGGCACTCAACGCCGCAGCCAGCTGGGACACCGAGCCCATCAGCATTCTGGCGCCCGGCGCGCAGGCCCAGGCGGCGGTGCCCGAAACATGGTGGCCATTAGTGGAATCCGCCGATCCAGAGGACCGCAAACGTATCGCGATTCAGCGTTGGGACGCAGAATTCCTCGACCTCATCCCGCGGTTCGCCGAGGCGCTGCGCACCCAACTGGTCGATGTACGGGTGGCCAAACACAATTGGCTGGATTCGCCCTCACTGGATTACGTACTGCGCACCGAGGATGGCGAACTCGCGGTATGGGTCGGCGAAGACCCGCGGACGTTCGGCGCCGCCACCCCACCGTATTTCGAGTCCGTGCCACCACCGGCGAGTACGTTCCTGCAGCACACCCACGCCGGTTTCACCACATGGGACGGCGAATCGTGCGGTTTGATCGCACCCCGCCACATGACGACCCTGGCCGCGAAGTGGGGTGCGCCCGACACCAATGAAATCTTGGAATGGGAAGAGGACGACTACGAGTTTCCCGGCACGCAGCGACTGCTCCTGGTGACCGAAGGCGGGTCGGACGCGAGTCTGTGCGTCTCACCGGATCTTCCGGACGGCCTTGCCATCACATATTTCGAACCCGACTTCGAGGTCAAGTCCTTCGGAGAAGCGCTCGACGAGTTCATGAACCTACCGCTCTGAGGGGTGCACAATGAGCTATCCCGGACCTTGGCCGCCAGGCCCTCAGCCCCCTCCAGCCGGCTGGGGTCCACCGCCGCCGCAGCAACCCGGCTGGGGTCCACCGCCGCCGCCCCCGCCGTATGGGTGGCAGCCCGAGCCACCGAAACGCTCACGGCGCAAATGGATTCTGGCCGCGGTGGGGGCGACGGTGATCATCGCCGGCGTGGCCGGATTCGTCGGCTTCCGGCACCACCAGAGTGAACAGCGCTTGGCCCAGATCCGGGCAGCGGTGATCGAATTCGCCGAAGCATCCGACACCGCAGATACCGAGAAGATGGCAAACCTCATGTGCCGGGCGGAAGCCGCCGAGTTCACCGAGGGCTTCGAGGGCGATCTCGACAACGGCGGGCCGATCGAACCGGCCAGCCGCCGGCCGGTCGACATCGAATCGATCTCGGTGACCGGCGACGAAGCCACGGTCGAGGTGACCCGCCCACCGGCGCCCACAAAGACGTTCAAACTCAAGCGTGAAGACGAGAACTGGAAACTGTGCAATCCGGAATAGCGCAAAAGCCGGGGATGACGATCGAAAGACCTTCACCCCCGGCCCACGCCGCTAGATGTCGCCGCGCGAGAAATCGGCGAGCAGCGTCGGCACCGCCGAGTCGAACCCGGAGATGTCGAGCTGACGCGGATCGGCCGGATCGGCGATCGAGTTGCGGGTCGAGGTCATTGACACAACCACGAGCCGTGCGTCGATACCCATCTTCTGGCGGTACCGCTCCAGCGCCTGGTGCGGATGGATGTCTCCGTACCAGGTCTCGTTGTCGGTGTAGATGTGGAACGTATCCACCTTCACCCGATTCTTGCGCGCCCAGATCATCGGCTGCGCGCAGTCCGTGGCGCCCATCTGGAGCGCCGCGGTGTACGCGCACACATCGTCGAGACGACGACGCGGGCTGATGTCCAGCTCGGTGATCGCCGTGCTGGACCATCCACCGCCACCGGCGGTGAACCCCACGATCCGGTGCTGCGGCTCGGTCGCCGCAGTCACCATCGCGAGCGCCGCCGACGCCTCACGGCACGTCACCGGCAGGCCCGACACGCGAGAGCTCATCGAGCCCGAGATGTCGAGCGCCAGCAGCGTGCGCTTGTTCGCCGGCCGCACCGCGCCGTAGGCCGCGTAGAACGCGGCATCGAGCGCATCGGAGATACGCGCGACGGGCGTCCACGTGGCCTGACCGCGCGCGCCCTTGCCGGAGGCGTAGGTGCGCTGTGCGACAAGAACATTCACCGGATGCACGCGCGCCTTCTTGAGGCGGTCGGCGTCGGCCAGCTGGCCGGCCACGGTCTCGCCGACCGCACCGGACAGCAGCCCCAGCCGGGTCAGCCGCGGAAGCTGACGCATCAGCGCCGTCTGCGGCATACCGCGCGAGATGAGCGCCTCCCACACCGCCGGCTCGGCCAGCGCTGCGTCGGGCAGCATCTCCCACGACAAACCGTGGCCGCGGCCGACAATCTCGACCCACTCGGCCGCCCTCGACGCCGCCTGCGCATCCTCGAAGTCGGCGATGATCGCCAGCTCGTCGGGTACGACATCGGCACGCACAGCCGGCCGGACAGCGGTGCGCTGCCCCGCCTTCAGCTGCTCGTCGGCCAGCCGGACCGGTGCCTCGGTGTAGTCACCGAGACCCTTGCCCGCCGCCCAGTTGAACGCCATGCGCCGGGCCGGATCGACCACGCCTGCCGGGCTGGCCAGCCGCAACATGTCGCGGTGGCTCCACCCGCCGCGCTGCCGGTACTTGACGAGCTGGTAGGCCAGCGCGTCGACCGGCCGCTCGGTGTACCACTGGCCGACCGCGCGTCGCAGCGTCGGACCCCAACCACGGAACTGCTCGACGTAACTCGCGAACAGGAACAGGTGGGTGCCGGTGCGCGCGACCCGCGGCAGTGCTGCCAGCGCCGCGCGCCGCCCGTCGACATCGTCTGCCGACGCGGCGATGGCCAACGCGAACAGTGCCGGGTTCTGCTTGGGCGCACGGCCCGCGTCAGAAACCTCGACGATGCGGTTCACGAGCCCGATCGGATCGCGATCCGCAGCACGCAACACCACATCGGCGTTATCGCGCGTCAGCTCGCGGTCCGCGGTGTAGTACGTCCCACCGTCGGTACCGAGCGTCAGAAAGCGGTGTACCCGCGACCAGTCGTCGACCGAAAAGGTGTAGCCACCAGCGGCATTGAGCACCTGCTCCGGCTTGGCGGCCAGCGCCTGTGGCGTCCGGCGCAGGCTGATCGTCTTCAAAATGTCCATGGGGCTACTCCTTTCGTTGTCGTGGGTCTTCAGGGACCGCGAGCGTGTGAAACGCCGACCGGAATCGCAACAGTCAAGACTGTCACGTCAGGAGTCGAACCTGAGTTACACCGGATAACCGATCGGCTGCCGGCCCGCGGCAATGAAGTTGTGCGCCAGATGATGTGGGCGTGTGAGTCATCGACCGGCGTTACTGCTCTGCCAGCTGAGCTACCGCCCCGTGGAGGGGCGGGCGGGAGTCGAACCCGCGACCTATCCATTAGAAGTGGTAACCGATCAACATCCGGCTCACATCACCAGGCCCGCAGAACGGTACGCGGGCAAACGTGGTCGCGCCATTGATTATTCGCGGCCACGTGGTGAGACTGCGCCCAGGGCTGCTACCTCGCGCTCTCCGCGACCGTGTGCGCAGTCTCGACGCGCGCCTCGGTCGGTACCGTAGATAGGGCACATCCCCGTTGACCGAAAGGAAGTCTGCAGTGGCCAAGAAGCGCTGGAGCGAGCTGTCCACCACCGCCAAAGCGGCGATCATCGGCATGGCCGCGGCAGACGCCGGCCTGCGCGCCTGGGCACTGCGCGACCTCGCCGGCCGCAAAGCGGATCAGGTCAACGGACCCAAGTGGCTGTGGGCCGGCGCGCTTGGGGTGTTGAGCACGCCGGGTGTGATTCCTGCCGCGTACTTGGTGGTCGGGCGTAAGCAGTAACGTTAGTTGTACTTCGTGCTGCCGGCGACCGGTCGCCAGGTGCTGACCACTTTCGCCGCGCAGTTGTCCCTGTCGAACCCACTCTGTGTACACCACGTGAGGACTTCGTAAGGGTTGTCGGAATGAAGGCCCACAACGGTTACCCAGAAGCCCGGTCCGTCGTACGTTGACCAATCGCCGGACCGAAGTAACCGGACATACGGATAAGTAGCCCGCATGCGCATATGTTGATCAAGGATTCTGGCGCTGTCCCAAGTGACCCCATCGATCTCCATGCCGACTCGCTTAGAACTGATTTGAGGTACCCACCGGTCTGCAAGCAACGAGGTCACATAGGGGTGGTCGTTGCTGGCTAAGGACTCGAGCCGCTGCAGGCTTATCCCATCAACTGCTGGCGTGACCGTCACTGTGCGCGTTGACGGCGGCGGTGGCGGTTTCAGCGTCGGTGGTGCGGGAGCGGCTGTCGGTTCTGCATCTGTAGCGCCGATCAGAAACTCCACACCTGCCTTAGCTTCGGACTCGGTGTAGCTCATCTCCGGGCGCTGTCCGACGTGTACTCGATAAAAGCGGGCGCCGCTGGGCACCTCGTCGACGCGGAACCTGAGGTGGCACCCGGCACCGTCCTTGCTACTGCTCTGTATGGCGCCCTTAGCCAACAACTTCCCAGACTCATCCTCGACTGTTATGGGCGCGTTGGGTGCAATATCGCCGTAGTCGCGCGTGCCCGCACACATAAAACCGCTTGGAAGACCCGTCGTCTTGGCCAAAGGGTTGGGCAACTGAAGCGTCCCGGCGAGCGTGAAAGGACCAGCGGGCGGCTCTTCATCAGACGGCAGGAGCACAAAGGCAGCCACCGCGGTAGCCGCAACTAACACTGCCGCGACTGCTGCAGTCAGCGCGAATCGTCTCCGCCGAGGCACTCTGGTCGGCGGACCTGAATTCTCAGAAGCTGTCTCGGCAGTTTGAGGGGCCACGGGGCGCAGCATGGTGTCCTCGTCATTCCGAATCACCGCGACGTCCGCTGCCGTGGCGGTCTGCTGCTGCTCCAGCTCCCGAGCAAAGTCCATACATGTTGCGAACCGATCGCCGGGGTCTTTGGCGAGGGCACGCGACAACACTGGATCGAGTGGGCCAAGGTCGGGCCGGGTGTCTGCAAACGCGGGTGGTACCGCATTCAGGTGCTGCCCGATAACAACGGCGGGGTTGGAGTTCGCGAACAGCGGGGACCCCGTCAGTAGGTGATAGGTCGTGACTGCCAAGGAATACTGATCGGCTCTGCCGTCGACCGTAAGACCCATCAGCTGTTCGGGCGCTGCGTATGCCGCCGTGCCAACGGTCATGTTCGTTGCGGTCAAGCCGTTTCCGGCGTTGTCGGCCAGGTCTCGGGCGACACCGAAATCGCCAAGCAGAACTCGTCCTTCGCCGTCGTCGCCGTCAGACACAAGAATGTTGGCCGGCTTGACATCGCGATGGAGCAGGCCTCGCCCGTGCGCATAGTCGAGCGCCGAGGCGACGGCTTTGATGATGTCGAGTGCCTGCCCGATCGGTATGCCCTCTGGGTAGTCATCTCGCAGCATCCGACTGACATCGGTGCCATCAACGAAATCCATCGAAATCCAGAGGCGCCCGCGGTGCCTTCCTCGGTCGTGAATACCAACGATGTGCTGATGCCAAAGCTTCGCTGCTAGGTCAGCTTCGCGGTTAAATCGCTCTACGTAGTCAGGATCAGCCGAGATACCCGTACGCAAGACTTTGAGCGCGTCGTGCCGTGGCAGCCTCGGATGCTGAGCGAGGTAGACCTCCCCCATCCCGCCTGAACCGAGCGTCCTCTCGATCGTGTAACCGGCGATCTTCGTACCGCTCGACAACGGCATGCCCGTGTTTACCACGGTCGACGACCCGCAAAGTCACGTTTGCTTCATTTGCCACGGTGGACAGGTGTGGCCGATAGCGGCGCTCTGGCATCGAGCGCCGTACCCGAACCCGGTGGTGGTCGCGCCGCTAACCGTCTGACGACGGCCCAAGCGGGCCAGAGCTGGGCCTGCGTTGGATCCGCAGTGTGGGCACCTGAAGCTCAGTCGTCGGCGGCGCGGGCAGCACCGTCGTCGAATCTTCCTTGAGCCGAACGATTCTCGGCACGGCCGCAGCTTGTGGCCGGCGCATGATGGTCGGCGGCGCGGAGATGTCCTCAGTGGGCTCGGGCGCCGCGGGCGGCGCCGGCGCGGGCTTGGCGGGGCGGGCGCCACGGCGGACCAGGTAGCCGGCGAGCGGACCGGTGAACAGCATGACGACCAGCACGACGAGACTGAGCGCGCACACGGTGACGTCGAAGGTGCTGGTGATCTGCTGCGCGAGGTTGTTGCCGTAGATCGCGTCGGGTGCCGGCGCGGCATATCGGGGCGCGAGCGCGACGCCGATGGCCACATCGGCGACGGTGAACACGAACAACACCGCGCTGAACGCCGCGGTGACGCTCGTCGCCATCACCCCGTTGCTGAGCTGCCGATGCAGCCACCGTGCGATGACGGCCGTGATCAGGCTGAACACCGTCATCGCGACGCTGTCGTATAGCGCGCGGGGCAGGTCGAGCGACAAGGCGATCAGGTAATCGAGGACGCGCAGGGCCGCGGCCGCGAACGACCAGAACGCGATGAGTGTGAGGCACTTCTGCGCGGCCCCGCGGTATGCGCCGATGGTCGGCGGCTTGATCAGAAAGACCGCGTACAGCGTCGTCGGCGCGACGATCGCGGCGGCGGCCGCCCACGCGAGATACCCCTCGTATCCGACGGCCGCGGTCGAGGTGTTCTGGGCGAAGCCGTGGAACGCGTCGATGTCGCGGCCGATGCCGAAAATCCACACCAGAGCGGCAGCGATGGCACCGGAGATACCGATCGCGGTTGTCGCGAGCCGAGCCGCCGCGGTGCGTTCGGTGAGCCAACGCGACGCGATGACGAGCGCGATCATGGCCTCTGCGCCGTAGAGCAGCGTCGTGACGATCACCGCGATGTCGTGACCGCCGAAGTCCACCTGCGTCACGAACAGGTAGCGCAGGCGCCAGTACAGGTTGAACGCAACGGACAACGTGGCGAGCGCGATCGAGACGAAGCCGATCACCCGGGCCACGGCGTACCAGCGCCGAAACTTGTTGTCCTCGATCGTGATCGACGTGATGGGCGGCTGCGCTGCCAGCAATGCACCCGCGACGCCGAGCAGCATGCCGGGACCGACTCCGGGCGCGACGGCTCCGGTCCCGCCGTCGCCGACCGTCTGCACCAGATGGAAGCCGACGAAACCGATGACCACCACGAGGTAGGCGACACTCAGAACGAGACGGACCCGTCCGGTACGCCGGACATCGGGGTTGGCGGCCGTGAGCCGGAACGGTCCGAGATGCGGCGCCAGCGCGGCGACGACCGCGAGCAGGGTAACGACCGCCAAGACAGCGAAGAGAGATCCATCACTGGACGGGACGCCGACACCGAATTCCAGGTTCCACGGGAGCAGCAGCGCCAGGACGAGCAGCGCGACCGCGATGCCGTCGCGCACCCTGTTCGTCCGGGTGGGTACGTAGCCGACACGCGGCGACTTCGCCACGGCGGGCGCAGCCATCGTCGCCACCTGGACCGTGGCTGGCGCGTCGTAACGCTGGTCGGTCACGTACCGATTCCTCTCATGAGTGATGTCGCGAGACGTCTCAACCAGCGTGCTCATTTTTGCTCCGACGCACAAGCAGCGGCGGCGGTAGCTTGGACGGAACTGTCGGAGCGCGCACAACATGCGTGAGGCAAGGAGTGTGGAAACCGTGGACGTAGTCCTCGGGGTAGCGGTCACCGGGCGGGTGGCGCGCCTGGCGATGATCGGTTCGCCTGCCAGCGGCGGCCAGCTTCTGGACCAGTACGCGCTCGACCTGTCCGACGACGGGATGTCCGAGCTGGCCGAAACCATCATCGGTACTTTCCGCGAGGTGACCGAGTCGGGCAACCAGGTCGCCGCGACTCGCCTGTGCCTGCCAGACGCATCTGAAGCCGACACGCTACGCCAGACCGTGCTGAGCGCGGGCGTGCCGAACATCGAGGTGGTGGCAGAGGCCGAGGCCGCCGCCGCCCTGGCCCGCAGCGCGGGTGCCGACGCGGCATTGCTGCTCTCCAACGACGACACCGCGTCGCTGACCATGGTCGGCGAGAACGACGAGGCGACCTCGATTCTGGCCACCGTCCCGGTCGGCGCCGCAGGGGCAGCCGCCGCGTGCGCGGCAGCACTTCAGCAGGTGCCGGCCACCGACGCACCGATGCGCGTCATGCTGGTCGGGCAGCGACTCGATCTTGATTCTGTTGCGGCAGAGCTTCGTTCGACGGCGCCGGTCGAGGTTCCCGCCGACGCCGGTTATGCGATCGCGCGCGGCGCGGCTCAAGCGGCAGACGGCTTCGCACCCGCCGGCGCGGCCACGCAGATGGCGCCCGCCGTCGACGCGACACAGCTCGCCCCGGCCGCCGTAGCGACACAAATGGCCCCTGCCGCCGCAGCAGCAGCGGACGCCACCCAGATGGCCCCCGCAAGCGAAGCGGCCACCGAGGGCGCGGTGGGTCCGGACCTCGCGTACTCGCAGGAAACCGAGAGCGAGCCCTGGCCCGACGAGATGCCGATGGACCCGCTCAACGAGTTCGTCCCCGAGCAGGCCGACGAGGCGGAGTACACGACCGCCATCGCACCGCCACCGCCGCGGATGCTCCTCATGGGCAGCGCCGTGATGTTCGTCGTGGTCAGTTTCGCCACGCTGGCCGTCACGGTCGTGACCAATGTCCGGCCCGCCGCCGACGTCAGCGCGCAGCCCGTGACCGCGACGCAGGCGAACACCGTGCCTGGCAACTACCTCCCGCCCGTTCCGCACGAGCCGGATCCGGTGGCGCTGCCCGTTGCCGTGTTGACGCCGCCGCCTGCCGCCCCCGCCGCACCGAGCGTGCGCTCGGGCACGGGCGACCGTCCGGCCAACCAGGCACCGCGGGTACAAGCGCCGGCACCTGCGGCGCCTCCCGCCGCACCCGCTCCCCCACCGGTGCAGGCTCCGGCGCCGGTTCCCGTGCCGGTACCGGTTCCTCCCGTGATCGTGTTACCGCCGCTGACCCCGTGGACGCCGCCGTGGGTGACGCCGACGACGCCGACGACGCCACCGACCTGGACGACGCCGACCACCCCGCCGACGACTCCACCGACCACCACACCGCCGACCACACCACCGACCACGACGAAGCCGCCGACCTCGACGACCGCGCCGCCGACGACGTCGACCACGGTCGAGCCGACGACCACGGCACCGCAGAGCCCGCCCTCGTCGGAGCCCTCGGCGCCTGTGGTCGAGGAGCCGTCGTATACGCCGCCCCCGCCCGTCTACACGCCACCTGTCGAACAACCGGTTCAGCAGGCGCCCGAGGTTCCCGCTTCGCCGGTGTACCCGGAGGTGCCGTCGGGCGGCGGCTCGTCGGGCGGCGGTGAAGACTCGTCGGGCGGCGACTCAGGCGGCGGTGGCGACTACGGAGATTCGCCGGTTACCACGGTGCCCCTCAGTCCGTAGATCGCGGTCTCGTACCGACGATCACGCGAGCGGCGCGACCGGCTCCGGTTCGACTGGCGCCGCGGGACCGGGCAACGGGCCTCTGGGCGGCGTCGTGACGATGTGTTGCGCGGGCGGAGGCGTGGCTGCCGGCCCCGACAGCGGTGCGGGCGTGGTCGCCACGGGTGCCTGCGGTGCTTCGGGTGCCGGTGTGGCCGCCGGGTTCTCCGCCCAGCTGGCCTGAAGTTTCCGTGCGACGAACGCCGCTCCCTCGGCCACGAGACCGGCCTCGGAGTACTGGTTGTGCGCGGCGAAGCTCCTGCCCTGCGGGTCGCACACCAGGTCGTTCTGGACGCACAGGTCGATGGCCTTCGCCTCGTAGTGCGGGCCGACCACGACAGGCGGATCGTTGAGAACGCGCATGAAGCGGTTGGACGGCTTACCGAACAACGCGACGGCCGCAACGTGATCGGCCACCTCGGGCGGCATCGGTGTGGGCACCTCCACCGGCGAAACCCCGTCGGGCACAACACTTGCGGTGACGAATCCCATGACCGCCGCACCCTGCGAGAACCCGCCGAGCACCATCTTGGTATCGGGGCAGTTGGCGGCAGTGGCGACGATGCGCGCCCGGGCGTCGGCGATTCCTTGAACGGCGGTGGGGAAATCGGTTGTCGCAGGGTAATTGACGGCGTAGACATTGACCGACTTCGCCCCGACCTGCGAGCGCAACGATTCGACGAACGCGTCGCCGGTGGGCCCCACGCCCGGCAGTTCCGTGGTGCCGCGCGCGAAGATCACCTCGGCGTCCGGGCACGGCGCCGCATCCGCTGACGGCATCATTGCGTTTGGCATCAGGGAAGTCGCCGCTGCCGCAACGGCAACCACCCCTGCGATTTTCAGTCTCCCCACCGACTCATGCTGACACACCCCGTCATTGAGCGCGCCTTGAGAAAGTGTAGGCATAGAGTTTTCACAATATCCAAAGAAAACCCTCAATATTGCAACGCGTTTGAGGACTGAGCGCGCCATTCGCCAGAGTCGCCGGTGGGTCACATTCCAACACGACACCGGGTAACACCAGACATGCCTGGCCTTTGCTAACCGTTTACGCCCTGGTCGACCGTCAACACCACGCCAAACCGCGCCCGATTGGCCATCATGCGCCGATAGCCCTCGAACGCACCGTCGAGCGGCATGGTTTCGACGAGCAGTCGGATGCCATGCAGCACAACACTATTCATGGCGTCTTCGACGTCCTGCGACATGCCGGACGGATGGCCGTGGACTGTATGGGAATTGGCGTTGCCGGGCCGCACATCGCGGAATCGAGCATGCCGGCGTCGACGGCGGCGGCGGACGACGCGCACTGCGCCGAGGTCCCGAGGCGCCTGCGCGACGTGGGCGGACCACGACGTGACGAAGAACGCACAGGGTTAATTAGGTTTTCGTAGTATTAAAAGTCATACTAATTGCCCGTGGATGTCCAGTTCTTCTGCTTTGTATCGTCGTGATCACCGCCCTGGTGTTCGACTTCACGAACGGTTTCCATGCGGTGTCAGCTGGGTGCTCGTCGCGCTCGTGCTCGCAGTCGTGATCGTGGGCGTGTTGTTCACCGCCCGTGACTTCATCGGCCACCACACCGGCTGGCGCATTCTCGGCGCGAAATCGCACTGACCGCGATTGCGTTGACCGCTGCGGGCAGAACTCAGGCTCTGCGGTAGGGCGCGCGGTGCTCAGGGAACTCGATCTTGCCCACCGGAGCCGGTCTCGGGTTCGGCAACGTAACGGGATCCCTGTCGAGCGTCACCGATCGGCCGTGATGGGTGATCGGTATCGGATCGCCCGCTTCGTGGCGATACGTGGTCTCATCAGCGGTCACGTCCACCTCCAGACAACTGTCGCGCCACAGGATCCTGAATTTCAGCCGGCTCAGCGCATCCGGAAGCGCCGGCGCGAAGGCCAGTTCGCTTCCCCGATGCCGCATTCCGCCGAAACCGGCAACGCAGACCGTCCAGGTGCCCGCCAGCGCGGCGATGTGTAGACCGCTCGACACATTGTCATGCAGGTTGTGCAGATCGATGAAGGCCGTCTCGGCCAGATAGTCGTAGGCGAGTTTCAGGTGGCCGACTTCGGCGGCCAGCACGCCTTGCGTGCAAGCAGACAGCGATGAGTCTCGGACCGTCAACGCCTCGTAGTAGGCGAAATTGCGGGATTTCTCGTCCGCGGTGAACGCGTCACCTCGCAGGTGCATGGCCAGCGTCAGGTCGGCCTGTTTGACGACCTGCGTGCGATACAGCTCGAAGTACGGGTAGTTCAACAGCAGTGGGTAGTCGGCGGGCGTCATCGCGGCGAAGTCCCAGTGGGCCAGCCGGGTAAAGCTCTCCGACTGCTCATGCACTCTCAAGTCGGGGTTGTACGGCACCACCATGCGCGAAGCTGCGGCGCGCCACCTAGCGGCCTCTTCGGCCGTCACGCCGAGCCGGTGAGCCACCTCCGGACGCCGCTCGCATGCGTCGGCGGCCTCGGTCAAATTGGTCTGCGCCATCAAGTTGGTGAACAGATTGTTGTCGACGAGCGCGGTGTATTCGTCGGGGCCGGTGACACCGTCGATACGGAAACTGCCGGTCGAATCGTGATGACCGAGGCTGACCCACAGGCGAGCGGTTTCCACCAACAGCTCCAGGCCACATTCGTCCTCGAATTGCTCATCGCCCGTCATCGCGATGTATTGCGCTGTGGCATAAGCAATGTCGGCCGAAACATGAACCGCCGCCGTCCCAGCCGGCCAGTAGCCAGAGCATTCGTCACCGTTGATCGTCCGCCACGCGAACATCGCCCCGTCATGGCCGAGTTCATGAGCCCGCCGCTTGGCTCTCGACAAGGTGGAATGCCGCCACCGCAGGGCGGCGGCCGCGGCCTCCGGCATGGTGTGGGTCAGCACGGGCAAGACGAAGATCTCGGTGTCCCAGAATGCGTGGCCACCGTACCCGGTTCCGGTCAGGCCCTTGGCCGAAATGGGTCGACTCTCGCCACGGGCACCGGCCTGAAGCACCTGGAAGAGTGCGAAACGGATCGCCTGTTGAAGTTCGGGATCACCTTCGATCTCAATGTCGGCGTGCGACCAGAACGCGTCAAGGTAGTCGCGTTGCCGGGCCAGCAGACTGTCCCAGCCGGACTGCTTTGCCTGTGCCAGTGCGGCGTCCACCTGTGCCCGTAGCGCAGGCGTCGAGCGTCTGCTCGACCATCCATACGCGATGAACTTCGTCAGCCTCAGCACCTCGCCCTTGGCGAGATCGGCGGCGATCGTCAACCGCGCCAAGTCGTGCTCGGCGTGAATGTCACAGACAGTCCCCGACCCGTCCTCGATCTGGTGATCCATGCCCGCCGCGACCCGCAGGCCGGAGTTTCTCGTCTGGTGGACCAGCACTGCGGAATTCTCCTTCGCCACAGCGAAATCCGCGACGAGTGGATGATCCAGTGCCGCCGCGAGCCGGGGATCGCTGCCAGGAGCGGCCACCTCCTCATTGGCCAACAGGTCTGACTGCACCACCAAGTCCAACCCGGAGTCAAGCGGTTCGACCTCGTAGCGGATTGCGGCAACGGCACGTTGGGTGAACGAGACAAAGCGTTCGGATCGAATTCGCACACACCGTCCGGTCTGCGACGCCCACACCGTGTTGCGACGCAGTGTTCCCGTGCGGAAATCCAAGACATGTTCGTGTTCGATCACCCTGCCATAGCGCATGTCCATCGGCGCATCCTGGACGAACAGTTGAATCGTCTTGCCGTCGGTCACATTGACGATGGTCTGACCGTCCTCCGGATAGCCATATCCGCCCTCGGCATAGGGCAATTCGTGATGTTCGTACACACCGTTCAAGTACGTACCCGGTGTTCCGACCGGCTCGCCCTCGTCGAGGTTGCCACGCAAACCGACGTGACCGTTCGAAAGGGCGAATATCGATTCGATGTCCGGCAACGCGTCAAGATCAAACCCGCACCACCTCAGTTCCCAAGGGGCGATCTGAAATTCCGGATGGTCCGTCATGGCGCCATTATCGCCAAATGAGGGCTGCCGAATGGCCCGTTCTGTGGTTGATACCTGCCTGGCGACTCGAGAAATATCCGGCGGGTTCGCAGAACCGCCGGGATAATCGGCCACAGCACGCCGAACTGATCGCAACCAAGGTCACCGGGGGCCGGGAACCGCAATGTCCGATGCAACTTTGAGCCTGATGATCGTCGGGCTTGCCGTCGTGTTGTTCATCTGGAATCGGCTCCCGGTCGAGGTGGTGGCGATCGGCGTCGCGTTGTTGCTGTATTTCACCGGTCTGGTCGACACACGGACACTGTTCAGCGGGTTCGGTGACGCGGTGATCGTGTTCATCGCGTCGCTCTTCGTGGTCAGCGAAGGTCTGGAGGCGTCGGGGGTGACCGCGTGGGTCAGCCAGATGCTGGCGCGATTGTCAGGACGGACTTATCCCCGGGTGTTGGTCACCGTGCTGGGACTCGGTGCCGTGATCAGCGCCGTCATCACGGTGAATGGGGCGGCCGCGGCGCTGGTCCCGGTCACCGTCGCGGTGGCTCGGCATGCTCGACTATCGCCGTCAAAGGTATTGATTCCGTTGGCGTTCGGTTGCAGTGCGGGCGCGCTGCTCACCCTCGGCGGCAGTCCGGTCAATGTCCTGGTCTACGACGCCTCGCGTGACAATGGTGAATCCGGTTTCGGTTACTTCGAGTTCGCTCTCGTCGGTGTTCCCCTGGTACTGGTGACGATCGCGGTGGCGGTGCTGTTCGGGCGGCGTCTTCTGCCCGAGCGGGAGTCGACGACACTGCCGACCGACTTCGGCGACTATCTGCCGCGCATTGTCGAGCATTGGGGTCTGAACCGCCGCCTGTTCCGGCTGACCGTCGATGAGGGCTCGACAGCCGCCGGTGCGTCGGCGCACGACGTTGTCCGCAACGGCGGGCCGACCGTGGTGGCTGTCCAAACCAGCAACGGCAAAACAGCTGACGGCAGGCACCGGCTGGAGCCCGGCGACGTCCTCGTGGTCGAGGGCGATGCGCCCGCCGTGGCCGCGTTCGCGGACACCACGGGGTTTTCGGTCCAGAATGTGGCGAGCCGCTGGGACGGCAAACTGATCGACCGCGAAAGCGGACTTGCCGAGCTGGTGATTCCGCCGAGGTCGGACTGGTTGGGCGAGAGAGTGTTTCCCGGATTCGACTGGGACGGGTTAACCGTGGTCTCGGTGCACCGGATGAATTCCGATGTGGGCACGCGTGTCATCGAGCTTGCGCAAGGCGACACGGTCCTGGTCCATGGCCGTTGGTCCGCGATCGACCGATTGAGTGCCTCCGGCATACTCATCGTCGATTCGACCGAAGACGTTCGGCGCCAGACGGTTGCGCTGGACCGGTCGGCGTCCCGGGCGCTAGCTGTACTCACAGTCATGGTCGGTTTACTGGTATCGGGCCTGATGCCGCCTGCGGTGGCCGCGTTGCTGGCCGCGCTCGCGATGGTGGCCTTGCGAGTCGTGCGGACGCAGCAGGTGTATCGCGCGATACCGTGGCAGACCATCATTCTCATCGGTGCGCTGATCCCGTTGTCGACGGCGATCACCACGAGCGGGGCAGCAGACGAGATCGCCGCGCCGATAGTCGATCTGGTCCGAGACCGAAGCCCGTATCTGTTACTCGGCGTGCTGTTCATCATCACCGCAGTGCTCGGGCAGTTCATCTCCAACGTTGCCACGGTGCTGGTGGTGATACCGATCGCGGTGGCGGCCGCAACCGAAAGCGGCATCTCGGTGCAGTCGACGTTGATGCTGGTGGCGCTGGCGGGGGCGGCCTCGCTACTGACTCCGATTGCCACACCGGCGAACATGATTGTGATGAATCCCGGCGGCTACCGCTTCGGCGACTATTGGAGGCTCGGCATCGTCACCATGGTCGTCTGGTTCGCGGTCGCCATGCTCGTGATCCCGGTGTTCTGGCCGCTTCGATAGCAGGTTTTCTGCGGCTTTTTGGCCCGATTCCTCCCCTGCGGCGCTGCAGGGTCGACTATGGAGGTATGACGGGGGCAACGAGGGAGTCACTGAACAAAGTCAGCATCGTCGGGATGGGCAGCGTCGGGACGGCAATCGCCTACGCCTGCCTGATCCGCGGGTCCGCGGGATCGCTGGCTCTCTATGACATCAACGCCAAGAAAGTCCGCGCCGAACTGCTCGACCTCAACCATGGCAGCCAATTCGTACCCCACTGTCCGGTCATCGGTTCCGATGACATCGCGGTGACTGCGGGCTCTGCGATCGTCATCGTCACCGCCGGAGCCAAACAGGACGAGGGCCAAACCCGTTTGGACTTGGCAACCACCAATGTGGCGATGGCCCAATCGTTGACGCCACAGTTGCTCGAGCAGTCGCCCGGCGCGGTCATCGTTTTCGTCACCAATCCGGTCGACGTCGTCACCTACGCGGCGGTCACCGCGGTTGGCATCGAAGACGGGCGGATCTTCGGTTCCGGAACTGTGTTGGATTCCAGCAGGTTTCGGTACCTCATCGCCGAGCGCGCCGACCTTGCCGTCGCCAACGTGCATGGTTTCATCATCGGCGAGCACGGCGACTCTCAGATCTCACTGTGGTCGAGCGTGTCGATCGGCGGGGTACCTGCCGATAGTTTCCGCATCGACGGTGCCGTGGTGTTCGACCAGGACACCCGCAACGAGATCTCGGCGGGCGTCGTCAACGCCGCCTACGAGGTGATCGCGGGCAAGGGCGCGACCAGCCTGGCCATCGGATTGTCGACCGCTCGCATCGTCGAGGCGGTTCTGGGAGACCAGCACCGCGTGTTGCCAGTGTCAACGGTGCAGCGCGGCCCGTACGAGATCGACGATGTGTGCCTGTCATTGCCGACCGTGGTGACGGCCGCAGGGGCCGGGCGCGTGCTCGAAGTGCCGCTGTCGGTGAACGAACTGCTGAGCCTGCAGGCGTCCGCGGCGACCCTGAAACAGGCGCAGAATTCATTGGGCCTGTAGTCAGGAGGAGAGGCATCGGCAAACGACGAAGCGCTCTGCCAAACCTGGACGCGCTGGTCGATACGACACCCGTGAGCCGCGATCGGGTGGTCGACCTCCTGCGCGCAGCGAGCATCTGTGTCGTTGTCCTGTGGCACTGGTCGCTGTCGATCACCCACTGGGACGGCGACTACTCCCTCGTGATGCCCAATCCCATCGGCTACGTACCGGGCAAATGGGCCCTGACGTGGGTATTGCAGGTGATGCCCGTGTTCTTCATCGTCGGCGGCTACGCCAACCTCGCGGGCTGGGAGGCCGTCAGGCGCGATGGAGGAGGTGCGGCGAGATTCGTCGGCGTGCGAATGCGCCGGCTGCTGACACCGCTGGTGCCCTTCCTCGCGGTCTGGCTGGTCGTCGACCTGATCGTGCAGGCCACCGGCCGCCGCGGAGTGCTCGATTGGGGCATCGTGGTGTTTGTCCCGCTGTGGTTCATCGGCGTCTACGCCGCGGTCGTCGCCGCCGTGCCAATCACGGCCCGCCTACATCGGGCCTGGGGCTGGCGGGTGCCGGCACTGTTGGCCGCGGTGGTCCTCACCGCTGACGTGCTTCGGCTTGGGCCCGGTTGGGGTGGGCCGGTTCCGGGGCTGGTCGGTTCGGCGTGTGTGTGGTTGTTCTGCCACCAGCTGGGCTATTTCTGGCGGGACGGCACGCTGCCCGCGGGCGGGCGGGCGATGGGCGCCGCGGTGGCTGCGGCGGGGTTCGCCGGACTGGTCGTCTTGACGACGTTCGGGCCGTACTCGCGCTCGATGGTCGCGGTGCAGGGCGAGGACACCAGCAACATGTTCCCGACCACCGCCCCGATCGCGGCGCTGGCCACGTTCCAGCTCGGGCTGGTGATGCTGGCCCGGCCCCGGCTCGACGCCTGGCTGCAGCAACGCGGTCCGTGGCGTGCGGTGGTGGCTGCGAACGGCGTGACCATGCCCGTGTTCACCTGGCACATGACCGCACTCGTGGTGTTTTTGTGGCTGTACGAGCGGGCCGGATTCACATTGTCCAGCGAGCCGACGGCGGCCTGGTGGCTCAGCAGGCCGGTGTGGATCGTGGGCCCCGGCCTGGTGCTCGCGGCCATCTTGGCGGTCTTGGCCGGTGCGCGCCTTGCCTTCCGCGGTTTGCGTCAGCCGCCTTGATGCTCACTCGCGCGCGATTCAACGCGCGGGGTCAGCGCGACGAGGACCGCGCCCGCAACGAACAGCAACGTTGCGGTCAACGGGAAATGCCCGTCGGGGGCGAAGCCGCCGATGGTGAACATCAGTGTTGCGGCCGCAGTGACCAACGCCCCGAGAATCAGCGCTGCGAGCCCCGACCCTCCGGGAGCAGGCACGGTGAACGACGGCAGCGGTGCGGCAATCCATGTTCTCAGGCACCGCAGCAACACCATCAGCGCAACCATCACCACCGATATCGCCGCGACCCAGATGAGTCGAACGAGCCACCAGTCACCCGAGCCCATCGGCGGCTGGGGCAGCAAGCCCGTGGGATAGCCGATCAACGCCACGATGACGACCGGCACCATATGCCAGAGATACAGCCCCATCACGGCACTGTTGGCGACCGCCAGCGGGCGCTGCAGGCGCGCGGCGTCAAGTGCGCGATTGACGACGGGTGCCGCTGCCATCAGCAGCCCGGCCTGAGCCGCACCGAATGCGACCAGCGCAAGCGACGGCGGGGCGGTGTTCTGCAGGTCCTCACCCGGCACCCCGATCATGCTGACCGGGTACGGCCCCCACGCGAGGAGCACCGCCAGCACGACAGCTGCCACCGCCGCCAGCAACATAGGCCGGTGCGCAGGCAATCTGCCGCTACGCCAAGCAATTCCGAGCTGATACACCGCTCCCCACGCCAGCACGTAATTCACGTAGCCGATATAGGGCACGTCGCCGCCGATGTAGGCCACATCGATCAGGCCCACGGTCACGGCAAGCGCGGCGGGCACGGCGAGCCCCCACCGCCTGTCCGCGGCCACAGCCACCGGTGTCGCCATGATCAACAGCACGAAGGTGACCAGGAACCACAGGTGATAGGCGACCGCCCAGCCGCCGAACGACAACTTCGCCCGGTCCACCCCAACGACGAGCAGTACCACCACCACGCCGAGCACTATCGCCACGTACGCCCCGGTCGGCCCCAGCGTCCGGGACAGCCGATAGCGCAGCCAGTTCTGCACCGGCGCGGCGCCGGCTTCCTGCTGTCGCGTCCACGACACTGCACTCGCGTATCCGGCCATCAAGAAGAACGCCGGGATCACCTGAAAAGCCAATGTCAACCACTGGGTCCACGGCATCTCCTCCAGCACGTTCTGCATGCCGAATTCGCCGTCCTGGTAGGTGGCGGACGCCGCGAGCCAATGTCCCACGACGACAAGGCCTATCGCCGACACCCGATAGAAGTCCACTGACAGGTTGCGGTCCGCCATGTGTCCCCCCTACCTACCGCAGCGCCGCTGGCATGAATCGGCGGCCCACCCACTTGGCCGTCTCGATGATCAAGAAGACCGCGATGGACAATCCGATCGCGACCGACCACCCGCGAATCGTGATGGGCGCCGAGTGGAACCACGTGTGCATGAATGGCGCGTAGGTGAAGAGGAGTTGCAGCACGATCATCGCGCCGGCCATCCGCCACACCCACGGATTTCCGCGAAACACCTTGGGCCGCAAGCTCGATGAGGTGACGAACCGGCAGTTCAGCAGGTAGGCCAGCTGACCGAGGGCCAGCATGTTGACGGCGGCGGTCTGCGCCACCGCCAGCGGATACTCGCCGGCACGGGCCACGAAGAACTCGGCGAGGGTGGCGCCGGCCACCAAGACCGACACCAGGCTGATCATGGCGACGTCAGCGCGGTTCACCAACGCCTGGCTGGGGGTGCGCGGTGGGCGCTGCATGAGGCCCTCTTCGGCTTTCTCGAAGACCAACGCCAACGACAGCGTGACCGAGGTGACCATGTTGACCCACAGGATCTGCACTGGTTGCAGGGGCAACGCGAACCCGAGCAGGATCGCGACGAGGATGATCAGCGATTGAGCGCCGTTGGTGGGCAGCATGAACAGCACGGACTTGCGGATGTTGTCGTAGATGCGCCTGCCTTCTTCGACCGCCCGCTCGATGGTCGCGAAGTTGTCGTCGGCCAGGACGATTCCGGCGGCCTCCTTGGTGGCCTCGGTGCCCTTGATGCCCATCGCGACGCCGATGTCGGCCCGGGTCAGCGCCGGCGCGTCGTTGACCCCGTCACCGGTCATGGCGACCACCTTGCCCTGCGCCTGCAGGGCGCTGACGATGCGCAGCTTGTGCTCGGGGCTGGTGCGGGCGTAGACGTCGACGTCGTCGGCCACCTGGCGCAGCCGGGTCTGGCTCATCTCCTCCAGCTCGGCTCCCGTGACCACGCGCGGATGGTCGCCGGCTTTGACGATGCCCATCTCGCGCGCGATGGCCCGCGCGGTTCCGGCGTGGTCGCCGGTGATCATCGTGACCTGGATTCCGGCCTGCTGGCACGACTCGATGGCCGTGATGGCTTCGGGCCTGGGCGGGTCGACTATGCCGACGATGCCGAGGAATTCCAGCTCGTCGTCGATGTCGTCGATGTCGACCCTCTGCGCGCCGATCGCGGATCGCCGTGCGGCCGCGAGTACGCGCAGCCCCTGTCCGCTCAATTCGTCGATCCGCGCGTCCCAGACCGCCCGGTCAAGCGGCTCTGAACAGGCCCCACCGGCCTGCGTGGAAGAGCGGTCGAGCAGCCGATCCGGTGCACCCTTGACGTAGAGATAGCGCTCACCGCCGGGGGTGTCGTTGAGCGTCACCATGAATTTGTTGGCGGACTCGAACGGCACGACGCCTAGCCGGGGCCAGTGCGTGTCGTCGATGCCGCCCTTCATCGCCAGCGCGCGCAGCGCACCCTCGGTCGGCTCACCGACCACCCGCCATTGCCCGTCGGCTTCATGCAGCCGTGCGTCGTTGCACACTGCCATCGTCGTCAGCAGTGCCGCGAGGTCGGGGTGGTCGGCGGGCGTGATCGGCATGCCGTCGAGCGCGATGCCACCTTCCGGCCGGTAGCCGGTGCCGGTGACGTCGAACTGGTGGCGCGCGGTGACCACGGTCCGAGCGGTCATCTCGTTCTGGGTCAACGTGCCGGTCTTGTCCGAGCAGATGACGCTGACGGCACCGAGCGCCTCGACGGCGGGCAGCTTACGGGTGATCGCCCTGCGGCGCGCCATCTGCTGCACGCCGAGGGCGAGGGTGATGGTGACGACGGCGGGCAATCCCTCGGGTATTGCCGCCACAGCGAAACCTATTGCCGCCGTTATCAGTTCGTTCACTGAGAATTGATGCAGCAGTTTGCCGATCACCAGCATCAACGCGGCCATACCCAATATGCCCACCGACAGTTGACGGCCGAAGCGAGCCAGTTTGCGCGTCAGCGGTGTGTCGATGGTTTCCACTTCGGCAATCAGCGACTGGATGCGGCCGATCTCAGTGCTCGTGCCGGTTGCCGTCACCACGCCGGTACCGGAACCCGCCGCCACGATGGTGCCCGAGTAGACCATCGACATGCGGTCTCCTAGACCGGCGTCCGGCCCGACCTGCGCGACGTCTTTCTTGGCAGGCAGGGACTCGCCCGTCAGGGCCGACTCCTCCACACGCAGGTTGGCGATTTCCAGCAGGCGCATGTCGGCCGGAACCCGGTCGCCCGACGCGATGCGCACGACATCGCCCGGTACCAATGTCTGCGCATCCACCTGTCGCCAGTGACCGTCACGGCGCACCTGCGCGCTCACCGACAGCATTCCCCGGATACTGTCGAGCGCGCGCTGCGCCCGTCCTTCCTGGAGAAAGCCCACCGCCGCATTGATCACCGCGACGGAAATGATCACGGCGCAATCCACCCATTCGTTGAGAATGGCCTTGAGCACACCGGCGGCGATCAGGATATAGATCAACACGTTGTTGAAGTGCGCAAAGAACCGGAGAAGCGCAGGCCGGGGCCGCTTTTCAGGAAGTTTGTTCGGGCCGTACGTGGCCAGCCGGTCACGCGCGCTGTCGGTGTCCAAACCGTCACTCGAACTGCCCAATACCTCAAGCACTTCGGTGACACTGCGGGAATGCGCCAGCGCGCTACCCAACGCGTCTTCTGCCGAGGCGGTCATTTCCGCCATATTCGAATACTGTACGGCGACGCGACCAAGCGCAATTGCTATTGGCTGTTGCGAACGAATTCAGCCACGCATGACGACGGCGAGGTTACGGTGTTCCATCCAACGTTGTTCCACGGGTCGCTGAACGTCTTCTTCGATAAGCGCCGGGTATTCGTCGAGGTCGGTGAATTGCAGTTCTCCGGACCGAAATCCGATCATGGCGCCGGCCCGGCTGCCTGACTCAAGCTGCTCCGAGAGGAATTCCACGCAACGAGCGGTCAGGATTGTCGCCTGTACCCGGTCGAACGGCGATGGGTTGCCGCCTTCCTGCACATGACCGAGGACCTCCTCCCTGGCGTCGAACAACTCCCCGCCTTCCTTCTGGAACAACGCGGTGATGAATCCGGTGGTGTAGACGCGGTCGGAGCCTTCACTGCGAATGATCAGGCCGACTCTCTTCCCTGCCCGGAAACTGTCGGCAAGTGCGTGGACATCGGCGGTGAGGCCGTCCAGCGTGATGCCGTGCTCGGGCAGGTAAATGCGTTCGGCTCCGGTCGCCAACCCACCGAGCAGCGCGAGGTACCCGCAGTCGTGACCCATCACCTCGACGACGAAGACCCGTCGCGTCGCGACAGCGGACCGCCGGATCTTGTCGACGTCGGCCACGATGCTGTTGAGCGCGGTGTCGCTGCCGATGCTCAATTCGGTTGCCGGGACGTCGTTGTTGATGGTCACCGGCATGCATACGATCGGGATGTCGAGCGCGGCGTACTGGTGCCGATGCCGGTGTAGCTCGTACGCCGCCTGGTAGCCGGCCCATCCGCCTGCCATCAGCAGTGCATCGATCTGGTGGGCGGCGACCTGTTCGGCGATCTGGGCGATGGCCGTGGCCCCTGGCACGTCGCGGTTGGTGCCGATCTCGGCACCACCCTCCGACACCCAGCTGCTGACATCCATCCAACCCGTTTCCGAGATATCACCGTCGCGCAATCCGCGGAACCCGTTCTTGACCGCTAGGACGGTGTGGCCGCGGTCCAGGCCGAGTCGGACCGCGGCACGCACCGCGGTGTTCATTCCCGGTGCCGGTCCGCCGCCGTGCATAACCGCGATCCGGAAGCGTCGCCGGCTCGGCTCGGCTCGTGGCGCGGCCTGTTGGATGGTCTGCAAAATCCCGTAGGACTGCCGGAAGTTCCCGCCGCGCAGGTCCATCGCTGCCTCGTAGTCCTGGGTTCTGATGCGTTCGGCGACTTGCTGCGTTTTCGCCACGCATTCCATCAGCGGCGAGGTGACCACCCGGTCGCCTCGCAAGCCGACCATTTGAGCCGGTGCTCCCGGCTCGTCGGCGAGTAGCCGTTCGACCGCGACGTGGCCGAGCACCGTTGCGAAGTAACGGTCGAACGCACTCGGCGCACCGCCACGCTGAACGTGTCCGAGGACGGTGACCCTGGTGTCCTCGCCCAGCTCGTTCTCCAGCAGCGTTCTGACCTCGTCAGCGGTGATCCGCTTGCCGTCGCGGTCGTGCGCGCCTTCGGCGAGCACGACGACGCTGTGCCGACGGCCGATGTCACGGCCCGCTTTGACGTCCCGGCACATCTGCTGCTGCCAATCCTCGGCCGGGGGTTGTTCCGGGATGAGAACCCAACTCGCCGCGGTGGCCAACGATGACATGAGGGCGAGGTAGCCGCAGTTTCGTCCCATCACCTCCACCACGAACGTGCGTTGGTGGCTTGCCGCGGTGCTGTGCAGCGCGTCCAACGCATCGACGATCCGGTGCAATGCCGTGTCGGCGCCGATCGTCATGTCGGTGCCGGACATGTCGTTGTCGATCGATCCGACCAGACCAACCAGACGTAGGAAAGGGTGTGCGTCCGCTGCATCCGAGGAGATCGCCCCGGTGTCAACCAGTTCGGCGAGCAGGCCGGACCACTCCTCACGGAACAGGTTGGCCCCGGCGAGACTGCCGTCCCCGCCGATCACCACGAGCGCGTCGATACCGTGCTCGACCATGTTGCGCGCGGCCGCCCGTCGGCCCTCACGAGTTCTGAATTGGTTCGACCGGGCCGTACCAATGACCGTGCCGCCCAGGTGCAGAATCCCGTCGGCCTCGATCGGGTCCATGCGCCGGATCAGGTCGCCGCCGGTGACCAGGCCGTGGTATCCCTCGTGGACCGCATACACGTCGATTCCGTGGTGTGCGGCGGTGCGGATGACTGCGCGCACGGCCGCGTTCATGCCTGCGGCGTCACCGCCACTCGTCAGGACAGCGACACTCGATGGTGCGGACTGGACGTCAGACATATCACCGGCCTCCCTCCTCCCCACTCTTACATGGCCGATGACCTCACAGCAGCGCTGTGAAAGGCCTGAAACGGAAAAAACCGCGGACCTGTCGGTCCGCGGTTTTCCAGCGTGGCAGGTGCAGGATTCGAACCTGCGTAGGCGTAAGCCGACGGATTTACAGTCCGCTCCCATTGGCCACTCGGGCAACCTGCCGGGTTGGTGCTCCGCCCCGTTCCCGGTTTGGTGCGAATAGCAGGGTACAACGAGGATGTACCTAAGTTACAAACCGGCAGCACCACAGCGAGGAGAGGAGAGGCATCCAATGGCGGATTCCAGCTTCGATGTCGTCAGCAAGGTCGACCGCCAGGAGGTCGACAACGCGCTCAACCAGGCCGCCAAGGAGCTGTCCACTCGGTTCGACTTCCGCCGTACCGACACGACGATCGCGTGGAAGGGCGACGAGGTGATCGAACTCACCTCCAGCACCGAGGAGCGCGTCAAGGCCGCGGTCGACGTGTTCAAGGAGAAGTTGGTGCGTCGTGACATCTCGATGAAGGCGTTCGACGCGGAGGACCCGCAGGCCAGCGGCAAGACCTACAAGGTCACCGGAACCATCAAGCAGGGCATCAGCAGCGAGCAGGCCAAGAAGATCACCAAGATCATCCGCGACGAGGGCCCCAAGGGCGTCAAAGCCCAGATTCAGGGCGAGGAGATCCGGGTCAGCTCGAAGAAGCGTGACGATCTGCAGGCCGTGATCGCGCTGCTGAAGGGATCAGACCTCGACGTGGCGTTGCAGTTCGTCAACTACCGGTAGAGCCGGCGGCGCGGCCGCGTTGAGTCTGCGTTGAGGGCGGGGTGTTCTCGATGTTTTGCGCCCTCAGCGCAGAGTCGATGCGACGCTAGTCGACTGCTCAGCAGATCAGGCGCTCGTTTCGGCCGCTGCCGGCGTATAGCTGCCCGGCCGGTGCGCCAGGCCGTAATGGCCGCGCAGCGTGGTCGCGGTGTACTCGGTGCGGAACAGGCCACGCTTCTGCAGGCGCAGTGAGTGCTCCGGCGCGATGAGATCGGTGAACTGTTGCTCCAACTCGCGGGGCGCTTCCTCGGTCGGCGCGAGATACCGCACGATTCCGGGCAGGATCTTCACCTCGTCGGGGGGCCGAGTCGAATGCGCGACGCGACGCCTAGGCCACCGGCGTCTGGCGCGCGGCGGCGTGTATGCGCGACGGTTTGACCCGGATCGCGCCGGTGCACGGCCGCAACGCGGCGACGGTTCGGCCGTGATACTCGACCGCGATGGTCTCCCCCGCCGCGACCCGGTCGAACACTCGAGCGGCGCGAGTCCGCAGTTCGTTGAGCGGCACCGCGATGAGTATGTCGTGGCAGCCGTGTGCGGCCTGCAATCGAGCGATGGGGCGCCCGCGGCGCAGCACCTCGAACGTCTCGCCCGCGGCGACACGTTCGACGTAGTTGCGCGTATCGCCGCGGAGTTGCCCGATGCCGATGGTGCACACCATGTCGATACTCGCTAAACCACCAGATCGGGACGCACTAAGTTATCGATCATTTCACCGAATAGACCACCGTTGACCTGGTGAGAACCGGTGAGCAACATCCCCCAACGCACGCTCCGTAGAATAGCATGTGAATCGCCATTCACGTCGGACAACGCGGTCAGGCGCCGCCGAACTCGGGCCTCAGGACTGGGCTGAGCGCGCTGAGCGGTATGTGCGCCTGCACCGTGCCGCCGTCCATCGACCACTGCATCCGGCCGGGCGTGAAATCGATCGGGCTGTCACGCGCGACCGGGTAGTCCGGCATGTAGAGGATCAGCTCGTCAGGGGTCAGCGCCCACGCCTTGTAGCCGCCCGAATACACCTTGTCGGGCGTCCAACGATCCGGCGTGAACGGATAGGTGCCGGGCTGGTGCGGCGGCGGTGCGGCATCAAGGGCGGCGACGATGAACGGCGCGCCAAGGCGCGGGATCTCGACCCGGTGGTCGACTCCCGGTTTGAACAGGTCGGCCAGTTGCACCTGACGCCCGCCGGCAAAGGTGAAGGTGCGGTAGGCGTCGCTGAGGATGGGCGCGTTCGGGTGTGCGAGCGCGTCGGTACCGAACGTACCCGAGTAGATCTCGTGGAAGACGACGCTCATCGCGTCGCCGCGATGGAACACCTGGAAGTGCTGCTCGCCGAAGCTGTCCTGGACCATCTTTTTCGCGGCGGTGCGCCAGTTGTTCATCAGGTTGGTCAGATACTCCCGGATGACGGGGTTGTCCACCAGATCGCCGGGCAGCGCCATCTTGATGTTACGGACGGCTTTTCGGTCCGACACCACCGACGTGCTGCAGAACTGACCATCCCAGTTGCCGCCCAACTCGTCGCAGAAACTCGGGGCCGACGCCGCCGCGGACGGCGCGGTCGTGAGTGCCACCGCTACCGCAACCGCTCCCACCATCGCGCGACGCATGATTACGGCAACTCGACTTTGCTTGCCCGCCAGCGGCCGTCGACATATTCCATCGTCATCTTGATCCGGCTGCGGTCGATGCGCGGATCGGGCACGTGCGTGTTCGACACCGACTGGTCGACGAACAGCAGCACCACGGCCTTGTCCTTGCTGGCCGACTGAACGGCCGACTCCAGCACCACGCCGTGTGCGGATGCCTTGTTGTCGATCAGCAACTGGCGCAGCTCCGTTGCGGACTTCGAGTACATGTCCTTGAACTCGCCCGTCGCGCCGTCGAGCACCTGGGTGAAGTTCTCGTCGACCTTGGCCGTGTCGATGCTCGTGAGTACCGCCGCATACGCGACCGCGGCCTGCTGCGCGGCCTCTCCGGCACGCTCGACTTGCTGTTGCTGCCACAACTGCCAGCCGAGGTAGCCCGCGGCAGCCAACGCGGCGACAAGCACAGCGGCAACCGCTCCGATGACCACCCTGCGCAGTGACCGACGATCAGTCGACTGCTCATCGCCGGATTCCTCGGCGCTGTCGGCCTTTTCGTCGTCCGCTTCGGTGTCGGCGTCCTCGGTGCCGGCCTTGTCGTCCGTGGCCTCGGACGCCTCGTCGGCGTCGCCAGTCGCCTCCTCGACCTCTTTGTCGTCGAGTTCGGCGTCTTTGTCGGTGTCTTTGTCAGTCGTCACAGACAACGTCATCTCCTAGATCAGCGGGGTGGCTCGATGGGCAGCGTCGGGCCGCCGTACGGGGTGGGAATCGAGTACCGGCCCTTCGGGGTCGGATCGGTCTGCCTGCCGAGATCGGCGCCAGGAGGCGGTCCGGCGGTGTCGTCGCCGGCCGGCCTCGGCGCGTTCCTGGCACCTCGGACCAGGATCCCGGGATGGTCATTGGTGCAGTACGTGTACATGAACGGTTCGGGGTAGTCGGCCGAAGACGGTGGGAGGCGCGGTGTTCCGTAATCGCAGGAGTACCGGGGATAGATGTCACCGGTCGCCCACAGCCCGTGGTCGTGCATCGTCGTGCCGAGCGCATCGAGCAGCGACGTACGGTAGTTCGGGAACAGCGCATTGAGCGCAGGCACCCGGAGATAGAGCAGCCGCGAGGTGGTGGTCAGGTTGCCGAGCAGCTGCACCATGGTGTCGGAGTTGTCGATGAACAGGTTGTCGACCGACGTCAACGTTCCCGGCGCCTGGTTGGTGAGCCGACGGTAGCCGTCACGCATTCTGTTGATGCCCGCAAATGACTCGCTGAGATTGTCTGACGCGACGTCGATTCCGGCGTTCTTGTCGGCGACGAGGGTGAACACCGAGCGGCTGCTGCGCAGCAGGCTGCTGGTCTCCGGTAGCACCGAGTCGATCGTGGACAGCAGGAACGTGCCGCCGTCGATGATGTCCGCGAGCTTCTGGGGACCGGCGTCGCTGAGACTCAGCTCGCGCCTGATGAGTTCGAGCTTGGCCGTGTCGGTTTGGGCCAGCGCCCCGTCGGCGTTGGCGAGCAGCTCCGCGAGACTGACCGGCACCGTGGCCTTGCCGAGGGCGATGACGCTGCCGTCGGCGAGGAATGGTCCCCGGTCCGAATCCGGAACGAAGTCGATGTACTGCTCGCCGGCCGGCGACAAACCGGAAACGCGGACCCCGCTGGACTCCGGGATCTTCACGGTGGATTTGACGTTGACCACAGCATTGACGCCGGACGGGGTGATGTCGAGTTGTTGCACGCGCCCGATCGGCACACCGCGCAGCGTCACGTCTTGGTTGGGCAGCAGGCCGGCCGACTCGGGCAGTTGGACGGTGAGCTTGTACTGCGACGCGAACGGATTCACCCGCAGCGCACCGAACAGCAGATACCCGGTCGCCACCACCAGGACCATGATCAGGCCGGCCGCCGACAACCACGCCCGGCGCCGATGGCCGTACCGGACAAGGCCGACGAGTCGGTCCGCTGCTGTGCCGATCATCGCGGTGCCTCGGCCGGCAGCGGCGCAGGCGCCTCGGCGGGTGGCGCCGCGGCCGGCCCCGGCGGTGGCGGAGCCGCCGGAGCCGGTCCCCCGGCGTGCGGTACGACCTCGAGTTGACCCGGTTCGGTCGGGCTCGGTATCACCGGGACCTGAGGAACCCCTGGCCCCCTGCCGACGACCTTCTCCTGCAGGCGCAACAGTGTGTACCGGAACGCGCCCACCAGCTGATGCCAGTTGTGCCACTTGGGGCCGTGCAGGCCCGGGTCTCCAGCGAAACCGATATCCGGGATGCTTCCGAGAATCAATCGATCGATGCTCGCGTTCACCGCGATCGCGTTGCTCGTCGTGCCCTTGACGAACGGTGGCATCAGCCGGTTGAGCGCATACAGCGTGGCGTCGGGGGTCATCGCGACGTCATTCCACGCACCCGCGACCGTGTTCGCATCGGCGATGACGCTGCGGCCACTCGTGTCGGTACCCGCGATCGAGGGGAATTTCCGCAGTTGGTCGGAGACGTCGCCGATCTGTTCCACCAGATCGGCGATCTGAGTGGTGTGGGTCGCCAGGGTGTCGGTGGCCGGACGCGCCTGCGCCATCACCTCACTGATCGTCTGATTCTTGGCCTCGATCTGCTGGACCAGCCCCGAGGTCTCGCTGATGGCGGTCGAGATCTGTTCGGATCTGCCGTTGAGCGTGCCGAGGGTCTGGTTGGTCTTGCGGATCAGGTTGCCGAACGCCTGGCCCTGGTCGCCGGTCGCCTTGCCCAAACCGTTGATGATGTTGGTGAAGTTGCGCACCGCACCCCCGTTCACCAGAATCGCAGCCGAGCTCAGCACCGATTCGACAGTGGCCGCGGCCGCGGTCGATTCCAGCGGGATGGTGTCGCCGTCCTTCAGCAACGGCGCATCGGGGTCTGCTGGACTCGGTGGCTTGATGGCGACGAAGACGTCGCCCAACGGTGTGGCAGAACGCAATTCGGCGGTGCTGCCCTGCGGTAACCGCACCCCGTCCATGATCCGCAGGGTGGTCACCGCGGTGTAGTTGCGCGCCACCATCGACTCCATCTGCCCGACGTCGGCGCCGGCCAGTTTCACCTTGGCGTTGGCGGGCAAGTTGAGCGCGTTGGAGAACACGGCCGTCACCCGGTAGCCGCCGGATCCGACGCCCGGTGCGGGCAGCGGCAGGCTCGCCAAACCTTCGGTGGCACACCCTGAGACCACGAGGCATGCAGTCAATGCGAGCGCCACGGGCGCCCGTCGCATCCGATCTCTACCCATCACCTCTGCCCCATCGCCGCAAGCCCGTCGAGCATGTTGGAGATTCCGAAGTCCGGCCCGAAGTCCTGCAAAGTTCCGGTGCTGCAGCCCAATTGACGCAGCCCCATGACGTTGCAGATCTCCTTGATGAACTGGTTGTCGAACAACACCCGGTCGGTCAGCACTTTGACCCGCAGCGAGCCGTTCTTCTGGTCGACGACGTTGTACAGGTTGTCGAGTGTCATCGGCGCGACGTCGAGGAACTCGGCGAGATCGCGTTCGTGATCGACGGCGGTCTTCAGAACGATGTCGCCGTTGGCAACGATGTCCTTGATCGCATCCCGATGGGTGTCGAGAACCTCGCCGGTCTGGGTCAGCACGTCGTTGATCTTCTTGCCGGTGGTTCCGGTGCCCAGATCCTCATCGGCCAGGATCTGGCTGAGCGCGCGCACCGACGAACCGAAGTCGCGCATCGTCGCGTCGTTGCGTTCGGTTGCTTCCGACAACGAGCTCAGATTGCGGATGATCGTGGTGAGCTGGTCTCTGGTCACCGTGCCCTTGTCGGCACTCAACCGCAGCGCGTTCGACAACTCGCCGAGGGCATCCTTCATCCGCTGGCCGTTCCCGTCCGCGATCGCGGCGCTGGAGTTGACGACGTCGGCCACCGGGCCATTGCCCTTGCCGTCACCACGCAGTGAGACCGACAGTTTGTCCAGAACATCGAGCACCCGCGCGAATTCGACCGGTGTCTGGGTACGGTGCAAGCCGATGGTGGCGTGGTCCTGTAAGACGTCGCCGTCGCGATATGGCGGGGTCAGCTCGATCTGCCGGTCGGTCAGAATCGAGTTCGAGATGGTGACTGCCTGCGCGTCGGCCGGGATCTTGACGTCTTTGTCGACCGTGAAGTCGACTTCGACGTAGCTGCCCTTCGGGGTGATTTTGGTGACCTTGCCCACCGGCATCCCGAGCACCGCAACGGTGTTGCCTTCGTAAAGCCCTGCCGCGCTGTCGAACTGCGCGGTCACCGAAATGGTGTTGAGCCGATCCTTGGTGTAGATCACCACCGCCACGACGGCGACCGCAGCCGCGGTGAGCGCCGCGATGCCCAGGACCACCAACCGAGACTTCCCGATTCTCATTTGCAGTCCTTGAAGTACTGGAGCATGTTGAATTGCTTGGCCCGACCGCTGATCGCACACATCCACGAGTCGATCAGCAGGCCGTTGGTGGCGTTGAAGTCGACGGCGTTGCCAGTGCCGGTGGCATTGGCGAGGCCGCGCAGTGCGATGGGGGCGGATTGCAGGATGCTGCGCAGCAGGTCGTCGTGCTGGCCGAGCATGCCGGACAGCTCACGCAGATTGCGCAGCAGCTCCTCCAACTCGGGGCGGTCGTCGATGACGATGTTGCTCAACGTTTGGACGAGATTGGTGAGCGCGTCCATCATCGCGTGGAACGTGGCACGCCGTGCGACGAACTCCCCGAGAAGCGAATTACCTTGGTTGACCAGGTTTCCGATCGTCGACTGCTGGCGGCGGAGCGTATTGCTGATGAGCTCTGTGGTTTTGAGAAGCTCACCCAATTGGTCACGGCGCTGCGCAATGATCGTCGACAGCGTGTGGGTGTTCTCCAGCGCCTGCGGCACCACCGGCGGCAGAGTCTTCAACTGCTCGCCCAGGATGGCCAGCGACTGGGCGAATTTGTCGGTGTCGACCTGTTCGTATGTTCTGGTGACGTCGGCCAGAGCTTCCTGCAGGTCGTAGGGCACCTCGGTATGAGTGAGGTCAAAAGTGTTGTCGGGCAATGAACCCGCGCCTCCGGGATACAGCGCCAGGTAGCGTGATCCCAGGATCGTGGTGATCTTGATGGAGGCACGGGAGTCCTCGCCCAGCGCCACGTCATTGCGGACCTTGAGATCGGCTTCGACGTGATCGCCTGCGAGCTTCATGCTCATCACCTCGCCGACCGGGATTCCGGCGACGGTGATCGGGTTACCCGGCCGCAGGGCCGCGGCCTGGAGGAAGTGTGCGGTGTACTCGCGATAGCCGATGTTGGCGACCTTGATCAACAGAAGTGTCGCCACGAGCACCGAAACCACTGCTACCGCAATGATTCCCAGCAACGTGCGGTTGCGATTCTCCAAGGGCGGGCGCCTGCGCCGCGGCGTCAGCGTTTGATCAGCCATTGGCCATGTTCCTGCACTTCGGGGTGTACTGGGCCTTGTTGCCGGGCGTTGCCGCGTCGACGATGATCGGCACCACGTCGTTGAGACCGGGGAAGAACCCCTGGATGTTCAGGTCACACGCGTAGGCGTTGGCGTACGTGCCCTCACTGGTGATGCGCGCAAAACCTTTGAGCAGCAACGGAAGATTGGCGCCGGTGAACGCCAGTTGCGGCTCGAGGCCCACCATGTGCGCGGCGAACCCCGGTTCGCGGATGACCAGTTCGTTCAGCGACGGGTACACCTCGTCGGAGATCGTCGACAGCTGGCGGACCACCTTCGCAATCGAGCCCATCGAGTCCACCAATTGCGGGCGGCGCGCGTCGAATGTGGACACCACCGTTTGGGCTTCCCCGATGATGTGGTCGAGGTCGTCATTGTGGCGAGCGAGGTTGGCCGTCACCACGTTCAAGTCGGTGATCACCTCGCCCAGTTGTTCGTCCTGCCCGGCAAACGACTCGGTGAGCCTGCTGGTCTGATCGACAAGGGCGGTGATCGAGCCCTCGTCGCCCTGCAGTGACTGGATGACGCCCTTGGTCAGATTGTCGGCGTTGTGCGGGTCGAGCACACTGAACAGCGGCTCGTAACCGTTGAGGAGCGTATCGACATCGAACGACGGATCGGTGCGCTCGACGGGAATCACGCTGCCCGCGGGCAGTTGACCCGGGTCGCCGAGCTTGCCCAACGACAGTCCCAGGTAACGCTGCCCGACGATGTTCTGGTAGGTGACCGAGGCGACGGTGGTGCCCAGCACCTGCTGATCGCTTTGCACGACGAACGACACCTTGGCCAGATTGCCGTCCAGTTCCACGCTTTCCACCCGGCCAACTCGCACACCCGCCATCCGGACATCGTCGCCCTCACGCAATCCGAACACATCGGTGAACATCGCTGCATACGGCACCGTCTTGCCTGCCACGTCGCGGCGCAGCGTGACGTAGACCAGCCACGTCAACGCGACCGCCACCACCATGAACAACGACAGTCCGATCAGTGCGCCGCGGTATCTCATCGGGGCTCCTCAGAAATGGACACCGTCATGCCCCGCGCCACGGGGCCGAGCAGGAGCTGGGTGGCGGCCGTGGCGGGCTGGCCGGTGATGACGCTGAGTTGGGTGCGTTCCTGCACGCTGCCGACCGGGCCGACGTTGCCGCCGAACGACGCTGGTGCGGCCTCGGCGGGAAGTAGCGGCGGCCCCGGGGGCGGCGCAGGCCCGGGCGGGGGCGGATTCCACGGATTGGGCGCGACGGGCGCGACCGGGGACTGGTTCACCGGTGGCGGCGGGGTCGGGATCAGCGCTGGGTTCGCGGACCCGGGAACCGGTGGCTGCGGCGTCATCTCGGGCGGCAGTGGCGGATTGGGGTCGGCCAGGCTCGGGTTCGGGTTGATCAGCGGCGGGCCGACGGCGATGAGGTTTCCGTTCTCTCCCAGCACCGTGCCCGGCGGCGGCGCGAGATCCTTGGGCGGCTGGTAGTTCTGCGGGAGCAGTACCTCGGGCATGGCCGGTCGCGTCCCCACCAGCGGCGCGGTGTAGCAGCTCGGCCCCTTGAGCTCGCCGTACTGTGGGCAGTCGGCCCGGGTGTAGGTGTAGCTGGGCGTGAACGACAGGTTCACCCGCATGTTGCCGGTGTCGCGATCGTGCATCCACACCTCGTTGAAGAACTTGTCGGACAGCTGATTCAGCTTGACGAAGGCCGGCACCCAGTGGCGGGACGTCTGCGCCAGGTTGCCGAGCACCGGGGTCATCTCGGACGTGATCTTGACGAGCCGGTCGGTGTGGTTGTTGAGCGCGGTATGGGTCGTGTCCATGGTGTGCATGCCACCGCTGATCAGCGTGTCGAGCTGAGACCGCTGTTCGACCAGGACCCGCATCGGCTCGACCGCCTGTTGCAGCGAATCAAGCAGTTCGGGCGCGGTGGCCTGCAGTCCTCGGGTGGCGTCGATGAGGGCTGAGACCGTCGTCCCGCCGGGCTCGGCGGCCACGATCGCGTTGGTTTCGTCGATGAGCCGGTTCAATTGAGCGCCGCTGGCCAACAATTCGGTGCGACGATCCTCGGTGGCGGCGTTGACGGCAGCCAGGATGCCGACCGTCTTGTCCTCGCGGCCGCGTCCGGTCGCAGCCAGGATGTCGCGCAGCTTGCTGATGGTGGTCTGGAACAACACCGTCGGCAACTCGGTGTCCTCGGGAATATGCGCGCCGGACTGGATGGCCGGGCCCGGGCCCTGATCGACCAGCTGGACCGACGACACCGCGAACACATTGCTCGGCACGACGCGCGCGGTCACCGTGCCCGGAATCGACTTGGCGTACTCGGGATTGAGGTCGATGTGCACGTAGTTGGGGTTGCCGTGCGCGGCAGGCGTGACTTCCTGCACCATGCCGACCAGCACGCCGTGGTACTTCACGTCGGACCGCTGGGGCAGTCCGTCGCCGACGTTGACGAGGTTGGCGACGACTCTGACGTACGGGTCGAGCCGACCGGTCGACTTGACCAGCAGCGCCGCCGTCACGATCGACACCACCAGCAGCAGCGCGACGCCGCAGCCCAGCAGTTGGCGGTCCGACGGTCCGCGACCGTCCAGCTCAATGGAATTCGGCAATGTGGCTTCTCACCCCCCGAACCTCGCCCCGGAATCGACGCTCCACAGCGCCATGGTGAGCAGCATGTTGACCATGATCACAACGGTGATGCTGGCCCTCATGGCGTGACCGGCGGCCACGCCCACCCCGACGGGACCGCCGCTCGCGTAAAAGCCGTAGTAACACTGGATCGTCGACGCGATCCACACGAAGACGATCGCCTTGAGCAACGAGTAGAGGATGTCCTGGCCGGACAACATCATCGTGAAGTAGTGCAGGTAAGAACCCGTCGAACCGCCGCTGATCGCGAACACCACGAGTTGGCTCGTCAGGTAGCTGACCGCCAGGCAGGCGACGTAGAGCGGCACGATCGCGACCACCGAGGCCATCAACCGCGTCGTCACCAGGTACGGAATGGGCCGAATTGCCAAGGCGTTCAACGCATCGATCTCCTCGGCGATGCGCATCGAGCCCAGCTGCGCGGTGAACCGGCAGCCCGCCTGCGTCGCGAACGCCAGTGACGCGGCGATCGGCGCGAGCTCACGGGTGTTCACCAGTGAGGAGATGATGCCCGTGGCGGGCCCGAGCCCGAGCAGGTCCAAGAAGTTGTAGCCCTCTATACCGACGAGCGCGCCGACGGTGACACCAAGCACGATCGCCACCCCGGCGGTGCCTCCGCCGACGACGAGAGAACCGTTCCCCCAAGTGATATCGGACAGCAGCCGAACGAACTCTTTGCGGTAGTGGCGCAGTGCGATCGGCACGGCCACGACTGCCTGGACGAAAAACACCAGCATGTGCCCGAGCCGGATGACCGGCGTGGAGGCACTTCGGTAGAGCCGGACGACCGGCGCCAAGAGCGGAGGTACGAAGGTCGAGGCCGTCATGTCACAGCCCCACCCGCGGGAACAGCATGATGTAGAGCTGGCTGATCGCGACGTTGACCACCATCAGCACCAGAATCGATTCGACGACGGCTGCGTTGACGGAGTTCGCGACACCCGTCGGCCCGCCGACCGTGGACAGCCCCTTCTGGCACGACACCACGGCGACGATCGCGCCGAAGATCACCGCCTTGACGAGCGCAACGATCATGTCCTCGGTGGTCGCGAACGACGAGAAGGTGGCGACGAAGCTGCCTGGCGCACCGTTCTGGAAGTAGACGTTGAACAGATAACTGGCCAGGAAGCCGACGAAGCACACCACGCCGGTGAGTGCGACGCCGACCATGACGGCCGCCGCGAACCGCGGCACCACCAGACGTCGCACGACCGATACGCCCATGACCTCCATCGCGTCGGTTTCCTCGCGCATCGTGCGCGAACCCAGATCGGCGGTGATCGCCGATCCGACCGCGGCGGCCATCAGGATCGCGGCCGTGAGCGAGGCGGCCTGCCGGATGACGGCCAGGCCGCTGGCAGCGCCGGCGAGCGAGGTGGCGCCGACCTGTCCGGCCAGCAGTGCGAACTGGATCGACAGCGTGACGCCGATGGGCAGTGCCACCAGAACCGTCGGCAGCACCGCCGTGCCTGCCATGAAAGCGCCCTGCCTGATGAATTCCTGCCATTGAAAGCGGCCGGTGAACAGATCGGTGAACAAGTACTGCAGGGTGCGCACTCCGAGGACGAACTGGTCACCGACCGTGGTGAGCGACGCAATCGGATGGCGCCTGACGTAGCCGGTGGTCCAATCTTCGATGGCGTCGAGCCCGCGTTCCCGCCCGACTTCGTCAGACACGCGCTCAGGAGACGCGGTCATCCTCTCTCGTCACGAAATTGAGTAGGCACAGTTGATTCCCTCTCGACACCCGCAGAGTCGTAACCGCAGTGGTTGGCACGGTATAGCCGTCTCTGTGCCGTCGTCAACGTTTTGCCGAATTCTCATTCACATAGTTCGACGAGTGCCGGATGGTCCGCGTACGACTTGACCACGCCAGCCGCCAGTGGCGCCGCAACCACGCCGGGATTACAACCGCCGAATCAGATGGAAAGCGGGATAAGTCAACATATTCGAACGAATATGCACACGATCCACTACGCGCAGGGCGCGCAGCGACGAGAGGCGCACCGATCGCCGCGGTGCGCCTACCTGTTCTTCATGGTCAGTATGCATGTTAACTTTACTGGCGTTGCGGAAACTCGCGAAAAAGTCAGGAAAGAGCCGGGACCCCTCAGCTGTCCTCGTCCACTTCCCGGTTCGCCTGTCCGACAACGGAATCCAGCAGGCCCGGAATCGCGGCATCGACGTCGGCGGTCCGCAGCCGCTGGTGAGTGTGCCCATCGACGGGCTCGCGCACGATGAGTCCGGCGTCGCGCAGGATGTTGAAGTGGTGAGTCGCCGTCGACTTGTTGATGCCGTCGTACAGGGCCGCGCACTTGACCGGCCCGCCTGCGTTGTGGAGGCGTCGCACCATTTCCAGCCGCACCGGATCCTGCAACGCGGACAGCACCTGGTGAATCGACGCGACAGGGCGGCGGACCGCCTCGGCTACCGGCGCCTCTCCCATGTGCCCTCCATCACCGGAAAATAAGTTTGATGATGATCAAACCCGGCGTACGCTCGATGAAGTTCGATCATCATCAAACCTACCCCATGAGGAGTGGCGATGACGCCCGTCGCGGTCGACCGCTCGATCGTCCATGACACGCAACGCTGGGCCTACCCGTTGCTGCTTGTCCTGAGCGGCGTCGCACTCGGGGTATCGGGTGTGCCCGCACCGCTCTACGGCATCTACGAGTCGGCCTGGCACCTGACGCCGCTGGCCACCACGATCGTGTTCGCCGTCTACGCCATCGCGGCCCTTGCGGCCGTCCTGGTGTCGGGCCGGATCTCCGACGTCGTCGGCCGCAAGCCGGTGCTGCTCTTCGCGCTCGTCGCGATGATCGTGGGACTCGGAGTGTTCCTGGTGGCCGACACCATGGCACTGCTGCTGGTCGCCCGGACCATCCACGGCGCCGCGGTCGGCTCGATCGTGGTGGTCGCCGCGGCCGCGCTCCTCGACCTCCGCCCGCACCTCGGCGTGCGCTCCGGCCAGCTCAGCGGCGTCGCGTTCAACATCGGGATGACGGTGGCGATCGTCGGCTCGGCCATGCTGGCGCAGTACGCCCCGCATCCGTTGCGCACCCCGTACGCCGTGGTCGCCGTCGTCTGCGTCATCGTCGGAGTCGGCGTGATCGCCCTGCGCGAAACGCACACCTCCCGGTCGTCGGGGCCGATCCGGATCTCCAAACCCGCGGTGTCCCAAGAGATCCGGTCCGACTTCTGGTTCGCCGCACTCGGCGCGATGGCGTCGTGGTCGGTGCTCGGGGTGCTGCTGTCGCTCTATCCTTCGCTGGCCGCCCACCAGACCCACATCGACAACCTGCTGTTCGGCGGAGGCGTGGTCGGGGTGACCGCGTTCTCCGCGGCGCTGGTTCAGCTCGCCGCAACGCGCATCCCGGCCTACCGCGCCGCGATCTTGGGCGACATAGGTATGGCGATCACGCTGCTGCTTACGGTTCCGGTGCTGCTGATGCACTCTTGGCCGTTGGTGTTCGTCGCCGCGGCGCTGCTCGGCGCAACCTTCGGGCTGGGGTTCGGCGGCTCGTTACGCCACCTGTCGCACGTCGTACCCGCCGACCAACGCGGCGAGACGATGTCGGCGTTCTACGTGCTGGCCTACACCGCGATGGCCGCTCCCACGCTGCTCGCGGGCTGGGCCGCGACAAGGTGGGACCTCGCGACGGTCTTTCCCTGGTTCGCCGCCGCGGTGGCGCTGGCCTGCCTCACCGCAGCCGCGATCGGCGCACGCTCGATCCGCGCCGCCAAACGCGGCTGAGTCAGTTCAGCAACTTGCGGTCAAGGGCCGCGTCCCGGCAATACGCTGAGCGCCATGGCACCAGCGCAACGCGAACCGAACGTCGTCGTCCTCGGTGGAGGCTCCTGGGGCACCACCGTCGCCTCGATCTGTGCGCGACGCGGCCCGACGCTGCAGTGGGTGCGTTCGGCCGAGACCGCCAAGGACATCAACGACAATCACCGCAACTCCCGGTATCTGGGCGACGAGGTGGCGCTGCCGGAAAACCTCAAGGCAACCAACGACTTCTCGGAGGCCGCCAACTGCGCCGACGTGATCGTGATGGGCGTGCCGTCGCACGGCTTCCGCGGTGTGCTCATGGAGCTGGCCCGCGAACTCCGCCCGTGGGTGCCGGTCGTGTCTTTGGTCAAAGGCCTCGAACAGGGCACCAACATGCGGATGAGCGAGATCGTCGACGAGGTGCTGCCTGGACATCCGGCCGGAATTCTGGCCGGCCCGAACATCGCGCGCGAGGTCGCCGAGGGCTATGCCGCCGCGGCCGTGCTCGCCATGCCCGACCAGCATTTGGCGGCCAAGCTGGCAGAGTTGTTCCGCACCAAACGCTTTCGCACATACACGACCGATGATGTGACCGGCGTCGAGATGGCTGGTGCGCTGAAGAACGTCTACGCCATCGCGGTCGGCATGGGCTACTCACTGGGCATCGGCGAGAACACGCGCGCCATGGTGATGGCCCGTGCGGTCCGCGAGATGGCCAAGATGGGCGAGGCGGCGGGCGGGCACCGCGACACGTTCGCCGGGTTGGCAGGCATGGGCGATCTCATCGTCACCTGCACGAGCCAGCGCAGCCGCAACCGCCACGTCGGCGAGCAACTCGGCGCAGGCAAGAAGATCGACGAGATCATCGCCTCGATGAATCAGGTCGCCGAAGGCGTGAAGGCCGCGAGCGTGATCATGGAGTTCGCCGACAAGTTCGGGCTCAACATGCCGATCGCCCGTGAGGTCGATGCGGTGATCAACCACGGCTCCACCGTCGAGGAGGCGTATCGGGGGCTCATGGCCGAGAAGACCGGTCACGAGGTGCACAGCTCGGGGTTCTGAGCCTCAGTCGCCACGCACGGCGGCGCGGAAGTCCTCGGCGCCGACGGGCGGCGCGATGGTCCACAGCACCTCGGCCTCGCCGTCGGTCGGGTTGTGCCAGTCGTGCAACCGCGTCGCATCGAACGTCAGGCAGTCGCCGGTGTCGAGGACGGTGTTCTCGCCGTCGACGGCGATGCTGAGACGGCCCCGCAGCACGTAGACGAAAACCGTTGCGGCATCGAGCCGATACGCCCCGCCCGAACCGCCGCCCGGGCGCATCACGGTGTGCATCACCTGCACGTGCCGCTCGGCCTTCGGAGTCAGCAGCTCCTCGCGCACATCGACCCCGCCCATCTCGAGCGGTGCGCCGGCACCACTGCGCACGACGGGTGCCGACGGGTACTCGAACAGGTCTCCGATGCCGATTTCCAGCGCGTCGCAGATGCGCATCAGTACCGGCACCGACACATTGGTCATGCCGCGCTCGGCGAGGCTCAGAAAGCCCTTGGTCACCTCGGCCCGCGCGGCCACCTCGGTCAGGCTCAGCCCGCGCTCGCGACGGAACTCGCGCAGCCGGGCCCCGGCACGGCCCATCCCCGTCTCCGCGCTGTCCGGCACAGCAGTCCTCCCCATGTGTTGACGGCCATTCGTTTAGTGGTGTAAAACACGTCGCAGCGTTTTATGGCATTGAACCCTACACGCGGTGGTGCCCCCCGATTAAAGAAAGGCACGGCGGTGTCCGCACCTCAAACCGACCAATCGCAGGACACGACACAGATTCGGGCCGCAGTCTTCGACGGCGACGGCACCATCACGGTCGAGACGGTCGACCTCGCCGCCCCCGGCCCGGGCGAGGTTCGCGTCAAGGTCGCCGCCGCCGGCGTGTGTCACTCCGATCTGCATGTCACCACCCGCGCCTGGGATGTCCCGGCACCGGTCGTGCTCGGACACGAAGGCTCCGGCGTGGTCACCGCGGTAGGGGCGGGCGTCGACGACCTCGAACCGGGCGACCACGTGGTGCTGAGCTGGGTCCCCGGCTGTGGCGAGTGCCGCGCATGTAAGGCAGGCCGGCCGGCTCAGTGCTCGCTGGTCGCCTCGGTCGTGGCGGCGGGCGGCACGCTGTACGACGGCACCACACGGCTCTCGAACGAGCGCGGCCCCATCCACCACTACCTGGGTGTCTCGTCGTATGCCGAGCAGGTCGTGGTCCCCCGCAGCGGCGCGATCAAGGTCCGCAAGGACGCACCGCTAGAGGACATCGCGATCGTCGGCTGCGCGATCGCCACCGGTGTGGGCGCGGTCCGCAACACCGCCGGAGTTCAGCCCGGTTCGACCGTCGCGGTGATCGGCTGCGGCGGCGTCGGGCTGGCATGTGTCCAGGGCGCGCGACTGGCCGGCGCCGCGCACATCGTCGCGGTCGACGTCGTCGCCGAAAAGCTCGACCTGGCACGCAAACTCGGCGCCACCGACGTGGTGGACGCATCTACCGCCGACGACGTCGTTGCCGCGTTGCGCGCTGTCGTCGCCGACGGCTTCGACTATGTGTTCGACGCGATCGGCAAGATCGTGACCACCGAGCAGGCCATCGCCGCGCTCGGCCTCGGCGGCGCCGCGGTCATCGTCGGCCTGCCCCCTGCAGGCGAGCGCGCGACGTTCGACCCGCTCGCCCTTGCCGAAGGCGATCAGCGAATCCTCGGCTCGAACTACGGATCCGCCGTGCCCGAACGTGACATCCCCGCGCTCGTCGACGAGGTCATGGCGGGCAACCTCGACCTCTCCTCGATGATCTCCGGGCGCCGGCCGCTCGAAGAAGCCGCGGCCGCGCTCGACGATCTCGCCGCCGGCCACGCGCTGCGTCAACTCCTCATCCCCTCCGCCTGATCAGAATCGAGAGACTCAGTGTCCGAAGACCTTCAGACCGGCACCACGACCGGTGACGCCGGGCTGCGGCGCGGCGTGATGGGCGGCGGCGAACTCGCCGCTCAGGCCATCGCCAACATCGCCCCGAGCGCCGTCATCGCGTTCACCGCCGCCGCCATCTACACGACCGCGAGCAACGGCACCTGGATCTCGTTCGCGCTCGCGACGGTCGTGATTCTCTCGGTCGGCTACTGCATCTCGCAGTTCGCCAAACGCCGGTCCTCAGCCGGATCGCTCTACAGCTATGCCGCAACGACTTTGGGGCCGTTCGGCGCCTACCTGACCGGCGTGAGCCTGCTGATCGGCTGCTTCGGCATCGCGGCCGGATCGCTCAGCGGGTCGGTGGCCTACACCGCGACGCTGCTCAACCAGCTCGGCATCCCGGTGCAGGGACTGGTCGCCCAGATCGTGCTGGCCATCGTCCTCGGCGCCCTCGCGACGCTGTTCACCATTCGCGGTATCCGACTCTCGGCACGCGTTTCCCTTGTGCTGGAACTGATCTCGATCTTCATCATCGCGCTGTTGCTCGTCGTGACGCTGGTACACCTCGGGGCCGACGCATTCGACGCCGAGCAGTTCGACTTCAGCGGCGCCCAACCGTCGGGCATCGCGGTCGGTATGGTGCTGGCGATTCTCGGCTTCGTCGGCTTCTCGAGCTCCGACGCCCTGGCCCGCGAGGCCAAGGACCCCTACCGCGCGGTGCCGCGCGCGATCATGTGGAGCGCGGCCGGCGTCGGCGTGCTCTACATCTTCGCCGCCTACACCCAGGTCGCCGCGCTCGGACCCGCGTTGGGCGAATCCGCACAGCCCCTCGACGACATCGCGACACTGGTCGGTATGCCGACGTGGTTCAATCCCATCCTCAACTTCGGCATCGCCGCATCGTTTTTCGCCGTCGTCGTCGCACCCATGAACGTCATCGGGCGCATCCTGTACGTGATGGGCAAGGAGGGTGTGGTGCCGTCCGCGATCGGCCGCACGCACCCCACGCACCTGACCCCGCACCGCGCGCTGCTCACGGTGAGCCCGTTCGTCATCGCGGTGTCGATCGTGATGTACCTCAACGGCGTCGACCCGATGGACGTCGTCACCTGGGTGGACACCTACGGCACCTACGGTTACATGGTGGCCTATGCCGCCGCGGCCCTTGCGGCCGTGAAGTTCCTGCGCAGCATCAACGCCCGCGTTCCGCTGGTGTGGCCTGCCGCCGCGGTGGCCATCGCATCGATGGCATATGTGTTCTACGCCAACGTCTATCCGGTTCCGGCCTACCCGCTCAACGTCATCCCGTGGCTGTTCATCGCGACGGTGGCCGCGGCGCTCGCGTGGTACTGGATCCTGAGTCGCCGTTCACCGCACGTGATTTCGAAGATCGGGACCAGTGAGGTGGAGACGCTGGAAGGGATCGGCTGAACTAGCCGATCTGGAACGTGGGCTTGAAATCCGACGGCTGTTCGCCGATGACGAAGCTGCCTGCCGGGCTGATCACGAACCCGGCCTGGTTGCGACCGTCGATGCAGGCGGTCATCACACCGTCGGTCCCACAGCTCACGGTCTGATAGCTGATGCGGCTGTTCGGCGGCAGCGGCTTGGCCGCCCCGGCCGCGGCGAACACCGGGGCCGGGGAACTGGCGAAGCCGGGAACACCCGGCCCGCCGCTCACCAGGTTGGCCCCGTTGGGTGCGGCCGGGATGGGCCCGCTGCAGCCGTAACCACCGGACCGCTGCAGGACACAGGTGACGCCCTCAGGTGTGGCGAAGGCGTACCAGTTGTTGTCCATGACCGCGTATTCCGAGGTCTTCACCGGTGCGAACGCATTGACGTTGGGCACCACCGGGGGTGGCGGTGGTGCCGGCTCTGCCGCCGCTACTCCGGGAACGCTCATGACAGCCGCCCCCGCGGCGCTTACCAGGCCGATCAACATTCTGCTCCGCACGCCGCAACCCTAACCCGGCCCCAACAGCGGGGCCAACCGCTCGGGCGTCAATTACGCGACGCTCAGCCACACTTCAGATCGACGTAGACCGTGGTGTAGCGGACCACTTCCTCGGTGTTGCCACGCGGGGCCGCCCGCAACTCGGTGATGTCGCGGCCCGGTCGGACCGCGCTCACGGTGCAGTCGTCGATCGAGCCGCTCCCGACCTTCGTCTGGATGACGCGATAGCCCTCGGCTTCGAGCTCCTTGATCGTCTGCTGCGCGGAGGTCTGGCCCGTCGGCGCCGCGGCGGCCGGGCCGGCGAGTGCCAATCCGGTGAGCGCCAGGCCGGCGGTGAGGGACGCGATAACCGTTTTTCTCATGCTGCGAATTCCCTTTCGTATTCGACTGAACTCGCTTTCAGCCTAGGCGCGGAATTCAGGCAATTCCATCAATTCATATCGAACACATACGGTTAT
Source organism: Mycobacterium venezuelense (assembly GCF_054919535.1). Taxonomy (NCBI): domain Bacteria; kingdom Bacillati; phylum Actinomycetota; class Actinomycetes; order Mycobacteriales; family Mycobacteriaceae; genus Mycobacterium; species Mycobacterium venezuelense. The sequence goes on from NZ_JBONDW010000001.1 coordinate 86,036, forward strand.
GCGCCAATCAAATACAGGGCGAATTCAAAGAATTCACAGAGCGGGTACCTGCGGCGTCAATGACCGTGTTGACATGGGGATACGCACGGTAAACACGGTCTCGTCGGCGGCCGACACCACAGTCACACTGCCTTTGTGAGCTTCGACAATCGACGCGACGATCGCGAGCCCGAGACCGGTGCTCCCCAATTCACGCGAACGCGATTTATCGGCTCGCACAAAACGCCCGAACAAGTTCGGTAACAATTCGGCGTCGATACCCGGACCGTCGTCGGCCACGGTCAATTCGGCATGTTCGCCGTCGACCGTGAGCGTGATGGTCACCGTCGACCCGGGCGGCGTGTGCATCCTGGCGTTCGTCAGCAGATTGCTCACCACCTGATGCAGGCGGACCCGGTCCCCGCGTACCGAGACGGGATCGTCGGGGAGGCGCGCGAGCCAGGTGTGCGTGGGTGCCGACACCGCGGCGTCGTTGACTACGTCGACGATGAGATCGCTGAGGTCGACGTCGTCGGTCTCCAGGTCCTGGCCTTCGCCGAGCCGCGACAGCAACAACAGGTCACTGACAAGAACCGTCATCCGGCGCGCCTCGGCCTCGATGCGCGCCAGCGCATACTCGGTGGTCGGGGGGAGATTCGCGCTGTCCTGCCGGGTGAGTTCGGCATAGCCCTGGATGGCGGCCAACGGCGTGCGCAGCTCGTGGCTGGCGTCGGTGAGGAACTGCCGGGTGCGCCGGTCGGAGGCGGCGAGTTCGGCCAGCGCGCTGTCGACGTTCACCAGCAACTGGTTCAGCGTCTCCCCAACAATGCCGACTTCGTTGTCCGGATCGGTGTCCTTGTCGCGCACGCGTGCGGTGATCCGGTGGTCGTCGCCGTCCAGCCGCAGCGTCGCCACCTTGGCCGCGGTGGCCGCCACCCGGCGCAACGGCCGCAACGCGATGCGCACGACAGCGACGGTCGCGATCGCTGTCACGATGAGCGCGACGATGATGATCACCGCGACGGTCACGGTCTTGCGGGCGATCATCAGGTTGGCGCTGTCCAGCGAAACGCCCGAAACCAGCACGTCCCCGTCGCCGGCGGGCTGGCTGCACACCCGATACGAACCCAAGACTGGCAGCTTGATCGTGCGCGGTTCATGCTGGTCCCACGACTGCGCGTCGAGTGCTTTGACGACGGCACCGGGCGCCGGGTGCGGCTCGCCGTCGGAGAACATCGCCGACTGCACGACCTCGCCGTCGTGCAGCACCGCGATGAGGTTGCCAGGGGCTTGGCCGACGAATGCGGTCAGCGCCTCTTCGTCGTTGGTGATCTGGTGCTTTTCCTCCTTCTCGCGGAGTTTGTCGTAGGAGTGGCTGAATGCGGCCAGCGACCGGGACACCTCGGTGTCGCTCATGGTCGAGACGTAGGTGTGCAGGCTGTACACCGACAGCACGCCGACCGCCAGCAGCACCACCGTGACGATCGACGTCACCCCGAGCACCAATTGCCTGCGCAGCGAGCGCGGCCACCATCGGGGGCCGGTCATTGCGTGGTTTCGGCGGGGCGCAGCATATAGCCCACGCCGCGCACGGTGTGGATCATCGGCTCGCGCCCGGCGTCCACCTTCTTGCGCAGATACGAGATGTAGAGGTCGACGATGCTCGACTTGCCACCGAAGCCGTAGTTCCACACCCGGTCGAGAATCTCGGCACGGCTCAGCGCCCGGCGCGGGTTGCGCATGAGATAGCGCAACAGCTCGAACTCCGTCACGGTCAGCCCGATGGGTTCGCCGCCCCGCGTCACCTCACGGCTGGCCCCGTCGAGCACCATGTCGCCGACCTTGAGTACCTCATCCGAAGGCGGCGTGGTGTGGCTGGACCTCCGCAGCAGACCGCGCAACCGGGCGACAAGTTCCTCGAGACTGAACGGCTTGGTCATGTAGTCGTCGGCGCCTGCTGTAAGTCCGGATACGCGGTCGAGCACCGAATCGCGCGCGGTGAGAAACAGCGTCGGCGTATAGCCGTCGGCCTCGCGCACCCGTTGCAGAATCTGCAGGCCGTCGATATCGGGCAACATGATGTCGAGCACCACGACATCGGGCTCGGTCGCATCGAATTTCGCCACCGCGTCCTGACCGTTGTGCGCGACGTCGACGGTCCAACCCTCGTAGTGCAGTGCCATCTTCACGAGATTGGTCAGCGCCGGCTCATCGTCCACCAGCAACACCCGGATCGGCGAACCGTCGGCGCGGTGAATCCGCGGCAACTGGCCGAGGATCGCCTGCCGCGGTTGCTGAGCACGAGGGGATACCGACATCATCGTCATGATCCCATTGTGCGGAGCGCATAGATGGCTGTCACGAAGTTCATATCGAGTTCTCAGGTAAACCCGTTGAACACAAACGACTATGACGTGGCTCACCTTCAAGATCACTACGTGAGCCAAGCCAATTTTGTTGCAATACACAGCTTTTCATACGCACCCGTCAATTCCTGGTAACCACCGACATTTCGGCACGGTGAGTTTTGCCTGTACAACACCCCAATTCGCACCCTACGGCGCTCGGTAGAAGATTTGGGTTCTCTATGTGTCCGCGACCCTTCCTTGACGGGTTCAGAAACTGATAAATAGCCTCGCCCATAGCAATTGGATGTTGCCGAATCGCAGCGGACCATAAGTCGACTTGTGTCGCGCTGTCGTGCAACGTCTTTCACCCACGTATCAGTGACAACGGTGTCAGCACAGTGACCGGGCGCGCGACGACGCCTGCCCGGATGCCCACCTCACCCCGGACGGGAGCACGAGATGCAGCAAACGATTCCATTAAAAGACAGAGCCGAGGCGGTGCTGCGGTACGACCTGCCCGCCTCGCTCGTGGTGTTCCTGGTCGCGCTCCCCCTCTCGCTGGGCATCGCGGTCGCCTCGGGCGCACCGGTACTCGCCGGGTTGATCGCCGCCATCGTCGGTGGCATCGTCGCCGGCGCGCTTGGCGGTTCCGTGCTCCAGGTCAGCGGTCCGGCAGCCGGTCTGACCGTGATCGTCGCGGGCCTCGTCTCCGAGTTCGGTTGGGCCGTCACGTGCGCGATCACGGTGTGCGCGGGCGTGCTGCAGGTGCTGTTCGGGCTCAGCCGGGTGGCGCGCGCGGCACTGGCCATCTCGCCCGTCGTCGTCCACGCGATGCTCGCAGGCATCGGCATCACGATCGCGCTGCAGCAGGTACACGTGTTGCTGGGGGGCAGCTCCAATAGCTCGGCCTGGGCCAACGTGACCGAGCTGCCGGGTCAGCTGGCCTCCGCACACGGCGCGGGACTGCTGCTGGGCGTGCTCGTCATCGCGATCCTGATCGGCTGGCGGTGGGTGCCCCAGCCGATCAAGAAGGTGCCCGGTCCGCTGGTCGCCATCGCAGGCGTGACCGCACTGAGCGTGCTGATGCCGTTCGATGTCCCCCGCATCCAGCTCGACGGTTCGCTCATCGACGCCATCGCCCTGCCGAGCCTGCCAGACGGTAACTGGGGCGCCTTCGCCACGGGCGTGCTGACGGTCGCCCTGATCGCGAGCGTCGAGAGCCTGCTGTCGGCCGTATCGGTCGACCGCATGCACAACGGGCCGCGCACCAACTTCGACCGCGAGATGCTCGGCCAGGGCACCGCGAACATGGTTTCGGGTGCGATCGGCGGCCTGCCCGTCACCGGCGTCATCGTGCGCAGCTCGACCAACGTAGCCGTGGGCGCCCGCACGCGGGCCTCGGCGATCATGCACGGCGTGTGGGTCCTGGTGTTCGCGCTGCCGTTCGCCGGACTGGCCCAGCTGATCCCGACTGCGGCATTGGCCGGCCTGCTGATCGTCATCGGCTGCCAGCTCGTCAAACGCGCACACATCGAAACCGCCCGGCTCACAGGCGATTTCGCGGTGTACGTGGTGACCGTGCTTGGCGTGGTGTTCCTCAATCTGCTCGAAGGTGTGCTTATCGGCCTCGCCCTCGCCGTCGCGCTGACCGTGTGGCGCGTCGTGCGCGCCAAGATCGTCGCAGAACCCACCGGCGAGAACACCTGGCGCGTCGTGATCGAGGGCTCGTGCACGTTCCTGTCCCTGCCCAAGCTCACGAGCGCACTGTCGACCGTTCCTGCGGGAGCCCACGCCACCGTCGAACTGTCCGTCGACTTCATCGACCACGCCGCCCACGAGTCCATCGAGGAATGGCAGCGCCAGCACGTCGCGACCGGCGGCACGGTCGACATCCACGACGTCGGCGCGGTCGAGATGGCCAGTGCGGTGGCCGGTCCGCCGATGCGCGGCTTCACCCCGTTCGACAAGCGTTCCGGTGTGGTGCCGTGGAGTTCGTGGCAGCAGCACGATCATTCGGCCTCGGTGCTGCACGGTCTGGCGGCCTACCATCGCCGCACCGCACCGGTGTTGCGCCCGCACATGAAAGAGCTCGCGCATGCCCAGCGGCCGGAGACGTTGTTCATCACGTGCACCGATTCCCGCATCGTCCCCAACGTCATCACCAGCAGCGGTCCGGGCGACCTGTTCACCGTCCGCAACGTCGGGAACATGATCCCGGCGGGCCAGACCGATCCGTCCATGGAGGCCGCGATCGCGTTCGCGGTGGACCGGCTGCACGTGAGCTCGATCGTGGTGTGCGGGCACTCCAGCTGCGGTGCGATGAACGCGCTGTTGGGCAACATGCAACCTCGCGGTGCTAGTGACGAGTATTTGAAAGCCTGGCTGTCCGAAGGCAATCCGACGCTGGAGGCCTTCGACGACGGGCGGCATCCGGTGGCCCGCTCAGCCGCGGCGGCCGGGTTCGGGTTGGTGGATCAGCTGTCGATGGTCAACATCGCGGTCCAGGTGCAGACCCTGCGCGAGCATCCGCTGGCCCGTGGCGTCAACGTGATCGGGCTGTTCTACGACATCCCCAGTGCGGGCGTGCTGCGGGTGACCCCGACCTTCGTCGAAACCCTCGCCGACGCCGCGTAGCCGGTCCCCTTTGCACCCCTTTGCACCCTATGCACCGCGAGCGTGCGCGTCTGCTGCCCGACACTCCGTGTCAGGGCAGCAGTCCGCGCACGCTCGCGCAGTGCCGTCAGGACTGCGGCCGCCAGTCGAACGGGAAATGCTTGCTCGACCCGCCGCGGTATTCATGCGAGAAGTCGAAACCGACAGCCTCGTCCTTCTTGACCACGCCCCACGTCGCCACCTGACCCGGGCCCACCTCCGCGCCCGGCGCGTTGACCGTCGTCACCCGCTTGTTCGGATCAGCGGTCGGCCCGGTCAGCGCCTCGACACGAACGTCGACCTTGCCGGGGATCTCGGCCCGCCAATACGCCAGATCCTCAGCCGCATCGAACGTGATCGGGGCGTACTCGATACCCCGTAATTCACCGATGAGACTGCCGAATTCGCCGGGCCAGCCACCCTCGTACCCGGTGAAAATCTGCTCGAGGGCGTGGCGCTGGTCGGCATCGGCCTTGTCGTCGATGTAGAACATCAGCGACATCGTGGCGTCCGGGTCGCCGACCCACATGTTGCCCTTGAACTCGCCGAGCGCGACCACGCCGAGATGGCTGAGATCCGTTGCACCGTAGTGGCCCTCGTGGATCTTCCAGACGAGCGTGAACAGGCAATCGCCATGCGTGGGCTCCTGGGCAAAGCTGCACGGGCAAGGCAACTTGCAGCTGCACACATCGAACCATTCGCCCCGCAGAGACCAGTCCGTCGTGGTCGTCACCGTCATCACTCGCTCCTCTCGAACTATACCCCTGGGGGGTATCCAACGGAGCTGACGCTACATCGGCAGAACGCAGCGCGCAAGTACCCCTAGGGGGTATCTATCCGTCAGCGAGCGACGCTCAACGACGACGAGCGTGCGCGGAATGCTGCCCGAACACGGAGTGTCGGGCAGCAGACGCGCACGCTCGCGGTGCGAAAGAAGCGGGGTTAGAGGCCGCGGCCCGCCATGTCCTCGAGCCGGCGGATGCGGTCGGCGATCGGCGGGTGGGTCGAGAACAGCTTGCCGATGCGCTCGCCGGCCCGGAACGGGCTCGCGATCATCAGGTGCGCCTGGTCGGCAAGCTGGGGCTGCGGCGGCAACGGCGCGGCCTCGACCCCACCGGAGATCTTGCGCAGCGCCGACGCGAGCGCCAAGGGGTCGCCGGTGAGCTCGGCGCCGGACTGGTCGGCCTGGTACTCACGTGACCGCGACACCGCGAGCTTGACGACCGTGGCCGCGATCGGGCCGAGGAACGAAACCAGCAGCATCGCAAGAGGATTGCCGCCCTCGCGGTTGCCGCCGAACATGCTCGCGAACATCGCGATGTTGGCGAGGGCGGTGATGACCGACGCCATCGCGCCTGCCACGCACGAAATGAGGATGTCGCGGTTGTAGACGTGGGAAAGCTCATGGCCCAACACCGCACGCAGTTCGCGCTCATTGAGGAGTTGCAGGATGCCGGTCGTACAGCACACCGCGGCGTTGCGCGGATTGCGGCCCGTCGCGAACGCGTTCGGGTTGGCGGTGTCGGAGATGTAGAGCCGCGGCATCGGCTGATGCGCGGTCGTGGCCAACTCGCGGACGATGCGGTAGATCTCGGGCGCCTGCACCTCGGTGATGGGCTGAGCATGCATGGCGCGGAGCGCCAGCTTGTCGCTGTTGAAGTAGACGTAGACGTTCATGCCGACGGCGAACAGCACCGCCAGGCCAAGGATCGCGCGGCTCTGGAACAGCGCACCGATGAACACAATCAGCGCCGACATGCCCACCAGCAGCAGGAATGTCTTGAGCCTGTTCGCGTGCGGATTCCAGGTCATCGGAGTTCCTCGCTTCACAAACTAGGAAAGTTGACGCCGATTCAACGCTCAGCAACCCCTCCTGGGTTCCGCGTCAGCCGTGCCGATTGACCGTGTAGTCCACGAGGGAGGCAAGTGCATGACGGCCCGGGCCGTCGGGCAGGTTGGCCAGTTCTTCGCGGGCCTGCGCCGCGTAGGAGGCGACGGTCTCCTTGGCCCGCGCCATGCCCGGCGAGCCGCGCAACAGGCTCAGCGCCTCGGCGACATCCTCGTCGCGCTCAACCGGTCCTGCCAACAGTTCACGCAGCCGGTCGGCCTCCGGCCCGGTTTCCCGAAGCGCGTAAAGCACGGGCAGCGTGTGCACGCCTTCCCGCAGGTCAGTGCCGGGAACCTTGCCGGACTCGTCGGGGTCGCTGTCGATGTCGATGATGTCGTCGGAGATCTGGAAGGCGGTGCCGACGATCCCGCCGAGCCGGCTGAGCCGCTCGATCTGCTCGTCGTCGGCGCCCGAGAACGTCGCACCGAAGCGGCCCGACGCCGCGATCAGGCAGGCCGTCTTCTCGTAGACCACCTTGAGGTAGTGGTCGATCGAGTCGACGTGGTCGGCGGCGCCCCGGGTCTCCCGCATCTGGCCGGTGACCAACTGTGCGAATGTGTCAGCAATCACACGCACGGCGTCCGGTCCGAGGCGCGACACGAGCCGCGACGCCGTCGCGAACAGATAGTCACCGGCGAGGATCGCGATGTTGTTGCCCCACCGGGCGTTGGCGCTCGGTGCGCCGCGGCGCACCTGCGCCTCGTCCATCACGTCGTCGTGGTAGAGCGTCGCGAGATGCACCAGCTCGATCACCGAGCCGGCCACGGTGACCTGCCACGCATCGGGCTGCGGCCCCAGCTGGGCGGACAGCACCGTGAACAGCGGGCGGAACCGTTTGCCACCGGCCTGGAACAGATGCTGGACGGCTTCTGCCATCAACTCGTCGGCTTTGCCCAGTTCTTCCGACATCATGTCTTCGATCCGGGCAACACCGTCGCGGACATCGGCGGCAAATGCCGCATCGCCGAAGTCAACGCCTGCCACCACGGTCGCTGGTGTCCTCACCCTGCCAACATACTGGGAAGCGTGAGCACCAATGCGGATGTGGTCGTCGTAGGAGCCGGACCAGCAGGTTCGGCAGCCGCCGCGTGGGCGGCGCGCGCCGGCCGCGACGTGCTTGTAATCGACGGCGCGCAGTTCCCCCGCGACAAGGCCTGCGGTGACGGCCTGACCCCGCGCGCGGTCGCCGAGCTCGAACGGCTCGGGATGGGGCCGTGGCTCGACACCCGCATCCGGCACCGGGGTCTGCGGATGTCGGGCTTCGGCGCCGACGTCGAAGTGCCGTGGCCCGGCCCGTCGTTCCCGTCGACCGGCAGCGCGGTACCGCGCACCGAACTCGACGACCGAATCCGCTCGGTTGCCGCCGACGACGGCGCCAAGATGCTATTGGGTGTCAAAGCCGTTGATGTAGATCATGATTCACAAGGTCGCGTGGACACCGTATTGCTCGACGACGGCCGCGCAGTGCGTTGCACCGAACTGATCGTGGCCGACGGGGCACGCTCGACCCTCGGCCGTGTGCTCGGCCGGACGTGGCACAAGGAAACCGTCTACGGCGTGGCCATCCGCGGCTACATCGCCACCCCGCGCGCCAACGAACCGTGGATCACGTCGCACCTCGAATTGCGCTCCCCCGAGGGCAAGGTCCTGCCCGGCTACGGCTGGATCTTCCCGCTCGGCAACGGTGAGGTGAACATCGGCGTCGGGGCGCTGGCCACGTCGAAGCGGCCGGCCGACGCGGCGCTTCGACCCTTGATGTCCTACTACGCCGGCCTGCGCCGCGAGGAGTGGGGTTTCACCGGTGAGCCGCGGGCGGGGCTGTCGGCACTGCTGCCGATGGGCGGCGCGGTGTCCGGAGTCGCCGGCCCGAACTGGATGCTCATCGGCGATGCGGCGGCATGCGTGAACCCGCTCAACGGCGAGGGCATCGACTACGGGCTGGAGACCGGCCGGCTTGCCGCCGAGCTTCTGGGTTCCGGCGATCTGTCTCAAGCCTGGCCCGCCCTGCTGACCGAGCACTACGCGCGCGGTTTCTCGGTGGCCCGGCGGTTGGCACTTCTCCTCACGCTGCCGCGGTTCCTGCCGTTGACCGGGCCGGTGGCCATGCGGTCGACGGCGCTGATGCGGATCGCCGTGCGGGTGATGGGCAATCTGGTCACCGACGAAGACGCCGACGCGATCGCCCGGGTGTGGCGGGCCGCCGGCCTCGCATCGCGTCGGCTGGATCAGCGCAAGCCGTTCAGCTGATGATGCCGACAGGCGAAGGCGCTACCGGCCGCGGTTGAGCATCCAGATCCGTGCCGAGAGCGCGGTCGCGAACGCACACCACAGCGGATACGGGGCAAGTACCGCCGCCCGCGGGCCTTGCGCCTGGACCGCCCGGCGCGTGAGGTCGGCACTGCTGACCGTGAGCGCTGCCGCGGCCACCGCCGCCGTGCCCAACCGTCGCTGCGAGAAGAAGATCCACGACCAGCCCGCGTTCATGACGAGATTGGCGCCAAGGGCGGCCTTGTACGCCCGCGCTTGGTCACTCCGGTTCTCGGCGCGCAGGGTGTCCAGCGTCGAGGCCGATACCGCCGCGATGTCGGTGTAGAGAATCGGCCAGACGATCGGGAACGCCTGCCGGGGCGGCTGAAACGACGGCTTGCGCAATGCCGCGTACCACGACGACTCCGCTGGGCGGCTCGCCAGTCCACCGACCAGCGCGGTGGCCAGTGCTGCGGACGCGGTCTTCACGAGGGTGTTCGGTCGCATGAAGTACTTGTTACCCGAATTCGCGCCCGGCACACCCGTGCGCGGCCTAACGTGTCAATTCGTGAATCCGAACCGGTATCGCCCCGGCAGTCAGTTCATCGGCCGCGTCGGCGGGTTGGCCGTCGCGCTGGGCATCGGGATCGCGGTCGCCAACAGTCCGGGTATCGCGTCTGCCGATACCGGGGAATCGACCGCGTCGGAGTCGTCGGAGACATCGGCTGGGCCATCGGTCAACCCGGCCGAAAAGGCAAAGCCGGCAAAGCCGAAGAAGAACTCCATCCGAGAAGCCATCAAGCGCTCCGCGAAGCAAAGCTCGACGGACGCGGCGTCCGACGACGAAAAGACGTCGTCGGCAAGCGATTCGGAATCTGCAGACCGTCCGTCACGCAAGCCCCGGCGCACCGAGCGGCCGGTTTCGAGAGCGCTGTCTGCGCTGAATCCCTCGGCCGAGGTAAACCGGGATCCGGTCGAGCCGCCACCGACACCGGCCGAGTGGATCAAGGCGGCGATCGTACGCCGCGAGATCGGCCATGACGCCGCCACCGCCAACACCGTGAAGACCGCTCCGACAACGTCTGTCGCGGCGCAGACTGTGTCGGTGTCCACCGAGGACAGCCCGCTCAAGACGCCGGAGCAGTTGGAAGCCGAACAGATCGCCGCACAGACCGTGAAGACCCTGCCGGTGCGGCTCATGAAAGTCGTTCTGAAAGCCGGGTTCCTGATCGCCGGCCATCAGCAATTCCCCGGCGGCCCCGACGCCGACAACCTCGCCGCGCTGGACAACGCCGTCGACGAATTCGCCTTGGCCGCAGCGTTTCAGCAGCAATTGCTCAACCCGATGAATCCGAAGTTCGTCACGCAGGTAGCACCACCCCACACGTGGAACGGGCAGAGTTCGGGCGGCACCCGCATCCTGTACGACAATCCCGACACCATTTACCGCTTCACCGGAGTGAGCGCATCGTCGGAGTATGTGATCAGGGGGCAGTTCTACGACGTCGACGGCGACGGGGACTTCCGCGACGACATGCCTGCCGATACGAGCTTCAGCGTGCTGGAGGGCACCGCCGGGACGACGTCGCAACTCCTGACCGTTGACGACGAGTTCGAGATCAACGACGACGGCACCTTCGAGATCACGGTGAGCGCCGAGCCGGCCGACGGCCGGCCGAACCACCTCCAGCTCACCCCCGGCTCCACAATCATCGCGTCCCGAAACACGTTGGGCGACTGGAACGCCGAGAAGCCGATGGGCCTGGAGATCGAACGCGTCGGCGGTCCGCCCGACAGCCTGTTCGCGCAGCTGGGCGGGTTCACATTCCTCGGCTCGGTGGTGAACCGAAGCCCGGTGTTGACGTCACTGGTGTCGGCCGTCCCACCGCTGCCGAATATGCCGCCTGCGGTGCGTGGCACAGTGACGGCGCTGATATTGATCGTTCGGGGCGTCAACGAGCAGGCCAAGTACATGGAGTTGGCGACGGCCGGCGATCCCAACGTGATGAGTGAGCCGGCCAGCAACGCGGAGTTCCTGGCGAATCAGAAGCAGAGCAACGGCCAGTTCCAGCTCGACGACCACGAAGCCCTCGTGCTGACGATCGATCCGGGCGACGCAGGCTACTTCGTCGTCCCGACCTACAACGACTGGACCATCACCGGCAACTACTGGGACCAGCCGGCCAGCCTCAACAACGAGCAGATGACGGCGAACCCGGACGGCACCTACACCGTCGTGATCTCTCCGACCGATCCCGGTGCAGCGAACTGGGTTTCGACGGGTGGCCTGAATCAGGGTCTGATCTCCATTCGATTCCAGAATCTCGGCGGCGACCCGGACAACGCGCCTCGGATCGTCAGCCAGCAAGTGGTGTCACATGACGAGCTCGACGACCTGCCGAACGTGGAGTTCGTGACGCCCGAGGAGCGCGAGCAGCAGCTTGCGGAGCGTCGGGCCGGCTTCGATACGCGGTGGGTGTAATACGGCTGGGTGTAATACGCAGGCCAGACCGACTGAGCTGCCGCCGCAAGGAGTTGTCCCTCTCCCACGGCATACTCCCGAACAAACCGTCAAAAAATGTGACGGCTCGAGAAAGAAGACGCCATGGGGACAGACAATCCGGTTCCTTGGTGGGCCACCGATCCGGAGTTGCCCGAGTTTCTACGAGCCCAGGACCAGTACGACAACGCCGTACTCGCCGGTCGCGAGGCGGGCCTTTCCTGGGGCGAGATCGGCCAAGTTCTCGGCGTGTCAAAGCAGACGCTGCACAGTCGATTCAGGGCTCGCGATCACTCGACGTAACGCAGTACTCCGAGAATTCCCCGATCGTCGGTTTCGCCTGGGACACTGATACATTCGCGTAGCGCGTCGCGAATGGCATCGGCGGACATGCCCGTGCCGATGAGTACGAGCGCCGTGCGGTGCGGCCGGCCGTTACCCCAACGCTGCTTTTCGAAGCGCAATGACGAGCCGACGAGCTGCATGACGAACTTGCGGCCCGATCCGGCGTCGCCGAAGTCGATGAAGCCTTTCGCCCGGTAGAGACCCGCGGGACGGTTCTGCAGGAACGCCATGAACCGGCGTGGATCGAGCGGAGCATCCGAGATGAACTCGACGCTCTGAAATGCCGCATGCTCATGTTCATCGTGTTCGTGTTCCTCCCAAAGCATTTCGTCAAGACTCAGCTGCCCTCCCTTCGGTTGCCGTTCAGAAGGGTCGATCAACAGGGCGGGGTCCAGCCGGCCGAATTCGGTCGGCACTACGGGCACGCGCGGGCTTATCGTGGCCACTTTCGACCGGACGGCCGCGAGGTCGTCGGTGCTCACCTGGTCGGCCTTGTTGAGTACGACGAGATCGGCGACACGCACGCTGTGTCCCAGATCGGCTCGCGCGGATTCCACGGCGTCGACCACCAGCACGAGCCCGGCGTAGTGATAGCGCTTGTCATCGGCGGTGGCGATCGTGCGCGCGAGCGCGGCGGGCTCGGCCAGGCCGCTGGCTTCGACGACAATGAGATCCAGACGCGGCTTGACCGCGGCGAGCTTGCCGAGCATCTCACCGGCCTCCTCGGCCTCCACCGCACAGCAGATGCAGCCGTTGGAGAGCGCCGCCATCGCGTCGACCTGGCCGGCCACGAGCATGGCGTCGATGTTGACGGCGCCGAAGTCGTTCACCAGAGCGCCGATCCGCACGCCCCGGCTGTTGCGCAACAAGTGGTTGAGCAGCGTCGTCTTGCCGGCGCCGAGGTAGCCCGCGATCGCCAACACAGGTACCGATTTCACTCGGCCATCGTAGAGTTGTTGGGAATTGTTTTCAGTAAGCGGGTTCAGGCCGGCCGGTCGCCCCCACCACCGCCCGGGTATTCAGCCTGTTCGCACCGCGTGTTGCGAGACCGGGCGAACCGGAACTCGGCCGAACAGGGTGACCTCCATCATCCGGCACACACAGGCGCGGGAGTGCTCGCTGTTGTCGTAGGCCACGAGCCTGCCGAGGTCGACTGCGAGCGCGAGTGCGGCGTGGACGGCGAAGCGTGCGTGGGCGAGCTGATAGTCCGGCCGCACTGCCACGACCAACTCCGCCCAGGACTCGACGGTGGAACGCTGAATGGCACGCAAGGTGGCTTGATCGGCCGGCGGCAGATTCGCCCACTCGGTGTAGTACAGGTAGCCGAGTTCCGGGTTGTCGAACGACCGGCTTACATAGGCGCCGACGAGCCCGATCAGCGCGTCCTGCGAATCAGCGTGCGCCCCCAGCGTATTGGACAAGTCGCTGGACACCCGGTCGGCGGCCCGGCGAAATATCGCCGCCAGGATGTCTGCCTTGCCCGGAAAGTACCGGTAGATTCCGGACGTCGGCATCCCGACTGCCGCGGCGATGTCCTCCATACTGGTTTCGCGATATCCGCGTCCGTTGAACAGCACCATCGATTCGCGTAGCAGCGCTTCGTATTTGCCCACCCCGGCCGCCGGAGTCTGCACAACCACGTCGGGCTCGTCCGACGGCGCGAGCGGCAGCGGTGCAGTCTGCACGACAGACGCCAAACCGGCGAGCACACCGCGCATTTCGCCGACCGACAGCTGGGCGTGATGATCGGCGATACTGCCGATCACACTGAGCGTCGCCGACGAAACAGTCCAGCGTTCGCGTGAAGTCAACTCGGGCCGCAGCCGGGTCAACGGCCCATGAAGCCGCCTGTTCACCACTTTCATCTGATCCATGAGCCGCGACTGGTCCGCGCCGCGCAGATAGCGACCCTCCCAGCGATACAGCGCTCCGCTCCGGCGATTCGCGATCGCGGTGTCGATCAATGCGGCAACAAGCGCATCCCGCTGGACGGCCGGGTCGGCGTCGGAGGGTTCCTCGTCGACGAACGCGGTCGCATCCACGAGCTGCTGGCCCAGGCCCAACACCGCGGTCCGGAACAGGTCGTACTTGCTCGGCGCATGGCGGTAGAGTGCGGCCGCGGATATGCCGACGCGCGCGGCGATGAGGCCCATGCTCACGCCGTGGTACCCCAGGGCGCTGAAGGCGTCCGCCGCCGCGCGGGCGATGTGCTCCTTGCGGTCTTTCGGACGACGGGCGCGCGCCTGGGTCACCACACCCCTCCAAGCAGAATCGGGACTAGCTTATAGTTCTCGAGCTCACATGCTTGCATATCAGATCATCCCTGTTTTCGGGCATTATTACCGCGATGAAGCGGCATGCCGATGCCCGACCCAAGAGCAGAATAGGCGCAGAATGGTCATTCACATAATTCTTGCGTCGGCGTAACTGGTTGTGACATGCTCCACATACGCGACCGGGGGTACACGTGCCGAGCGACTGAGTACGTCGGGCACCCCCATGGGCTGAAAGGGTGCGATGACGTACGAGTTGCCGGCGGCCAAAGGGCCGGTGCGCGATGTCATGGTCCAGGGCGGCTACATCCTGGGCTTCGCAGTGCAGGCCATCGTGAGCGTATTCACGGCTGTGGCGCGTCGGCGCCTGGTGCTGGATGAGGTTGTCGCGCAGACCCTTTTCATCGGTCGCGTGTGCACCGGGCCCGCGCTGCTGCTCATGATGCCGATCGGGGTGTTCATCGCGGTGTCCGTCGGCGAGCTGGCCGGCCGCATCGGCGCAGGCGGGTATTCCGGCGCGGTGGTGGCGTTCATCATCGTGGGCCAGGCCGCTGCGCTGGTGTGCGCCTTGATGATGGCGGGTGTTGCCGGCTCCGCGATCTGCACAGATCTGGGTTCCCGCACGATCCGGGAAGAGATCGACGCGATGGAGGTCATGGGCCTCGACGTGATCGAACGCCTGGTCGCGCCACGCTTGGTCGCGGCCGTGATCGTGGCTCTGGCGCTCTGCTCGATCGTGACGTTCGGCGGCGTGATGGCCTGCTACCTGTACCACATCAGCGTGCAGGAGCTGCCGGCCGGTACCTTCCTGGCGACCTTCAGCCAGTACGGTCAGGTTTCGGATTTCGTTATGGCACTCATCAAGTCGGCCGTCTTCGGCCTGACCGCGACACTGGTGGCCACCTTCAAGGGTCTGCACACCAAGGGCGGTCCCGGCGGCGTCGCGAACTCGGTCAACGAGGCCGTGGTGTTGGCTTTCGCCCTGGTGTTCATCCTCAACACCACGATGTCGGCGCTCTACACCGTCGTCGTACCGGCCGTGGGTAGCTATCGATGACGAGCGTCACCACAAGCGCTGCGCTGCACCGTATCTCGGCACCCGCGACTGCCGGCTACCACGCACTCACCGTCGTAGGCCAACACGTGAGCTTTTACGTCAAGGTGCTGACCTCCTTGCCGTATGCCCTGGTGCGCTACCGCAAGCACACGCTGAACCAGATCGGTGAGGTCACGTTCGGTAGCAGTTCCCTGCTGTCCGGCGGCGGAACCATCGGCATCGTGTTCGCCATGTCGCTGGCAGCGGCGATGATGCTCGGCGTCGAGACACAGCGCGGCCTCGACCTGGTCGGCATGAACACGTTGTCAGGCATGCTGGCCGCGATCGCCAACACGCGCGAACTCGCGCCGGTTGTGGTGGCAATCGCCTTGGCGGCCAAGGTCGGAACGGGTTTCACCGCCCAGATCGGCGCGATGCGGATCTCCGACGAGATCGACGCACTGGACGCGATGGCGTTGCGGTCGGTGCCTTATCTGGTCGGCACCCGGGTGCTGGCCTCGGTCGTATGTGTCATCCCGATCTACATGATCGGCTTGCTAGCCAGCTACCTGTCGACCCGCACCGTTGTGGTGTTCTTCAACGGCGCCTCACCGGGCACCTACGACTACTTCTTCCACCTCGCCCTTGGTCCGAGCGATCTGCTGTACTCCGGCATCAAGGCGATCGTGTTCGCGATCGTCGTGGCGCTCGTGCACTGCACCTACGGCTATTTCGCGTCGGGCGGACCGGCGGGAGTCGGCCAGGCGGCAGGCCGGGCGCTGCGCACCGCGATCCTCGCGGTCGGAATCCTCGACGTGCTGCTGACATTCGCGTTGTGGGGTCTGGTCCCCGAGATCCCCGGAATGGGCATCTGATGCGGGGCGAGACCGCCCGCGGCTGGCTCGCGGTACGCGGTGCGGCCGCCGTCGTTGTCGCCGTGGCGATCGCAGCGGTGCTGGTGGCACGTGCCTCGGGCAATCTCGAACGAACTGCCGACATCTTCGTCGGCGTGCCGGTATCGGCCGGTTTGATCACGAGCCAGTCACCCGTTCGGTATCACGGGGTCAACGTCGGCCGCATCGCCGACATCGAATCGGGCACCGAGATGTCGCGGGTGCGCCTGGCCATCCAACCCGACGCGCTGCCGATCATCCCGTCGTCGGTCGTGGCCCGGATCGTTCCCCGCACGTTCTTCGGTGACATCTATCTGCAGCTCGTCGACTCCGAGGGCGAGCGGTCGACGGCCGGTCTGGAACGCGGCGACACGATTTCGGTCGACAAAAGCCCCGATGCCATGGCCCTCTACGACGTCTTCACCAAGATCGTCGAGCTGTTTTCCCAGATCAAGCCGGAACGAATGCAGGTCGCGCTGACCGCGATCAGCCAGTCCCTGAACCACCGCGGCGATGAAATCGGCTCGACCATCGACGATCTGAGCGCGGCAACCCAGGTGCTGACACCGTCGCTCACCCGATTTCTGGACGCCACACCACAGTTCCGCGATGTGATGGCCGCACTGAACACCGCCACGCCCGACATCATCTCGACGTTGTCGGCCGCGACATCCGTGTCGAACCGCATGGTCAACGATCAGCAGCAGTTCGCCTCGGCGATGGATGGTTTCGCGCGCCTCGGGTCGGTGCTCACGTCGTTCCTGTCCGACCACCGCGAGCACTTGATCACCGTGGTCGACGCGGCGGGCAAGATCTTGGCGACGACGGCCGCACAGCCACTCGGCCTCGTCGACACGCTGGCCGGGGCCCAGGCTTTCGGGGAGGCGGGCGGCCAGGTGTTCGCGACCGGCAAGTTCAACATCACCGCGGTAGCCACATTCGCGGGGCCGATGCCGTACTCCACGGCCGATTGTCCGGTCTACGGCACGATGTCAGGCTCCCGATGCGCGGAATCCGCACCGTCGGGCGTGGTTTCGAGCCCACCCGCGGACGTGCTGGCACTGCCTGCCGCCGACTTGCCGGTGGAGCCCTTCACTGCGCCGGCACCCCACCTGCCGACCCACACGTCGCTGCCGCCCGGTCCGGGACTGCCCGCATCAGCACCGATCCCGACGGCAGCCGCGCCCGCCTCGGCGATCGTCGACGCCGAGGGGGAAGCGCATGCGCTTGCAGTCCTGCAGGACGAGTTGGTGCCGCCGCAGGGCGCGCCCACCGCGGCGCCCAACATCGCCACCGTGGTGATGCTCGGGCCGCTGGTGCGTGGTACGGAGGTGCGGATCGCATGAGCGAAGCTTGCGAGCGAATCATGGGCAGGGAATGCGGCGGCGGAGTCTGCGAGGCCGTCGCATGAGGAAGAGGTCGTGGGCTTGGGCCAAGCTCGGCGCGTTCTGCACGGCCGGTGTGGCCAGCGCGGTGCTCGTCGCAAACACGCTGTCGGTGCCCGTGCGCGGCAGCACGGTGACGTATGTCGCCGAGTTCACCAGTGTCGAAGGGCTCAACGTCGGAAATCCGGTGACCATGAACGGCATCCGGATCGGGCGGGTGGATTCCATCCGCTTCGCCGCGAACGCTGACGGCACGAGCCGAGCCGACGTGGGTATCGAGGTGAAATCCGACTACACGTTGACCAGTGATGTGCGGGCCGCGGTGCGGTACGGCGACATGCTGGGTGCGCGCTACGTGGCACTGTCCGATCCTGGCGGCGGCATCATGTCCGTATCGACCGACGACCCACCGGCCCATCTGGCTGCCGGGAGCGTCATCCCGTTGGCGCAGACTTCCCCGGCGGTCGATCTGACCGCACTGCTCAACGGGTTCAAGCCTTTGTTCGACGCGCTGGCACCCGAGCAGGTGAACACCTTGACGCGTGGCTTCGTCGAAACGTTCAGTGGGCAGGCACAGACCCTGACCACGTTGTTGACCCAAATCGCGGCGATGACAGCGGCATTGAGCAACAACTCCGACATCTTCGCGCGGCTCATCGACAACATGTCGACGTTGATGCGCACGATGCACACCCGCCAACCGCAGATGGAAGAGATGCTGACCGGCCTCAACCGGCTCAGTGCGGCGGTGGTCGCCGGCGACGGGCAGCTCGGGACGCTCATCGATCAGGGCAATGCCGTGCTCGCGACCCTGGCCAACACGGTCAACCAGTCCACGACGTCCTACGGCGACACCATCACAAACCTCAAGGCCATGCTGCAGACCTGGGAACCCAACAGCGACGAGTTCAGCGAGCTCGTCGGCAAGCTCCCGCAATTCGGTGACGCCATCAACCGCGCATCGAGCTACGGCGGTTTCGTGAGCCTGTACCTGTGTAACTTCACCATCAAGATCGCCAGGCATGAAGCCAACATCTTCGGTAACCGGCATTCCGAGGTGTGTCTGTAATGTTCCTCGTCAAACTGATCGACCTGTTCGTCGGCGCGGTGATCTTCTTGTTCGTCAAGGATCAACGCAAGCACAACCCGTCGATACCGTTGGCTCTCGGCCTGATCGGGACCGTCACGCTCGTTGCGATCATGCTCATCTCGATCGGCGTCCCGCGCTTCGTCTATCACGTCCGAACCGATTCCTACATCGCAGAAATGGCCAATGCGAGCGGACTGACCAGCGGCGACCCGGTGTATGTCGCGGGGGTCCCCGCCGGGCGGGTCGAGCAGGTGGCCTTGGCCGGAAACCACGTTCGGGTGGCATTCCGGTTGGACAAGGCGCAGCCACTCGGCAACCGCACCACCGTGACGGTGCGCCTGCGCACGGTACTGGGCAAGCGATTCCTGGACGTGATGCCGGCCGGGAGCATCAACGGCCAGGACTCGAATGTCATCCCCCTGGCCCGCACGACGGTGCCCTACAGTCTCGACGAGGTCGGTCGTAAGGCCGCCGACTCCGCAGCGGGCGTCGAGCAGCAGCCGCTGGCCGAGATGATGAGCACGCTGACCGAATCGATGCCTGGTAACAACGCCGAGCTCGGCCAGACTCTGACCGGAATCAGCGCTGCCACTTCGGCATTCGCCGAGAACGGAGACAAGGTCGACGAGATGCTGCGGATTTCGCGCTCGTTGTCGGAGATGTTGATCCAGCAGACCGACTCGTTGGCCGACACGGCGGCCAACGCGCAGTACATCGTTGCGGCGCTGGCCGCGCGCAGACAGGCGCTGACCGACATCGTCAACAATCTCAGCGCGATCGTGCATCAGCTCGCCGCCGTCTACACCGCCAAGCAGGAGGACTTCAGCGCACTGATCACGAGCCTCACCGCGATCACGAACACGTTGAAAGCCAACGCCGACAAAATCGATCAGACACTCGTGCAAATGCCGCCGGCGATCCGCGCGGTGACCAACGCCACCGGCAACGGCACCTGGGCCGACGTCAACTCGCCGTCAGTGGTGATGCCGGACAACTTGTTGTGTTTCTTGAACGTTCAGCGGGAGTGCCGGTGAGACGCAACATCGCGGCAGGATTGATCGTCGCCCTGTGCATCGGGGCGGCCGGCTGGTACGTGTTCGGCCGCACCGACCGGGCGCGCACGGTGCACGCCGACTTCGGCTACATCAACGGCATCTACGCCGGCAGCAAGGTCACTGTGCTCGGCGTACCGGTGGGGCGGGTCACCGACGTCAAGCCGCAGGGCACCACCGTCCGCGTCACCATGACACTCCCCGACGATGTGACGCTGCCTGCCGAAGTCGACGCGTACGTACTGAGCCCGGCGCTCATCAGCGACCGCAGCGTCGAACTCGGCCCGGCCTACAACGGATCGGGACCCACGCTGGCCGACGGGCACGTCATACCCGTCGAGCACAGCCACGCACCCATCACCTTCGACAGCATGCTTGGCAGCATCAGCACGCTCACATCGGCGATCGGGCCCGAGCAGGGCGACATCGGCCACGTGCTGTCCCGTGGCGCTGAGCAGTGGCGCGATCAGGGAAGGCAGTTCAACGAGGCGATCCGCAATCTCAGTTCGGCCACCGGGGTGCTCGGGGCCCGCGCCGAAGACATCGGCGCCGTGGTCGACGACCTCACGACCCTGATGGCCGCGTTCAATCAGCGTCAGGTGTCGCTCAACCAGATGGTCACCGAGCTCGGCCAGGTCGGCGGAAGCTGGGCTGACGCGAATGTCGACATCACCCAGCCGATGGCCGACCTGAAAGTCGTTCTCGACCAGGTGGATACGTTCGTGGCCGAGCACGGCGACGACCTCGGCACGATCGCCGCCAACCTCAATGCCGTCGGCGACGTGTTGACCGCCAAGCAGCCGCAACTCGCGGAGTTCATGGACCTGGTGCCGTTGATGATGCAGAACCTGTCCAACACCATCGGCCCCGACCGGCGCGGACGAATCCGGCTCAACGTGTCGACCGTGCTGACCCAGTTCGCCGCGGCACAGAACTTCTGTGACCGGCACATGCTGCCGATGTGCGTTGGGGCAGGCATCACCAATCCGATCTCGTACCCGATCAGCCGCTCCGATCCACTCGGCATCGTCACGGCCGTCACCGGCAACACCCCGCCCCCGAACCCGAAGTACCCGAGGTAGCGTCCATGCGCAGACCAACACTGAGAGGCACCACCGCGTGCGCCGCGGTCGCGATCGCAGCTGTATCGGTATGGGCGTTGAGCGACATCGGGATTCAGGATCTTCCGGTCGGCCGCTCGGCGCCAGGGGACACGATGGACGTCACCGTGGTGCTGCCCACCGCCGACGGCATCACGATCGGTGCCGATGTGCGCAACGGCCAGAAAGTCGTCGGCCGGGTCAGCGGGATGACGCTGGCCGCCTCCGGCGCGTCGGTGCACCTGAGCCTGCGAGATGCGAGCGGCTTGAGCGCGAATACCATGGCCAGCGTCGAACTCCCTTCGGCACTGGGTAATCCGTTCGTCCGGCTCACCGCGCCCGCACACCCCCCGCAACGGGCGCTGCGGGACGGCGATGTGATCCCGCCCAGCCAGACCGAGTTGGGACCGCAGATCGAAAGCGCGCTCGCGACATTCGGCGCCCTACTGAGCCGCAGCGGAGTCGACCAGTTGGCCACGATCGTCGCCGAACTCGACAAGGCGTTCGGCGGGCGCGCCGACAAGGTGCGCGGGCTCATCGACTCGATGTCGCTGTTGACCGCGAAAGCCGCTGAACACCAAGGTGAGTTCGACCAGGCGATCAGTCTGGCCGCCAACATCACCGACCAGTTCGATCGCGAACAACACTCGGTCACCGGCTATCTCGATGCGGTACCGAAAGTGGTGGCGATGCTCGACGTGCAGCGCGCCAAGCTTGAGACGCTGTTCGCCTCGACCACCGCGCTGGCCGCCACCGCCAACAACGTCCTGTCCTCCGCCGACCTGAACGCCATGGTGACCGACGCCGGCACGGTCGTGAGCATGCTGGGGACGTTCAACGACCGGCTTGGCGCAACGCTGTCCACCATGAACTCCTTCATGGACAAGTTCGGCCAGTCGGTCAAAGGCGACTACCTGATGTTCGATGGCGCCCTGGACATCCCCGGAACGATCGACAAGCTCCTGACGGGCGGGCTGATCGTCAACGGCACGCCCATCACCGGCGAGGTGGCACTCGACGGATTCCTGTCGGGAGGCCTGAATTGAAACGGCTCGTGCTGGTCCAGCTGGCGATCTTCGCCGTGATCGCGGCGATCGTGGTGCCGTTCGGCATCCGTTTCGTGGCGGGCCCACAGGGGTTCCGGACACCGATGACGCTGACCGCGACGATGACCGACGCCCTTGGCCTGACGCCGGGAACCAGCGTCACCGTCCGCGGCGTGCAGGTCGGCACGGTCGACGACGTGTGGTTGGACCCGGACGGCACCGCGCTCGTGCGCCTGTCCATCGACCCCGATACCCGCATACCACGCGACAGCATCCTCACCGTCGGCATGGGCACCGCAGCCGGAATTCAGAGCGTGGACATTCTGCCGCAGACCGACGCCGGGCCGTACCTGAGCTCTGGTGACCGGATCGCCGCGCCCGCCGACCGGCAGCCGGTGCAGATGGACCGCATCATGCAAGACACCGCACAGCTCGTCAAAGGTATTGATGCTCAAGCGGTCCAGCAGGTCGGCACGGAATTGTCGAATGCGTTCGAGGGCTTGGGGCCCAGCATGGCCACCCTCATCGACAACGGAGCCGACATCTCGCGGCGGGTCAGGAACCAGGCCGGACAGCTGCAGCAGCTGATCGACGGCACCGCCGAACTGGTCACCACGATGGCCGGGCAGAGCGACACGTTCGTGCGCGGCATGGCCGCCAGCTCACGGCTGGCAACCCAACTCGACGGCAGCGGGCCGGTTTTCCTGTACCTGGCCGATCGCTCACCGGCGCAGTTGGCTTCGCTGCAACGTGTCCTCGACACCTACCAGGGCACGTTCGGTGCCACGCTGGCCAACCTGGCGACCGTCACTCCCATCATCGGGGACCGTAGCGAGTCGCTGCAGGCGGGTCTGTCGGCGATCCCGAAGGGACTGCAGGACCTGACCTCAATCGTCAAGAAGGACGCGACGGGACAGACTCGCGCCGACTTCTCGTTGATCGCGACACAGGGACCGGTATGCAACTACGACGTGGACCGACGCGCCATTGGCGATGTGAGCCCCTCCGCACCCAATCTGGTGATGTATTGCCCGCCCGGGCCCGACATGCTCATGCGGGGCGCGATCAACGCCCCGCGGCCCAACGACCTCGGCCTGCAGAACTCGCAGACCCCCGGTTACCCGATCGGCCCCGAGGTGGTCAACGACCCGGTGAAGATCCCCACCCTCGCCCAACTCGTCTACAAGTGGCGCAGCATTCTGAAAGGCGGCCCCCAGTGAACAATCCCGATGACGACGACGTCCGCAGTGACGCGGTACTGACCTTGGAGCGGCCCGTGCCCGAAGACGAAGTGCTGGAAGGTGATCCGGTATCCGAAACGCCCGATGACGAGGACGCTCCGCGGCGCCGAATCCCCCGCCGGCTCATCGCAGCGGTCGTCGGCCTGGTCGCGGTGGCCGGCGTGGCAACGCTTGTTGTGCTGTCGGTCGGTGAGTATCACCACCGCCAGACCGAGGCGCTACGCGCCGCGGCCGTGGCCACCTCGCACGACTACCTCGTCGCGATGGCAGGTTTCGACTATCAGAAGCTCGACGCGAATCGCGAGTACATCGTCGCGAACTCCACACCGGAGTTCGCCAGCAAGTACGACGAGATGGTCAAGGCGCTGCGCGACATCGTGGTCACCAGCAAGGGCGTCGCGACGGCGACAGCCGATCACGTCGTGGTCGACCGCCTCGACGGGGACACCGCAACCGTCGTCGCGTTCGTCGATCAGCACGTCACGAATGTCACTGCGCCGCAGGGCAGTGAGCAGAAGTACCGGATGGTGGTCAGCCTCCTGCGCAGTGGCGACCGCTGGATCGTCAACGACGTGCAAACCGTCTGACTCGAAAGGACCGCCATGCCAATGACATACGTCGACCTGGCCGCGCCGCCACGGTTGACCACCGCCGAGACCAGGATCACCATCACGCAGCAGGTGCCGCGGTGGAACAAGAACAAGAAGGTCGACCTGACCGACGCGTTGGACTTCTGGTCGGCCGCAGGCGCCGCGGCCAACGTCATCATGCAGATGAGCTGGCCGGAGGTCGGCTATGGGGTTGCCGAAAGCCGCGTCGAATCCGGCAGTCTCGTACACCACCCGTGGAAGAGACTGCGCACCACCGCGCAATACCTGGCCGTCGCGATTCTCGGCACCGACGAGGAACGCGCGGCGTTTCGCGAGGCGGTGAACACCGCACACCGGCAGGTGCGCTCCACTGAGGACAGCCCCGTGCGGTACAACGCGTTCAACCGCGAGCTCCAATTATGGGTGGCGGCATGCCTGTTCATCTTCTATGAGGACACTCACCAGCTGCTGTACGGGAAGATGACCGACGAGCAGGCCGAGACGTTCTACCAGAGCGCGATGCCGATCGGCACAACGCTGCAGGTCCTGGAGGAGCAATGGCCGGCCACCCGCGCCGACTTCGACGCCTACTGGAACACTGCCTGCGAACGCGTCCAGATGACCCCGTTCGTCCGCGACTATCTCATGGTGCTGGTGGAGCTGCGGATGATCAACTGGCCGATGCGCAAGATGCTCGCCCCGCTGCTGCGGTTCCTGACGATCGGATTCCTGGCGCCGGTGTTCCGCGACGTCATGGAACTCGAATGGACCGACACCGACCGCAGGAGATTCGAGCACCTGTTCCTGTTCGTGTCGTTCGTCAACCGGTTCATCCCGAAGTCGTTGCGCAACGGCAACTACGCGGTGCTGATGAAGGACCTGCGCAGGCGCATCCGGCGCAAGAAGGCGATCATCTGAGCCGGCCCGCGGACGGGCTCGGCCCCGACACGCTGCTGTGGCGCTACCTCGATGACCGCCGCTATCTGTTCATGCTTCCCCGTGCGGTGTGCCTGCAACTGCTGCACCCGACGATCGCGGCGGGCATCGCCGAACATGCGCTGATGCACGAGCGAATCTGGTTGCACAAGAAGCGAACCGTGTCCCAGGCGATCAGGATCGCCTACGTCGATACCGACATGCGGCCACACATCCGGTTCGCGCACGAACACGTCAAGGGCCGCGATCACGCCGGCCGCAAGTACCACGCGCTCAACCCCGACGTGTTCCACTTCCAGCACGCGACGTACGTGGAAACCCTTGTCACGATGATCAACACGTTCGTACGGCCGCTGGACGCGACCGAACACGAGGAGCTCTACCAGCAGTGCTGCGCGTGGTACCGGCGTTACGGGATCTCGACGCGGCCGATGCCGGCGAACTGGCCCGACTTCCGCGCGTATTTCGAAGAGCAGTGCCACAGCCAGCTGTCGGCGGGCGAGCATTTCGAACTGTTTCGCGAGCAGATCTTCCGGCCCACCGATTGGTGGGTACGCATCGTGCCCACCCGCGCGATCCGTGCGATGCAGCATCCCCGGGCCCTGGAGTTGACGGGCGTGGCGGCATCGCCGGCGGACCGGCGGGCACTGCGGATGTTCGTTGGCCTTACCCGCGTCACAAGGCATACGCGCGGCTGATTTGTCGCCATGGCGCTTCACACGCGGGCCGGGGTTCGGCGAGGACACACCGCCCCTGGCGCCGGCAATTACGACGGTTTCGTCGCCGCATGCAGCGCGACGATGCCACCCGTCAAGTTGCGCCAGCGGACCTGAGACCACCCGGCATCGCCGATCTGGCGCGCGAGTTCGGTCTGCGTCGGCCAGGCGCGGATCGACTCGGCGAGATACACGTAGGCGTCGGGGTTGCTCGAGACCGCGCTCGCCATCCGCGGCAGCGCCTGCATCAGGTACTCCTTGTAGAGCGTCGCGAACATCCGATTGGTCGGCGTGGAGAACTCACACACCACCAGGCGCCCACCGGGCCGCGTCACGCGGGCCATCTCCCGCAGGCCCGCCACGTGGTCGACCACGTTGCGCAACCCGAAGCTGATGGTGACGGCATCGAACACCCCGTCGGCGAACGGCAGGCGTGTCGCGTCGGCACCCACCTTGGGCACGGGCCGGCCTGCCCCCGCGGCCAGCATGCCGACCGAGAAGTCCGCGGCCACGCACCACGCCCCCGACGTCGCGAGTTCGACGGTCGAAACGGCCGTGCCTGCCGCGAGGTCGAGCACCTTGTCACCAGGCCCGATACGCAGCGCCGAGCGGGTCTCGCGGCGCCAGAACCGGTCCTGTCCGAGCGAGAGCACGGTGTTGGTCAGGTCGTAGCGCCGCGCCACGGCGTCGAACATCGACGCGACTTCGTGGGGGTTCTTCTCCAGGCTGGCTCGACTCACGTCGCCGACGCTACCTGTGAACTTCCGTAATCCGGGAATGGGGACAGCCGCCGGCCCGCTGTAGCCCGACATGAGTGCAAAAGTCTGGTTCATCACTGGTGCGTCACGCGGCTTCGGCCGGGAGTGGGCGCTCGCGGCCCTCGAACGGGGCGACAAGGTCGCCGCGACCGCGCGCGACACGTCCACCCTCGCTGACCTGGCCGACAAGTACGGCGACACGCTGCTTGCACTGCGGCTCGACGTGAACGACCGCGAAGCCGACTTCGCCGCGGTCAAGCAGGCCCACGACCACTTCGGCCGCCTGGACGTCGTGGTCAACAACGCCGGCTACGGCCAATTCGGCTTCATCGAGGAGTTGTCGGAGGCCGAGGCCCGCGACCAGATCGAGACGAACGTGTTCGGTGCATTGTGGATCACCCAGGCCGCGCTGCCGTATCTGCGCGCGCAGGGCAGCGGGCACATCATCCAGGTGTCGTCGATCGGTGGGATCACCGCATTCCCGCTCGTGGGCATGTACCACGCGTCGAAGTGGGCGCTTGAGGGGTTCTCGCAATCGCTGGCCCAGGAGGTCGCGCCGTTCGGTATCCACGTGACGCTGATCGAGCCGGGCGGGTTCGACACCGACTGGGCCGGATCGTCGGCCAAGCACGCCACGCCACTGCAGGCGTACGACGAGGCCCGCGAGGCCGCGCAGCGGGCCAGGGCCCAGCGCACGGCGAAGTCCGGTGATCCGAAAGCATCGGCTGCCGCGGTGCTCAAGATCGTCGACGCCGCGAATCCGCCGCTGCGGGTGTTCTTCGGCGAACTGCCACTGCAGCTCGCCAAGGCCGATTACGAGAGCCGGCTGAAGACCTGGGAGGAATGGCAACCGGTTTCGATTGAGGCGCAGGGGTAGGCCGGGCGGCGTAGGTTGGCCACATGCCCACGATCACCACCTCTGACGACGTCGAGATCTTCTTCAAGGATTGGGGTTCGGGCCAGCCCATCGTGTTCAGTCACGGCTGGCCGTTGTCGGCTGACGACTGGGACACCCAGATGCTGTTCTTCCTGCATCACGGCTACCGCGTCGTCGCCCACGACCGGCGCGGCCACGGCCGTTCGGAGCAGGTGGCCGAAGGTCACGACATGGATCACTACGCCGACGACCTCGCCGCGGTGATCGATCACCTCGACCTGCACGACGTCATCCACGTCGGGCACTCCACCGGCGGCGGCGAGCTCGTGCGCTACCTGGCCCGCCACGGCTTGGACCGCGCCGCCCACGCGGTCCTCATCAGCTCGGTGCCCCCGTTGATGGTCCAGACCGACAGCAATCCGGGTGGCCTGCCGAAGTCGGTGTTCGACGATCTGCAGGCGCAACTGGCGGCCAACCGCTCCGAGTTCTACCGGAACCTGCCGTCCGGCCCGTTCTACGGATTCAACCGCGACGGCGTCGAACCGTCGGAGGCGATCATCCAAAACTGGTGGCGCCAGGGGATGATGGGCGGCGCGAAGGCTCACTACGACGGCATCGTGGCGTTCTCGCAGACCGACTTCACCGAGGACCTCAAGAAGATCACGATTCCGTCGTTGGTGATGCACGGCGATGACGACCAGATTGTGCCGTACGCGGACTCGGGACCACTGTCGGCGAAGCTACTGCCGAACTCGACACTCAAGACGTATTCGGGCTTCCCGCACGGTATGCCCACCACGCAGGCCGACGTCATCAACGCCGACCTCCTGGAGTGGCTGCGCTCCTGACGCGGTTTCGGCCCGCCGGTGGCGGGGAACGCTGTGTAGATGCCGCAGAGCGTCACACAGAAGTTGATCGGTTCCCATCTGGTCACCGGGACGATGACTCCCGGTGAAGAGATCGCGATCCACATCGATCAGACGCTGACGCAGGACGCGACCGGCACGCTGGTGATGCAGGAACTGGAGGCGCTCGGCCTGGACCGGGCGCGCACCGACGTGAGTGTGCAGTACGTCGACCACAACTTGTTGCAGACCGATGAGAAGAATGCCGAGGACCACGAGTATCTGCGCACCGCCGCGCAGCACTTCGGCCTGTGGTTCTCCAAGCCGGGCAACGGGGTTTCGCATCCGACGCATATGCAGCGATTCGGCGTGCCGGGCAAGACCATGGTGGGTTCGGACTCCCACACCCCGGCAGCCGGATCGCTT
Source organism: Mycobacterium venezuelense (assembly GCF_054919535.1). Lineage (NCBI taxonomy): Bacteria > Bacillati > Actinomycetota > Actinomycetes > Mycobacteriales > Mycobacteriaceae > Mycobacterium > Mycobacterium venezuelense. The sequence continues at coordinate 114,259 of NZ_JBONDW010000001.1, forward strand.
GGCATGCTCGCGATCGGCGTCGGCGGGCTGGAAGTGGCCTTGGCCATCGCCGGCGAGCCGCTGCACCTGCGGATGCCCGAGGTGTGGGGCGTCCGGCTGGAAGGGCGACTGCCGGAATGGTGTTCGGCCAAAGACGTCATCCTCGAAATGTTGCGACGCCACGACGTCAAGGGCGGCGTCAACCGGATCCTGGAGTACTACGGGCCGGGGCTCGCCGGGCTGTCGGCCATGGACCGCCACGTCATCGCGAACATGGGCGCCGAACTCGGCGCCACCACAACGGTGTTCCCGAGCGACGAGGCGGTGCGTGAGTTCCTCGCCGCCGAGGACCGCGGCGACGACTGGACCGAGCTGCTCGCCGACGGCGGTGCCGACTACGACATCGACGAGGTCATCGACCTGTCGCAACTCGAACCGCTGATCGCCAAGCCGTCGTCGCCGGGCAACGTCGTGCCGGTGTCCGAGGTGGCCGGCGAGCCCGTGTCGCAGGTGGTCATCGGTTCCAGTGCCAATCCAGGGTTGCGCGACTTCGCGATCGCGGCCGCGATGGTGCGCGGCCATCAGACCGCGTCCGAAGTCAGCTTCGACGTGAACCCGACCTCGCGCGAGATCCTCACCGATCTCACGCAGATGGGTGCGACGACCGAGTTGGTGATCAACGGCGCGCGGATTCACCAAGCCGGATGCATGGGTTGCATCGGCATGGGCCAGGCCCCGGCGACGGGACGCAACTCGTTACGAACGATGCCGCGCAACTTCCCCGGCCGGTCGGGAACCAAAGAGGATTCCGTGTGGCTATGTTCGCCGGAAACCGCTGCGGCTTCGGCGATCACGGGCGTCATCACCGATCCGCGGCAATGGGCGCGTGACGAAGGCATCCCCTACCCCACACTGAATCTGCCGTCCCATCACAGCGTCAACACCGCCATGCTGGTCGCCCCGCCCGAACCCGAGCAGGCCCGCGAGGTCGAAGTGGTCAAGGGCCCCAACATCTCCAGCCTGCCCGATCTCACCCCACTGCCCGACGACATCGAGGCGCCCGTTCTGCTCAAGGTGGGCGACAACATCTCGACGGACGAGATCTCCCCGGCCGGCGCGCGGGCCCTGCCGTTCCGGTCGAACATCCCGAAGCTCGCGATGTTCAGCTTCACCCAGATCGACGAAAGCTATCCGGAGCGGGCACAAGCCGTTTCCGGCCACGTCATCGTCGGCGGAGAGAACTACGGCCAGGGCTCGTCACGGGAACACGCCGCCATCGCACCCCGCCACCTCGGGCTGCTCGTGGTGATTGCCAAGTCGTTCGCCCGGATCCACTGGCAGAATCTCGCCAACTTCGGGGTGCTGGCACTGGAATTCGCTGACGGCGCCGACTACGACGCGATCGCGCAAGACGATGTGTTGACCATCGCCGGTGTGCGTCAGGCACTGTCGGACGGTAAGCCGATCACGGTCACCAACACCACGCAGAACACGTCGTTCGATGTGCGGCACCGGCTTTCGCCACGCCAGGTCCAGCATGTGCTCGCCGGTGGGCTGATCCCCTGGCTCGCGACCCAGAAGTAGGTCAGGCCGCGCGCAGCCGACGCTGGCCCTGCACGGCCTCGTAATGGCCGATGAGCTCGTCGCAGATTGCCGGCCAGGTGCGGCCGAGCACGCTGCGGCGAGCCGCCACGGAGTACCGCGGCCGTTCGGCGATCAGATGCTCAACCGCGGCGGGCAGCGCGGCCTCGAATTCGGCTACGGGCAGCAGCAGTCCGGTTCGGTACGGCGACACCAGATCCCGCGGGCCGCCGGCGTCGGGTGCGATCACCGGCAGACCCGAGGCCATTGCCTCCTGTACCGCCTGGCAGAACGTCTCGTGTTCACCGGGGTGAACGAACACGTCCATGCTGGCGTACGCGGCCGCAAGCGCCTCTCCCCGCAGCTCGCCGGTGAAAACCGCTGACGGCAGCACAGATCCGAGCTTGTCCCGGTCGACCCCGTCACCGACAACGACGAGCTGCAGATCGTCACGGCCCGCCAACGCCGCCAACCGCTCGACATGCTTCTCGGGTGCGAGCCGGCCGACGAATCCGACGATCGGCCGACCGTCGGGCGACCAGGCCGCCCGCAGCTCCTGATCGCGGGCCGAGGGCGCGAAGCCGGTGATGTCGACACCGCGGCCCCACTTGTGCACACGGGGGATCCGATGGGCGGCAAGGTTTTCCATCGCCGAAGTGGACGGCGCCAGGGTGCGGTCGGCCTTGCTGTGCAGGCGGCGGGTCCACGCCCACGAAGCGCGTGACAAGATGCCGATGCCGTAGCTCTCGGCGAATCCGGCCACGTCGGTCTGGAACACCGCCACCGTAGGCACGCCGAGATGCCGGGCGGCGTGCACACCGCCCCAGCCCAGCAGCGCGGGCGACGCGAGGTGCACGACGTCGGGATCGAATCCCCGCAGAACGCTCACCATTCGCGGCCGAGGCACACCCAAAGGCAGTGATGTCACTTTCGGGAACATGCGCGACGGCACGCGGTGCACCCGCACACCGTCGTGCACGCGGTCGGCGGGTGGCTGGCCGCGTGGAGTGTCCGGAGCGATGACGAGAACCTCATGACCCGTGCGGCGGAGATGCTCGATCACCCGAAGCACCGAGTTGGTGACGCCGTTGACATTCGGGAGGAACGACTCTGCGACGATTGCAACGCGCACGTCAAGATAGTCTCCCCGAGAGCTGTCGAAGAGGTTGCCTGCGGGGGTACGACACGCAAAAACCTGATGCCCGCGAACGGATCATGCATCGGCGCTAATGTTGCCGACATGCGGTTATCGCACGGTCTCGGTGCGCTGCTGGCAGCGGCGGTGTTTACCGCTGCCGGCTGCAGCCAGGTGGTCGAGGGGTCCGCGCAGCCGGATCCGAACAAGCCGCCCAGCGAGATCACCGAGGACGGTTCCGGCATTCTCATCGGCTTCCCGGAGGCCACCGCGCGCATCGAGGTGTTCACCGAACCGCAATGTCCGCACTGCGCCCAGCTGCAGCACGACTTCGGCGAGGAAATGGCCAGCTACGTCAACCTGGGCCAGCTCGCCATCACGTATCGCCCGATGACCTTTCTCGACGACGGGACCGACTATTCGGCTCGGGTGAGCAACGCGCTGTTCCTCGCCGCGGGCCCGGGCACCGACGGCGTCGCGTTCCAGGCTTTCGTCGAGGACCTGTGGGGCCACCAAGAGCAGGGTGGGGACGGGCCTTCTGACGACGAGTTGGCCGACATGGCGCGCGAAAGCGGGGTGGGCGCCGAGCAGGTGGCCAAGATCGCGTCCGGCGAGCAGGGCGTCGACGTGGTGGAGATGGCCGATCAGAACACCGGTTTCCTCATGGATATCGACAGCTACGGCGGGACGCCGACGGTCTATGACCTCGCCGGTGACGAGAAGGTCGACATCTATGACAACAACTGGCTGTCGAAGCTGATGTCGAAAGCTAAGGGTTGAGCCGGCGCTGCACGACCGCCAAACCGAAGAGTGCCGCGCCCGCGACCACCCAGCCGACCACCGCGATCGACCCGGCCGGGATGATCGCCAGTGAGGCGTCGCGGTCGCGCACCCGCACCAGATCGGGGTTGTTCTTGTCGTACTCGACATAGATCCGCATGCCCGTGTCGAGTTCGGACGGGTACAGCACCCCGAGCTCGGGGCGGTAGGTCACCCTGTCGGGCGTCACGAACTCGATCGTGGAACGTCGCGGCCCGGCACTGAGCACTTCGGCGGCCGCCACCCCCATGTGCCGCTCGATCTGGCGGTCGTTGCGCCACGCACCGAGCACCAGCAGCACCGACTGCAACGTCACCAGGCACGCGACCACCACGATTCCGATCCGGACACGCCGGATGATGCGTTGGGCGCGCGTCTCGCCGGGCTCTCCGTACAAATGCGGAAGCAACGGCTGCACGGCGGACTTGAGGCGCTTGACGACGGCAGGCGCCCTCACAGGGCCGCCTTGATCGACGCGTGCAGGGCACGCAGCGACGACCGGTCGGCCTTCACCTCCAGCACTCGCATGCCCTCGAACGGCTCGTTGAGCGCCGCGCTCAGCGCGTCGACCTCGATCTGGCGGCTGTCCACGTGGTACGCGCGGCACAACGCACCCACGTCCACGTCGTGCGGCGTGCCGAACACGCGGGAGGACACGTCGGAGAAGCGCGGGTCGCCCTGTTCGAGCAGCTCGAAGATGCCCCCGCCGTTGTCGTTGGACACGACGATCGTCAAGCTGCGCGGCATCGGCTCGGTCGGACCGATCAACAGGCCCGAACTGTCATGGACGAACGTCAGGTCGCCGATCAACGCCACGGTCCGGCCGTCGTGTGCCAGGGCGGCGCCGATGGCCGTCGACACCGTGCCGTCGATACCGGCCACCCCGCGGTTGGAGCGCACCTTCACGCCCTGCGGGTTCAGTCCGACCAGCGCGGCGTCGCGGACGGGATTGGACGCGCCGAGTACGAGCTGGTCACCCGGCCGCAGCGCATCGGCAACCGCGGCCGCGACGTGCAGGCCGGTGGTCAGGGGGTGAGCCTTGAGTTGATCGCGGACGGCCGCGACGGCGTGGCCGTTCACTTCGGCGCAGCGGTGCAACCACGCCGCGCTCGGGGCGCCCGATGTCACCGCCCGCGTGCCGGTGGCCTGCGAGTTTCCCGAGACATCCGGCCAGCGGGGGCCGGTGGTGAGCGCGAACACCGGGACCGACGGGTCGGCCAGCAGCGCCGAGACCGGGCGATGCAGTGTCGGCCGGCCCAACATGATCACCTGCTGCGGGTGTACGAGTCGCAGTGCCAGCGGATGCAGTGGGTTGGCGGCAGGCGGTGCGGTCGGCTCGGCGACAGTCGGCAGCTCGGCCAGGTTCGGATGCGCACCGGCCCCGTGACCGGCGATCACGACGGTATCCGGTGTGAGGTCGATGTCCAGCGGCTGATCGAAGGTCACCGGCGGGGTGTAGGTCCACGGCCTGCCATCGGCGCGGCCGGGCGGAAACGACTTGTCTTCGTTGTCGGGCACCAAGGGCTCCCGCAACGGAATGTCGAACTGCACCGGGCCTGCGTTGGCGCTGCGTGACCCGGTGGCCGCGACCAGCACCCGGCATGTCGCCGAGCGCCACTGCGCGTTGAGCGTGTCCCACTTGTCCGGTGCATCCTCCGCGAGCCCGAGGCTGATGTTCGCCCGCACCTGGGTTCCGAAGTAGCCGAGCTGCTCGAAGGTCTGGTTGGCGCCCGTGCCGAGCAGTTCATAGGGCCGGTTGGCGCTGAGCACGATGAGCGGCACCCGCGCGTAGTTCGCCTCGACCACCGCGGGGCCCAGGTTTGCGACGGCCGTGCCCGAGGTCATGGCCACACACACCGGGGCACGCTCGGTCACGGCCAACCCGATCGCCAGATAGCCCGCGGTCCGCTCGTCGATGCGCACATGCAGCCGGATCCGACCGGCGCGATCAGCATCGGAGAGGGCGAACGCCAGCGGTGCGTTGCGCGAGCCCGGGCACAGTACGACGTCGCGGACACCGCCGCGAATGAGTTCGTCGACGACGACGCGGGCCTGTGCCGTCGATGGGTTCACCACTCCACCTTATTCGCCGGCCCGATGGGCCCTACTGGGCACTGAAGAACTTGAGGATCGCGGCGTTGACTTCCTGCGGTTTTTCGATGAAGCCCAGGTGCCCGGTGTCGGGGATCTCCAGGTACTGACCGTTCGGGATGGCGTCGGCGACCTCACGACCCAGGTGCGGAGCTATCACGAGATCGTCGGCGAAGCCGATGACGAGCACCGGAACCTTGATGTGCTGATAGGCCGGCAGCCGGTTGTCTTCTGGCGCCACCGCAAGCTGGCTGCGCAGGCCCGGTGTGTATTTGGTGGGCCACATCGTGAACATCTCCGCCCAGTCGGTGACCGCGCGGTCGTCGTTCAAGGTTTTCGGCGAAAAGCTTTCCAGCAGGCGGATTTTCGCGTCGTAGGCGGGTGGCAATGTGATGTTTGCGTCGATGATCGCCCGCTCGGCGTTGTTGAAGAACTCCCGGGCCTTGTCATGGCGACCACGAGTGGCCATCAACACGGCTTGGCTGACCAGGTCTGGCCGTGTGACCATCAATTCCTGGGCGATGTACGAGCCCATCGAAACCCCGACGACACGGACCGGCCCGCCGACCACCTTGTCGATGAGCGATGCGGTGTCACCGACCACCTGCTCGGTGGTGAAACCGTTGGCGTTCTCGGTGGCGCCGACCCCCCGGTTGTCGAACGTGATGACGCGGTACCCGGCCCGCTGGAACTCAGGCACCTGATGCAGGTGCCAGGTACGGCCCGCACCGCCACGACCGGCGATGAACAGCACCGGGTCGCCCTTGCCTCGGTCGTCATATGCCAGATTCACCTGGCCGACGCTACTTGATGGCGGTCAGTGCAGCAGTCACGCGGTACGGCGGCCACGCACCTTTGCGATTGCGCGGTCCCACGCCAGCAGGACACTGTCCTTGAGCAACTCGGGCTTGATCATGTCTTTACCCAGCAGGGCGGTTGCTCCGGCCTTCGTGGTCGCCGACGCCTTCGACATGTGTCCGGAGTCGAACGGCGGCTGCGGGTCGTACTCGATCATCAACTGGATGGCCTTAGCCTTGGCTTCACCGCCGATCTGGCCGGCCAGCCACATGCCGAGGTCGATGCCGGCGGAGACTCCGGCAGCGGTGATGACGTCTCCTTCGTGCACGATCCGCTGGTCACCGACCGGCGTGACACCAAATGCCTTGAGCGCGCTGAGCGTCGACCAGTGTGAGGTCGCCCGCTTGCCGTCCAACAGACCTGCGGCGGCCAGCACCACCGATCCCGAACACACCGACGCGGTCCAGGTGGCGCGGGGATGGACTCGCCGCAGCCAGCCGAGCACCTTCTCATCGCGAGCCGTGGTTACAGTGCCGGGCCCGCCGGGGACCAAAACGACGTCGGGTGCCGGGGTTTCGTCGAAACTGTGCGTGGCACCGACGAGCAGTACGCCGGAGTCGGCCGTGATCGGTCCTGGCTCGTGCCAAACGAACCGCACCTCGGCGTCGGGCAGAGCGCGCAATACTTCATAGGGTCCGATGAAGTCCAGTGCGGTAAAGCTGGGGTACAGCACGATGGCGATCTGCATGGTGTCTCCTCACGCGAAGGTTTTCCGGTATTGATCAGGTGAAATGCCTAGTCGCCGAACGAAGTTGCGACGCATGGTCTCTGCGGTGCCGAACCCGCACCGGGCGGCGATGACGGTGACGGTGTCGTCGGATTCCTCGAGCTGACGACGGGCGGCATCGGTGCGTATCCGCTCGACGTACGCACCGGGCGCCTCCCCGACCTCATCGGTGAAAACGCGAGTGAAATGCCGTGGGCTCATGGCGGCCCGCTCGGCGAGCGCGGAAATACTGTGAGTGCCGCCGGGTTCGGCTTCGATGGCCTCCTGCACTTCGCGGATCGGCGCGCGTTTCGCCCGGGGCATCCACACGGGCGCGGCGAACTGGGTTTGTCCGCCCGGCCTACGCAGATAAAGCACCAGATAGCGGGCAACAGTCTGGGCCACATCGGTGCCGTAGTCGTCCTCGACCAGCGACAACGCGAGATCGATTCCGGCGGTGACCCCGGCGGCCGTCCACACCCGCTCCGAACTGCGCACGAAAATCGGTTCGGGATCGACTGACACCGTGGGAAATTCGTCCGCCAGCCGAGCGGCCCACGCCCAGTGCGTGGTGGCCGGGCAACCGTCGAGCAGACCAGCCTGCGCGGCCAGGAACGCGCCGGTACACACGCTGACGACCCGCCGCGCGTGGCCGGCCGCGGTGGTGATCCATTCGATGACGTCGGGATTCTGCCGCGCAGCCTCCGCACCCATTCCGCCAGGTATCACGATCGTGTCGATCGGGCCGTGGGGATCAGGCGGCGGCGCGGCGACGAACTCCAGACCCGTGAAAGTCGTGACGGGCTGGCCGTCGACGGAGGCGAGAGTGACGGCGTAGCCGCCGTCGGAGTTCTCCTTGCCGGCCAGACACAACGTCGCGCTCGTGAACACATCGAATGGCCCGACCAGATCCAGCGCCTGCACGCCGGAGTAGCCCAGAAGCACCACCGACCGCGTCACATCTTCAGTGTTGAGGATGTCGGCGATGGCGTCTACGCCATGCACCCCACAAATTAGGACACGGGCCGCATTGGAACGCGTAGTCCACTCTGAAGTGCGATATCGCGGGTGATATCAGTGCGCGAATTGTCAGCCCCCTCCGCGATGATCTCGCCATGACTCAGTACACCTACCGTGCCGAGTGGCTGCTGGACGAGAAGGAGTACATCGGGCGGTGCCTCGAATTTCCCCTGCTGTGGTCGCGCGGTATGACTGCCGGGGCGGCGATCGCCGATATCGAGAAGCAAGTCGAGCAGGAAGTGGCCGACCGACTGGCCAGCGATATGGACACACCCGCGTCGCTGACCGACCGCCGCTACACCGGCAAGTTCATGGTCCGCGCCTCACCGATGCTGCACGCCCGGCTGACCGTCGAAGCCACCGAGGAGGGAGTGTCGTTGAACCAGTGGGTGATCCAGAAGTTGGCCGGCCGTCCACCGGTGTCACTGAGCGACCTGTACTAGATATCACCGGTGATATCGCACTTCTGACCCATACCTGCCGGACCTCCCAGGTGCTGGAGAGACGCGTGTGACTCACATTTGCGGGGACCGCGCGAAAATCAACGGGTAACAAGCCCGCACACGCTCGATCCACCACTGCCGCCGCGACGCCGGCGCCGCGAGCGTCGACAACCGCGCCGGATCCGGCACCACGGCGGAAACGGACAAGCACCCGTCGACCGGAACCCGGGGCTCGGCAACGTCTTCGACGAACAGTCCACCGGTTCCCAATCCGCACGCATGCCGTAACTCCGGCAGTGCCGCGGCGGCCAACAGCCCCCGGCCGATACCGACAGCCGAATCGAGTGCACTGGACACCACGACCGGCATATCGATCTGGGCTGCGATGTCGAGCAGGCGCGCCACGCCGCCCAACGGCGCAACCTTGAGCACGGCGACATCGGCGGCCCCGAATGCGGCAACGCGCAGTGGATCGTCGGCCTTGCGGATCGACTCGTCGGCGGCGATCGGAACCTTCACCTGGGCCCGCAACTCCGCCAATTCTTCGACAGTGGCGCACGGCTGCTCGAGGTATTCCAGCGCACCGTCCGCGGTGAGAGCCTCGGCTGCCGAGATGGCCTCACGAACGCTCCACCCACCGTTCGCGTCGACCCGGACCACCGGAACGTGGTCGCGCACGGCGTTGACGCGCGCGACGTCATCGGCCAGCGTCTGCCCCGCTTCGGCCACCTTCACTTTGGCCGTCCCGGCCCCGGGAAACCGGGCCAGCACCGCAGGCACCTGTTCGGGCTCGACCGCGGGCACGGTGGCGTTGATCGGAATGCGGTCGCGACGAGCTTCGGGCGCGGGCCGATAGGCGGCTTCGATGGCCGCGGCCAGCCAGGCCGACGCCTCGGGCGCCTCATATTCGGGGAAGGCCCCGAATTCTCCCCACCCTGCCGGCCCGTCGATCAGCGCCACCTCACGCACGGTGATGCCACGGAAACGCACACGCATCGGCAGCGCGACGACGTGCAGGCGGTCCAGGACATCGTCGATCGCGGGCACAGAGTCAATGATGCCTAACCGGCGCCCAGCACCCGCTGAATGTCGGGCTTCATCGCCTGCAGTTGCGCACCCCAGTAACTCCACGTGTGGGTTCCGGTCGGCGGGAAATTGAACACCGCATTGTTGCCGCCCGCCGCGATGTACTGGTCGCGGAAGTTCAGGTTGCTCTGCAACGCGGTGCCTTCGAGGAAGGTCGCCGGGAGGTCGCCGCCGCCCAGTTCACCCGGCGTCCCCGACCCGCAGTAGACCCAGATACGCGTGTTGTTCGCGACGAGCCTTCCCACCTGCACTGTCGGATCGTTGCGCGCCCAGGCCGGATCACCCGGCGGACCCCACATGGCGTTGGGGCTGAAGCCCCCGGAGTCGCCCATCGCAAGGCCGATCAGCCCGGGCCACGGTCCGGCGGACGGATTGAGGAACGCCGAAAGCGACCCCGCGTAGATGAACTGCCCTGGGTAGAAGGCGGCAAGGATCATCGCCGAGTTGCCCGACATGGACAGGCCGACCACGGCGTTGCCGGACGTGGACACGTCCTTGTTGGCGGCAAGCCATTGCGGAAGCTCGCTAGTCAGGAACGTTTCCCACTTATACGTCCACACTCCGCCGTTGCCCGCGGCGGGCTGATACCAGTCGGTGTAGAAGCTCGACATGCCACCGACGGGCATGACCACTGACAGGCCCGATTGGTAGAACCACTCGAACGCGGGGGTCTCGATGTCCCAGCCGTTGAAATCGTCCCGAGCACGCAGACCGTCCAGCAGGTAGACCGCACGAGGCCCGCCGCCCTGGAACTGCACCTTGATGTCGCGGCCCATCGATCCCGATGGAACGGACAGCATCTCGACCGGCAGACCGGCTCGCGACCAGGCCTCGGCTTTCTGCGGCGGGCCGAGTAGTCCGACGGTTACCGCGACCATCAGGGCAGTCAGAATCACTGTCCCGCGGGAAAACCTATGCACTCCATGCGCATCCGCCATGTCCGCACCCCACCTCTTCGCGCACACGTATGGGGGCGAACCTACTCCGCTCGGAACGGAAAATGTAGAAAACCGCGCAGTCAGTTCCTACACGGTGGCGCGGTCGCGGCCGTCCCAGTACGGCTTGCGGAGATCCTTCTTCATGATCTTGCCGGTGGGATTGCGTGGCAACGCATCGACGATGTCCACCGATTTGGGGCACTTGTAGCCGGCCAGCCGCTCCCGGGCGAACGCGATCAATTCCTTTTCCGGCACGTCATGGTCAAGAGCCACAACGGCTTTCACCGACTCGCCCCATCTCTCGTCGGGCACGCCGATGACGGCGACCTCGGTGACCGCGGGATGCTCGGCCAACACCCGTTCGACCTCGATGGAGTAGATGTTCTCGCCGCCGGAGATGATCATGTCCTTGAGCCGGTCCTCGACGAATATGTAACCGTCCTCATCGAGCCGGCCGATGTCACCCGTGCGGAACCATCCGTCGGGCGTGACGGACTCGGCGGTCGCTTCCGGACGGTTGAGATAGCCTTTCATCAATTGCGGTGTGCAGAACCACAATTCGCCTTGTTTCCCGACGGGGACATCCTCGCAGGTGTCCGGATCGACGGCGCGCACGCGCGCTTCGGAGATCACCGTGCCCGCGCTCATCAACCGCTCCTCGTCGGCGCCGCGGTGGTCTTCTGGCCCGAGGAGGCTGATCACGCCGCACACCTCGGTGAGCCCGTACACCTGAATGAAGTCGGTGTTCGGCCAGGCTTGCAGGGCGGCCCGCAGCAGCGGCAAGGGCATGGGTGATGCGCCGTAACAGAACGTCTTCAACGCACCGAACAGTTTCACCGCGTCCGCACCGGACTCGAGCACCGTCGCGAGAACCGCGGGAACGAGGAATGTCCGGTTGGCCCCGGCCAGAATCCCCTTGGCGAGCGCGGCACCGTCGACCTCGCGCACCAGATACGTCGGAAGACCGTTCTGGATGCCGAACTGCACGTACGACGAACCACCAACATGGAACAGCGGCATGGCCACGAGGCTCTTGTCGTCGTCTTCGAGCACCCAGCTCCGAAATGCGTTGCGAGTGTGGGCGAGGATGTTGGCCTGTGTGAGGGCGACCCCCTTGGGGCGACCGGTCGTCCCCGACGAGTACATGACCATGCACACGTCATCCGGCTGCACATCCGGTGAACGGTCGACCGGCGCCGCACCGGCAAGCAGCGCCTCGTACTCGTCGCCATCCGCTCCGTCAGGGGTGACGGTCACGACGTGCTCGATGGTTGTCAGCCGCTCGGCGATCTTGTCGATGGCCGGCTTCAGGTCGGTGCCGACGATCAACGCCTTGGCACCGCAGTCGTTGAGCACATAGTCGAGCTCATCGGCCGCCAGCCGGAAGTTGACGATCGCGTTGGCGGCACCCAGCGACGCCGCCGCGAGCGTCAACTCGACGCAAGCCGCATGGTTCTTGTCCAGGAACGCGACCACGTCACCACGGCTTATCCCCCACGCGCTCAACGCACCGGCCAGTCGGCGGATCCGGTCGTTCCACTGGGCCCACGTCCATGTGCGGTCCAGATAAGTGACGGCTTCCTCGTCCGGCTTGGTCGCCGCCCAGTGGGCCACGCGTTCGTCGAGAAACTTCGGTGCCGCCAGCTCTGACATGCCCAGAGCGTGCCACGGCGCCCCGGCCGTCAACCGGCTTTCGGATAAACCTGTCGGCCCGCCAGGAAAGTGGCCTGTACTTCGAGGTCGGCGATGGTCTCGGGGGCCACGGTGCGTGGGTCGTCGGACAGCAGCACAAGGTCGGCGTACTTGCCGACCTCGATCGACCCGATCACGTTGTCGGCGAACAACTGCCATGCCGCGTCGATGGTCTGCGCCCGGATCGCCTGCTCGACAGTCAGCCGCTGCTCGGGAGCCAGCACGCGCCCGCTCGGGGCGGTCCGCGTGACGGCGACACTCATGTTGCGCAGCGGTTCCTCTGGGGTGACGGGTGGATCGTTGTGCAGTGAGATCCGCATGCCGGTCGCGACGGCCGACCCGGCGGGCATCCACTGTTCGCCGCGCTCGGGGCCGAACAACCCGTCGACGATGATGTCGCCCCAGTAGTGGATCTGGTCGACGAACAGACTGCACGTGACGCCGAGGGCGTGGGCACGCTGCAGCTGCTCGGGCGTGATGGCGCCGACGTGTTCGAGCCGCAACCGGTGATCGTCGCGCGGGTGTGCGCGAAGCGCCTCCTCGTAGACGTCGAGGATGGTGTCGACGCCGGCGTCGCCCTGCACATGGCAGGCCATCTGCCAGCCCTGCGGATAGAACGTGCTGACTATCTCGGTGAGCTGCTCACGTGTGTAGTTGGCGTGTCCGCACGATCCGGGCAGCACGCCGATGGTCCGCGTGGCCTCGGTGTCGAGGTAGGGGAACGTCAGGTCGATGTTGCCGATCCAGGGTGAGCCGTCGACCCAGATCTTCATGCCGACCTGACGGACGATGTCGTCGCCGTCGAACGGTTGGGCGTCGGTGTGCAGTGCCGCGGTGGACATCTCGTAGGTCCGCAACCGAACGGTCAAGTGGTCGTGCATCTGGTCGAGCAGTGGCCGGAACATCGGGTCGAACGCCATTTCCGAGCACGTGGTCAGACCGGCTCGGTTGAGCCGTGCGCATTCGGCCTGCAGCATCGCGGGATAGTCGCTGACCGAGATGGCCCCGCCCAGCAGCGGAAACACCGCGGCCGTCTCCTCGGCGGAGCCGTCGAGTTCGCCGTCGGCGTCACGCCCGTACTTCGCGCCCTTCGGGTCCGGGGTGTCGCGGGTGAGCCCGGCGACTTCGGCCGCCGCGGAGTTGAAGTACGCCTTGTGCCCGGAGTTGTGGGTGATCACCAACGGGGTATCGGGTGCGACGCTGTTCAACCAGGCCAGCGTCGGCTCGGGTAACCCCGGCTGCAGCAACGGGTCCCAGCCGTTGAGATAGGCGCCCGACGCGCCCCTGGCCGCGACCTCGGCGTGGATCGCCTCGAGGACGGCATCGGCCGTAGGCAGTGTGACGGGTCGGATGTCGACGATCCGGTCTGATACCGCAACCGCTTCCATCAACGGATGACCATGCGCCTCAATGAAACCCGGCAAGATGCAGCCGTCGACCGAGCGCACTTCGGTGTTGGCCCCGACCCACTCTTCGACGTCCGCGCGGCCGCCGACCGCGACGATCCGGCCGCCGGCCACGGCAAGGGCCTCGGCGGTGGGTTGCGCGGAGTCGACAGTCAGGACGGTTCCGAAGAGAACCAGATCGGCACCGCGCGGGGGCGCGGCGGAATCAGTTGGGGCCATGCCCGGATGCTATGGCGTAGTGGCGTGTGCCTGGGCGTGTCGCCGGAAATCCGTGTCGCCGGTCTGGCACGAAATCGGTCAGAGAAATTTTTGGGAGCCGTGTCGATTTCGCGGGGGTCTCGTTCGACGTACTTGCGAGGGGCAACCTGAACAAGAATGGACGCGCCCCTTCCCGACACCAGAAGGAGACACACAATGTCGCGCTACATGCTGATCATGCGGTCCACCCCGGAGGCCGAGGCCGCGATGGCCGAGCAGGAGATCGACTTCGACCAGATCATCGCCGACATGGGTCGGTTCAACGAGGAGCTCGTCAAAGCGGGAGTGCTGCTGGCCGGAGAGGGTTTGACCGATCCCGAGGAGGGCTTCGTCGTCGACTTCAACTCCGATCCGCCGGTGATCACCGACGGCCCGTACACCGAGGCCAAGGAGTTGTTCAACGGGTTCTGGATGCTCGACGTGTCCTCGAAGGAAGAGGCCAAGCAGTGGGCGCGCAAGTGCCCGCTCGGCACCGGGGTGAAGCTCGAGGTGCGCCGCGTCAGCGAGACCGAAGAGTTTCCTCAGGACAACGAGTGGATTCAGAAGGAGATCCAGTGGCGGGCCGACCTCGCGGAGAAGGTCGCCGCTGAGGCACGCAAGGCCGCAGGCCGCTGACCCTGGCGATATCGGCGCAGTCCCCGGCGGTCCCTAACCCGCCGGGGACTGGCCGCCCCCCGCCCTCTACAAATGGCATCGTCCGCCTAGTTGCGGAATGTCGACCGCCTGCGGGTGCGTCCAGTCATCGGCTGAATCGGCTGGGACCAGGGCACGGCGTTCGTCGAAATCAGAGTGGTAGTGCGCGCACTGCGCGACGGCCAGAGCGGGCATGGAGCCGGGATCGGCGACGACGTATGCGGCGGCCGCGAGAGCACCGAAGGCCACGCACAACAGCGCGTACGACGGAGTGATCGTCGTGTAGGTGCCGGAATGGCGTGCCATGGTATGACTCCTGCGGATGGTCGGTGGACTGGCTACGACGCTAGGCACGCCTGCCTGCCAAAACGCGAGTAGTGCACTACTTGACTTCCGCCGGTCGGTCTACCTGCCCGCGTAGAGATGAGGGGATCCCCTACAGCATTTCTGGAACACGTTCTAATCTGATGGGCATGCGTGATGATCTGCTGCACCATCCGATCCACTCCGGCCACCTCACGGTGGGTGCGCTCAAGCGCAACAAAGACAAGCCCGTGCTGTTCCTCGGCGAGACGACTCTCACCGGCGGGCAGCTCGCCGAGCGCATCAGCCAGTACATCCAGGCGTTCGAGGCGCTGGGCGCAGGCACGGGCGAGGGCGTCGGCCTTCTGTCGCTGAACCGGCCCGAGGTGCTGATGATCATCGGCGCCGGCCAGACGCAGGGATACCGCCGCACCGCGCTACACCCTCTCGGCTCGCTGGATGACCACGCTTACGTGTTGTCCGACGCCGAGGTGACGACGTTGATCATCGATCCGACGCCTGCCTTCGTCGAACGGGCGCTGGGCCTGTTGGAGAAGGTGCCGTCGCTGCGGCAGGTCCTGACCATCGGCCCGGTGCCTGCAGCGCTCGAGGGCGTGGGGGTCGATCTGGTTGCCGAGGCAGCGAAGTATTCGCCGCAGCCGTTGCAGGCCGCCGAGCTGCCCCCCGACCACATCGGCGGGCTCACCTACACCGGCGGTACGACCGGCAAACCCAAGGGTGTGATGGGCACTGTCCGGTCGATCACCACGATGACCACGATCCAGCTCGCGGAGTGGGAGTGGCCGGAGAATCCCCGCTTCTTGATGTGCACACCGCTGTCGCATGCCGGCGCGGCGTTCTTCGTGCCGACCATCGTCAAGGGCGGCGAGATGATCGTGTTGCCCAAGTTCGATCCGGCCGAGGTGCTGCGTGTGATCGAGGAACGCCGCATCACCGCGACCATGCTGGTGCCGTCGATGATCTACGCACTCATGGACCACCCCGATTCGCACACGCGCGACCTGTCATCACTGGAGACCGTGTACTACGGCGCCTCGGCGATGAACCCGGTGCGGCTGGCGGAGGCGCTCAAGCGGTTCGGGCCGATCTTCGCGCAGTACTACGGCCAGTCCGAGGCGCCCATGGTGATCTCGTATCTCGGCAAGAAGGATCACGACGAGAAACGGCTGACCTCATGCGGGCGGCCGACGTTGTTCGCACGCACCGCGCTGCTCGATCCCGAGGGAAATCCGGTGCCTCGCGGCGAGGTCGGCGAGATCTGCGTGTCCGGGCCGCTGTTGGCGGGTGGCTACTGGAAGCTGCCCGAGGCCACCGCCGACACCTTCAAGGACGGCTGGCTGCGCACCGGCGACATGGCCCGCGAGGACGAGGACGGCTACTGGTTCATCGTCGACCGCGTCAAGGACATGATCGTCACCGGCGGCTTCAACGTGTTCCCGCGTGAGGTGGAAGACGTTGTCGCCGAGCATCCTTCCGTCGCGCAGGTGTGCGTCATCGGGACCCCTGACGAAAAGTGGGGCGAGGCCGTGACGGCCGTGATCGTGCTGCGGCCCGACGCCGATGCCGGCGAAGAAGCGGTTGCCCGCGTGACCGCCGAGATCCAGGCCGCGGTCAAGGAGCGCAAGGGCTCCGTGCAATCGCCCAAGCAGGTGATCGTCGTCGACTCCGTTCCGGTGACCGCACTCGGCAAGCCCGACAAGAAGGCCGTGCGCGCACAGTTCTGGGAGGGTGCGGCCCGCGCGATCGGTTGACCCTCACGTCACATCGGCCACACCGGCACCCGAGAGTGTTGGCACATATGGGTCCGGAATGCGATATCGCGGGTGATATCACGGCGCCAGCCTGAGCGCCGTTGTCACGCCAGAGTGGCTCGCGAACTCGGGTGCCACTCTAGCGTGACACTCGGCACAATGGCGGCGTGGTCGAAACGGTGACGGACATGCGGGAAACGCTAGACGCGATCTGGCGCATGGAAGCCGCGAAGATCGTCGCGACGATGACCCGCGTGGTCGGCGACATCGGGTTCGCCGAGGATCTGGCACAGGAAGCGCTCGTCGACGCGTTGACGCAATGGCCGCAGACCGGCGTGCCGCGTAACGCCGGGGCCTGGCTCACGACGGTCGCCAAGCGCAAGGCCATCGACCACTGGCGCCGCCAGGAAAACCTCGATGCCAAGTACGGCGAGCTTGCCCGCGAACTCGCCGATCATGTCGACGAGGCGTGGGATCCGGACCGCATCGATGACGACGTGCTGCGGCTGATCTTCATCGCGGCCCACCCGGTGCTGTCGCGTGAGGCCCAGATCGCGTTGACACTGCGGATGGTCGGCGGTCTGAGTACCGAGGAGATCGCCCGGGCGTTTCTCACCTCGAAGGCCACGATGGCCGCGCGTATCACTCGGGCGAAGAAGGCGCTGTCGGCTGCCAACGCGCCGTTCGAGGTTCCGCCGCGCGAAGAGTATCCACAGCGGCTCACGGCGGTGCTCGCAGTCATCTATCTGATCTTCAACGAAGGCTATTCGGCGTCGTTCGGGCAACGCTGGATTCGAGATGAGCTGTGTACCGAGGCATTGCGGTTGGGCCGCGTGCTGGCCGCGCTCGTCCCCGACGAGCCCGAAGTCCACGGGTTGTTGGCGCTCATGGAGTTTCAGTCGTCGCGGTTCGGTGCGCGCACCGACGCCGACGGCAGGCCGATTCTGCTGGAGGACCAGAACCGGGCCCGCTGGGACCGCGCCCAGATACAGCGCGGTGTCGCGGCCATTGAGCGATCGAATGCGGCGCGGCAGCAACGAGGTTCGGGATGGGGACCATACGCGCTGCAGGCCGCACTCGCCGAATGCCATGCCATCGCCCCTATTGCCGCCGACACGGATTGGAACCGCATCGTAGAGATCTATGACGCGCTGCTGCAGATCGCGCCGTCGCCGGTCGTGCAGCTGAACCGGGCGGTCGCGGTGGCGATGAGTTCAGGACCCGCGGATGCACTGGCGATCGTCGACGGTCTGGACGGCCTCGACGACTCCTACTTACTGCCCAGCGTGCGCGGTGAACTCCTGGCGCGGCTGGGCCGGCACGACGAGGCGGCCGCCGAGTTCAGCCGTGCAGCGTCGATGACCGAGAACGATCGCGAACGAGACGTTCTGCTGGACAAGGCGTCACGAGCGCGATGACCGCGCCGACGGCCGTACGCAGCGCACCGCCGTCCGCCGCGGCGATCCGCACGGCCCACCCGGCCGCGTTGGGCAAATCAGTGACGCCCACATACACACGGCCGAGGTCGGCGATCGATTCGAGAGCCGGTGTCCGGGCCGTCATCGCGGTGTCGAGGCCGGCGCCGACGATGTAGACCGTGCCGAACGCGGTGGGGGCTCGCCGTACCAGGGGCATGGCGTCGAGTATCTGCGCGTCGAGGGCCAGCAGCGTGCCGTCCGCCGACATGATCGCAACCCGCGACGCGTAACTGCTGAACACGTCGTCGGCCAGATCAGGGTGCAGCACAACGGCATCGGTCAGCACCGCCAGTCCGCCCGGCTCGACACAGACCTGCGTGTGCTGACGGTAGCGGGCATGCGCGGTGAGGATGCGCGGTGCCGGGTCGAACACAAGCGTGCTGCTTGCACTCACCCGCACGCCGACATCCTCGACTGCCTCGCCACCTCCGGGCACCCCACTGACCACTGTGGCACCTTGCCCCCGAACCACCGCACACGCGGCGTCGACCACGCCGATGCATTGGCGGACCACGTCACCGGGTATGACTGTGCCCGCGGCGTTCTGGATGGTCACCGACCCCATGCCGGGTTGCGCGGGCTCGTCGAAAACCCGCCCGATCAGCAGCGGCCAGCGGTAGCGCCGCCTGGTCAACACGGTCCGGCCACCGACGCGGGCGAAGACCAGATCAAGCGCCGCGGTCACACGAACAACACATCCCGCTCAAGCACATCCATCACCACATCGACGCCTTGCCCACCGCGCGCGCTGATTGCGACAACCGGTCTGCCGCTGCGGACTTCGTCGGCTTCCTTGCACATCAGCGCCAGGTCGACGCCGACGTGCGGGGCCAGATCGACCTTGTTGATGACGAGAAGATCGCACCGCAGTACGCCGGGGCCGCGCTTGCGCGGGATGTCGTCGCCACCGGCGACGTCGATCACGAACAGCCAGTAGTCGACGAGGTCACGCGAGAAGGTGGAGGCCAGATTGTCACCGCCCGACTCGAGCAGGATCATCTCGGTGTCGGGGAATTCGGCCTCCAGCGCGTCGGCGGCCGCCATGTTCAGCGACGGATCCTCCCGGATCACGGTGTGCGGGCAGCCACCGGCCTCTACGGCCCGCACGCGTCTCGGGTCGATCAGTCCCGAGCGCCGGATGCGTTCGGCGTCCTCCACGGTCACCAGATCGTTGGTGATGACCGAAACCGACCGACCCCGCTCGGCGAAGCCGGCAAGCAGTGCCTCGACGAGCGCGGTCTTGCCGGAACCGACGGGTCCGCCGATACCGATCCGGGCGGCTTTGAGCGAAGTCGTCATCGCAGCATGTACTTTCTCGAAAATGGGACGGTGGCAGCGGGTTCGGTGATGAGCAGCTGCCCGTCGGCGCGTACCTCGAACGTGCGGGGGTCGACTTCCACATGCGGCAGGGCGTCGTTGCGCACCATGTCCTTCTTCCGCAGGCGGCGAACCGACTTGATCGGCAACACGTTCTTGCGCAGCCCCAACCGTTCCGGCACACCGGCGTCGACCGCGAGCGACGACATGAACACGAATCCCAACTCGGCGGCCGCGTCGCCGAGCGCACCCCAGTTGGGACGCTGGATGATCGGTTCCGATGAGGATATGGATCCCGCCGCGTCGCCGAGCGCCGCCCATGTGATGAAACCGTTCTTGAGCACCACCCGCGGTTTGACACCGAAGAAGGCGGGGTCCCAGATCGCCAGATCGGCGACCTTTCCCGCCTCGATAGAGCCGATGTGGGCGTCGGCACCGACCGAGATGGCCGGATTGATGGTGAGTTTGGCGATGTAGCGCTTGACGCGTTCGTTGTCGGCGGCCACAGTCGTCTCCTCGGGCAGGCGCCCGACGCGCTGCTTCATCACCGCGGCGAGTTGCCAGCAGTTCGCGATGTTCTCGGCGACCCGGCCCATCCCCTGCGTGTCGCTGCCGAATATCGAGATCGCGCCCATGTCGTGCAGGAAGTCCTCGGCCATCATGGTCTGCGGCCGGATCCTGGCTTCGGCGAACGCGATGTCCTCGGGCGCTTCCCAATTCATCAGATGCGCGACCATGGTCATGGGCACGCCTTCATCCAGACCGCCCAGCGTGTACGGATTGGTCGGATTGGTGGTGCCGGGGATGACGTTGTCGTAGCTCACGCAGCGGATCAGGTCGGGCGCATGCCCACCGCCCGCGCCCTCGACGTGGTAGAGGTGAATCGTCCGATCGCCGATCGTCGACATCGTCGTCTCGGAGAAGCCGAACTCGTTGATCGAGTCGGTGTGCAGGTGCACCGCGAAATCGGCGGAATCGGCTGCCTGCAAGGTCTTGTCGATGATGGCAGGCGACGCCCCGAAGTCCTCGTGGATCTTGACCGCCCCGGCGCCCGCCGCCACCATCTCGAGCACTGCCGCCGGATCCGACGAGCCGCGCCCGAACGGCACGTAGTTCATCGGTGTGTAGTCACCGGCCTTGAGGAACAGCCCGAGGTTGCGCGGGCCGCCGGTCGCCACCTCGAACGAAGGGCCCAACGATCCGCCGATGAGCGTGGTGGTCCCCGTGGACAAGGCGTGCTCGGTCTGTTGCGGCGAGATCAGGTGGGCGTGGGTCTCGATCGCGCCCGCGGTGACGATCATCCCCTCCGCGGGGATCGGTGTCGTGCTGGTTCCCACGATAAGACCCGGGGTGATGCCCGGCATGGTGTCGGGATTGCCCGCCTTGCCGAGCCCGACGATCCGGCCGTCCCGGATGCCGATGTCACACTTGATGATTCCACTGACCGCATCGATCACGACCGCGTTCATGATGACGTAGTCGAGGGCTCCGTCCGAGTGCTTCGCCGACGGTCGATAGCCCTCGCCGTCGCGTACCGACTTACCCGCCCCGCTGAGCAACTCGAACCCGGGAACCGTGTGGTCGTGTTCGACTTCGACGAGCAACTCGGAATCCGCCAGCCGGATGCGGTCGCCCTTGGTCGGGCCGAACATGCGCGCGTAGGAACGTCGATCGATGCTCGTCACAGCGCGGCCTCCAACGCACCGTCGGCGTCCAGGGGCCCGTTGGCCGAACCGGAGAACCCATGGATGATCCGGTCGCCCGCCATCGGCACCAATGTCACCTCGACCGGAATGCCCGGCTCGAACCGCACCCCGGCCCCGGAGGCCACATCCAGCTTGTGGCCCCACGCGGCCCTGCGGTCGAATTCCAGAGCGGCATTGGCCTCGCAGAAGTGCGATTGGCTGCGGACCTGGATATCGCGGTCGCCGCGATTGACGACGGTCACCGTGACCCGCTGTGCGCCGGGGAACAGCTCGATCGGCTCGTCGCCCACGATGATCTCGCCTGGCCGGGTGTCGTTCTCGCGGGCCGCGATCGGATCGATCAGCGTGACGAGCTTGGTGCCGTCGGGAAACGGTGCGTCCAGCATCACGATGCGCACCATGTCCGGTACACCCGGCTCACACTGGTCGGCCCCCAGCAGACCCGTGACATGATCGATCACCTCGTCGTAGGCCATGTTCTTGCGCGCGACGAGCATCGCCTCGTCGGTCAGGAGCGCCACCGCTTCCGGATGGCTCAGCGGAATCCCCTCGCGCAGATTACGTCTGGCGAGTTCGGCCGCGGCGAAGATCGTCAGGCGCTCGAGCTCGGTTGGCGTCAGGTTCACATGCTCTCCTTCGGTTCGAGGTCAACTGGCGAACAGCCGCACACCGTCTCCGCGGCGCTGGGCCGCGATGTCGGCATAGGCGGTGAACGCGGCGGGCTCATCGGGCGGATCACGGCGCAGTACGTCGAGCAGCGCCGGGCTCAGCGCCGTCAGCACGCGCTGCGCACCGAGGTGCCCGCAGATGCCGAGACGCAAGGAGGCACTGGTGATTCCCGAGACGACCTGCCACGCGGCGACTGCCTCGGCGGTGTCGAGGCTGAGGCCGGCGGCGCGAAAGCACACGGCCTGCGCCACCGGCAGATGGCCGGGCGCGGTCCCGGTGAGCACGCGGTTGCGGTATTCGGCGACACCGTGATCGACCACCGCCTGAAACGTCGCCAGCGTGGCCGCACCGGCCCGGCGGGATGCGTCCCGTAACACCGACATCGACGCGAGCGCCTCGGCGAATTCGTCGGTGGCACGCGGGTCGCGCTCCGACCAGGCTCGCCGCATCAACACCCGGTCGCACCGGTGCCACCTGCCGCCGAGCTGCTCCGCGGCGAACGCCGTCACGTCGTCCTCGTCGCATACCAGCCCGTCACGATGAGAGCCCTCGAGCCCCGACGAGAAGGCGAACCCGCCGGATGGAAAGGCACTGTCGCCGAACCGGATTCCGGCCAGCAATTGCCCGCGATCGGTCATCGCAACTCGACGCGGCCGGTATCCAGCAGTTCGGCGATGCGCGCCGTGTAGTCGGCCTGCGGCCCTTCTGCATGGACCACCAGCGTGTCGTCGTGCTGGTCGACCTTCCAATGCAGATGGCCCGCAAGGAAACCCAGCCGGAGCGCGGCGGCGAGGTCGTTGGCGCGCAGGGTCAAGGTCTGCGGTGCACCCGCCCGCACGACCACTGCCCGATCGGCGTCGAGCAGCAGGACCGCACCGTCGCCGAGGGCGCTGTCACGCGTGAGGATCACGGCGTAGTCGGTGCCGGCGTCCGAGGTCACCCGCAGCCGCCTTCGGTCGAGGTCGTTGGCATCGAGATGCACGTACTCGACCGCGTGGCGATGCCGCAGCTCGTGCAACCGCCCGGCGACGGCATCGTCGGTCGCCCAACCGACGATGCCGTCGAGAATCCGTGGGCCGGTGGTCACCGTCGTCACGCCACCTCGGCCAGTACCGGCGCGATCTTCCCGACGACGTCGGTGCTCTGCTCCAGCGCGTAGCCGAATTGCAGGATCTCGGGCTCGGCGAACGGCTTGCCGAGGATCTGAACGCCCAAAGGCAGCCCGTCGGTATTGAATCCGGCGGGCACCGACAACGACGGCAGGCCGGTCACGTTCGCCGGTGCCGACAGGCGCACGTAGGCAGCGGTGGCCGCCTCGACCGTACCATCGGCCCACCGGACGAACGGGTCTGATCGTAGTGTCGCGGGCGCGACAACGGTGGGCGCCAACAACACGTCGATCGAGGAGAACATGTCCTTCCACGCGGCCTGGATCAGGGTGCGCAGTCGTAGCGCGTTGACGTAGTCGGTGGCGGGCTGGGCCGCGCCCGTCTCCAGCAGAATTCGCACCTCGTCGGTGTACTTGTCGGGTGAATTGCGCAGATAGTCAAGGTGATAAGCAGTCGCTTCCGGCATCATGATGGCCCACTCGGTCGGCACGATGTGCTCGGCCATCGGGATCTCGACCTCGATCAGCTCGGCGCCGAGTCCCTCGAACTTGGCCGCTGCGGTTTGTGCGGCCGCGGCCGCCTCCGGGGCCACCTGATCGGTGTAGTAGTTGACCGGAATGCCGATCTTCTTGCCTGCCACCCCCGCGTCGATCGCGGTCACCATGTCGGGCACCGGCACGTTCGCCGTACCGGGATCGCGACGGTCGAAGCCCGACATCGCGGCCATCACCAGGGCCGAGTCGATCACGTTGCGGCTCAACGGTCCGACGTGGTCGAGAGACCATGACAACGACGCGACGCCGACCCGCGATGCACGGCCGAACGTCGGTTTGAGGCCGACCGTCCCGCATAGTGCCGCGGGGATCCGGATCGAGCCACCGGTGTCACTGCCCAGTGCGACGTGCACGACGCCGGCACCGACGGCCGCCCCGGAACCACCGCTGGATCCACCAGGGGTGCGCTCGGGTGCCCACGGGTTGCCTGTCGTGGGTGTTGTTGCACCATACGCGAATTCATGGGTGTGGGTCTTGCCAATCAAGACCATACCCGCGTCGTACAGCTTGGCGACCGACGCCGAATCGGCGTCCGGTACGTAATCGGCCCGCTGCGCCGAGCTTGAGGTGGTCTTGATGCCTGCGGTGTCGTAAAGATCCTTGACCCCGAGCGGGATACCGTGCAGCGGGCCACGATAGTTGCCATCGCCGATCTCCTTCTCGGCGAGCTTGGCCTGCTCGAGCGCGAGTTCGGGTGTGGTGGTGACGAATGCGGTAAGGGTCGGCTGGACCGCCTCGAGGCGGTCCAGCGCCGACTGGGTAACCTCGACCGGCGAGACGTCCTTGCTGCGGATCTTCGCGGCGACCTCGATCAACGGAAGTTCGTAGAGTTCCATGGTGGTTTGGGTGTCCTTTCTGACCTTGACCGATCAATCCCAGTGCGCCTTGAAGCCGACGGCCGGGACGGTCTCCCCCAGCCCCGGTGCGGAGGCCTTGCGAATCAGCGCCAGTGTCGACGAATAGGTTTCGTAGTTGGCCGCAACCCGGTCGGCGGGCACGGCAACGCCGGCGAATTCGAAGGCCGCTGACACCTGTTCTTGCGATGGACTGAAATCGTTGTCGGGCATGACATCTCCTTGTTTCACAATGCGGGGGTTCTTGCTGCGCAGTCGACGAGCGCCTCGAAGGCCCGTCCGGCACCCAGCACGGTCGCGTCCGCGCCGCGAGGGCCCATGAGCTGAAGCCCGACGGGCAGGCCGTCGGCGCCGAAGCCGGCCGGCACCGTGAGCGCGGGCATGCCCGTCACATTGGCCGGCACGGTCAGCGCGTTGATGCCGGCGAGGACCGATACCGTCCGGCCGCCGAGTTCGACGTGGGTCGACCCGTACGGCGGTGCGGTCATCGCGATCGTCGGCGAGATCAACAGGTCTGCGCCCGACCCGAACAGCGCATCCATGCCCGCGATCACCGCGGCGCGGGCGCGCAGTGCTTCGAGGTACTCCACACCGGTGTATGCCGCACCGATCCGCAGGGCGTCCTGCACGTCCGCGCCGAACTTGTCGGGCTGCATGCCGAGTTGCATCGCGTGCCAGGCCGCAGCCTCGACCCCGCACACCACATCCACCACGCCAGGGCACAATTCGACATCGGTGAACTCGACCGACTTGATGGTTGCGCCGGCACCTTCGAGGGTCCGCACCGCGTCTTCGAACACCTCGGCCACATCGCGGGCGAGCCGATCACAGAAGTACTTCTCCGCCACGCCGACGGTCAGGCCGTCCAGCCCTCGTTCGTACTCGGACCGCAGGTCACCGACGGGCGCGGTCGAGCTGTACGGATCGGCGGGATCATGTCCGGCGATGGCTTCCAGCAGAGCCACAGTGTCGTCGACCGTGCGTCCGAGCGGCCCGGTGTGGTCGAGCGTGGAACTCAACGCGCTGACCCCGCTGCGGCTGACGAGGCCGAACGTCGGTTTGTGTCCGGTGACACCGCACAGTGCCGCAGGAATCCGGATCGAGCCGCCCGTATCGGTGCCAAGCCCGGCGGTGGTGATGCCCGCCGCGATCGCCGCGCCGGTCCCGCCGCTTGACCCGCCGGGTATCCGGTCGAGCGACCACGGGTTGCGGGTCGGCGGCGTGTTGACGCCGTATGCGTATTCATGCGTCGTGCTCTTGCCGAGGATGATGGCGCCCGCGGCGCGCAGGCGCCGGACGGCCTCGGAATCGCGCACCGCCAGATGATCCGGGGCACCGAGCGATCCATTGCCGGTCCGGTAACCCGCCACGTCGTAGATGTCTTTCACGACGACGGGTATGCCCCACAACGGCGCCGGCCCGTGCGGCCGGTCGGGTTGAGGCTGCTGGGCGACCGCGAGCGCCTCATCGGCGAAGATCGCGGCGAACGCCTGGATCTTGTCCTCCACCTGCGAAACTCGCGCCAGTGCACTGCGGACCAGGCCGACGGGTGCGAGATCGCCGCTGTCGATGAGACCCCGCAGCTGCGGGATGGTCGGGCTCACAAGCGATTCGGTCATCGGGCGGCTCCTGCGAGTTCGGGCTCGAGCACGGCGTCGACGAGCTTGCGGGTGATGTCGGTGGCCGGTGCGGTGAGCAGTTGATCGACGGGCCCCACTTCGACCAGCTTGCCGTGGTCGAGCACCCCGGCGTGTTCGCACATGTGCTCGACGAGTGCGAGATTGTGGGTGATCAACAGCATGGTGAGTTTGCGTTCCCGTTGCAGGTCTTTGAGCAGGTTGAGTATCTGCGCCTGAACGGACACATCGAGCGCGGCCGTCGGCTCGTCGAGGACGACGAAATCCGGGTCGGTGATCAGCGCCCTCGCGATACCGAGGCGTTGGCGCTGGCCGCCCGAGAATTCATGGATGTAGCGGTCGTAGTGGGACGGCAGCATGCCAACGCGGTCGAGGAGTTCGACCACCTTCGTACGCGCCTCCGCCGGCGAGCACGTGCGAAAGAGCTTGAGCGGATATGCGATCTGGGCACCCACGCTGCGCCTCGGGTTGAAGGCCGAACCGGAATCCTGGAACACGATCTGAATGTGGCGGCGGTAGCGTCGCATATCCAGATCCGACAGTCCCACCAGCTCGTTGCCGTCGAACGTGACCGATCCCGACGTCGGCTTCTCCAGCCCGAGCACCATCCGGCCCGTCGTCGTCTTGCCCGAGCCGGATTCGCCGATCAGGCCGAAGGTCTCGCCGCGCTGGATGTCGAAGGTCACCGAATCGACCGCGACGAACTCGCCGCGTTTGCCGTCCTCGCCGCGGACGGCGAACACTTTCCTCAGGTCGGTGACCGAAACCAGCGCCTCTCTATGCGACATCTGCTGTCTCCTTGGTGGTGTCGCCGTGGAACTCGAACAGGCGGCGGTCAGCGCGGGGTATGGACCGGGTCTGATCGTCGAGGTGCAGCCTCGGCACGGCGCGCATGAGCCCCTGCGTGTAGGGATGCTGAGGGTTGTTGAGCACCTGTTCGGCGGCCCCCGATTCGAGCACGTCGCCGCGGCGCATCACGGTAACGTCGGTGCACACATGGGCCACCACGCCGAAGTCGTGGGTCACCAGCAAGATCGACGTTCCCAGCTCGCGGTTGATCGTGACCAGCAGATCCAAAATCTGCTTCTGAACGGTCGCGTCCAGGGCGGTCGTCGGTTCGTCGGCGAGCAGCAGCTCGGGCCGGCACGCCAGTGCGATTGCGATCACCACGCGCTGACGTTGACCACCCGACAGTTCATGCGGATACGCCTTCATACGGCGTTTCGGGTCGGGTAGTGCCACGAGCTCAAGCGCCTCAAGCGCTTTCGTGCGGGCGGTCGCCTTGTCCACACCTTGGTGCAACCGGATGACCTCGACCAACTGCGACCCGATCGTGAACGACGGGTCGAGCGCCGACAACGCGTTCTGCGACACCATCCCGATGTGTGAACCCCGGATGGCACGCATTTCCTTGTCGGTCTTGTCGAGCAGATTCTCACCACGGAACAGGATCTCGCCACCGGTGATCCGGGCTCGCGTGGTGCCGAGCAGCCGCAGCACGGCCAGCGAGGTGACCGACTTGCCCGAGCCCGATTCGCCAACCAGACCCAGGATTCCGCCTTCCCGAACCCTGATGTCGGCGTTCTTCACCGCATGCACCACACCGTTGTCGGTGTGAAAGTCGACCGACAGCTTCTTGACATCGAGCGAATTGGTCATCAGCTGGTCTGCTTTCGCGGATCGAGTGCGTCACGGATGCCGTCGCCGATGAGGTTGAACGCCAGCGAGACGACGAGGATGACGAGGCCCGGGATCGTTGCGACGTGATAGATGCCCTCGAGCAGCACGTTCTTGCCGTCGGCGGTCATGATGCCCCAGTCGGGAGTCGGCGGGATGACACCGACGCCGAGAAAACTCAGGCCCGATGCGACGACGATCATCAGACCGCACAACGTCGTCGCGTATACGAGCAGTTGCACCACGACGTTGGGCATCAGCTCACGGAACATCAGCAACAGCGGATTCGCGCCGTAGGCACGCGCCGCCTCGATGTAGTCCTTCGACGCCTCCTGCACGGTTGCGGTGTAGGCGACACGGGCCATGTACGGGACGAGCGTGATCCCGATCGCCAGCATCACGTTACCCAGGCCGGCTCCCAGCACCGCCGACAGCGCAATCGCCAGCAGGACAAGGGGAAACGCGAACAGCACGTCGAGCACACGCATCAGAACCTCACCGGCCCTGCTGCGCTTGAAACCGGCGAACAGCCCGATCAGCAGGGCCAGCGGGAACACCACGAGAATCGGCACCACGGCCACCGTCAACGAGTTGCGGCCGCCGTAGAGCAGCCGGGTCCAGATGTCGCGTCCCTGGCCGTCGAGTCCGAGCAGATGCCCCTCCGTACCGATACCGGCGAGCCGGTCGACCGGGTCACCCGCGGTCGGGCTGTACGGCGTGAGCAGCGGCGCGAAGATCGACGCGAGCGCCACAAGCACAAGGACGGCCAGCGACACCACGGCCATCTTGTCGCGGCTGAAGGCGCGGACGGCTAAGCGCCACTGGGGTTTCGGAGCGTCGGATTCGGCGGGAACGTGCCCGCCCGCCGACGATCGGCGGACTCTCGGAAATGCGCGGCGCCCGGCGGCCGCCGCGGCAAGGGCGTTCATGCTCCGACCTTTCTTCTGGTACGCGGATCGAGCAGGCCGACCGCGCCGTCGGCGATGAGGTTGATGATCACGAAGGCCAGCGCGATGAACAGCACACCGGCCTGCACCACCGGGATGTCACGCTGGGTGATCGACGTGTAGAGCTGCTGGCCGAGACCGGGCCAGCCGAACACGACTTCGACGAACACCACGCCGCCGAGCAGATAACCCACCTGAAGGCCGATGATGTTCACGATCGGCGGCAAGGCGTTGCGCAGTGCGTGGCGCCACAGCACCGAGGCGGTCGACAGACCCGAGGCGCGGAGCGTGCGGATGTAGTCCTGCTGCAGGATGTCGATCATCACGCTGCGCGTCATCCTGGCGATCACCGCGAGCGGCACGAGTGCGGCCGCGATCGCGGGAAGGATCAAGTGGGCCAGCAGGTCTCCCGGCCCGCCGGGGAATCGCGGGTTGTACATGCCCGACGTCGGGAGCCAGCCGAGCGTGATGGCGAAGACACCGATCAGCAGCAGGCCGAACCAATACACCGGCACGCTCGCACCCGCCAGTGAGATGACCATCGAGGCGCGGTCGAAGATGCTGTACTGCTTGTGCGCTGCGATGACCCCGAGCGGCACCGCCACCACGATGCACAACACCAGTGCGGCCACCGTGAGGATCATCGTGTTGGCGAAGCGGGGCACCATGATGTCGGTGACGGGCGCGTTGATGGTCAGCGACCGGCCCAGGTCCCCGTGCAGCAACCCGCCCAGGTAGTCGAAGAACTGCACCGGCAACGACCGGTCCAGCCCGAGCTCAGTCCGCAGTGCCGCCACCGCCTCCGCCGTCGCACCCGAACCCAGAATGGTCACAGCCGGATCGCCCGGAACGAGTTGCAGCAGCAGGAATACGATCAAGCTGACGCCGAACAGTACGAGAACTGTTGACAGCAGCCGGCTTCCGATCACTCCGGTCATTGTTCGAGCCTCACTGTTCTAGCCGCACAGAAGTCAGGTCGTACCACTCCTCGCTCGCCGAGACGAATCCCGAGACATAGGGGGCAAGGACGTACGGTGCCTTGTCGTTGACGATGGGAACCAGGGCCGCGTCGTCGCTCACGATGTTGTTGGCCTCACGCCACCACCGGTCGGCTTCGTCCGGATCGAGCGCGGTGATCGCGTTGTGCATCGCCTTGTCGAGCGCGGGGTTGGCGTAGTAGCCGACGTTGGGTCCGTTGGGCGCCTGCAACTCCGAGGACGTCACGATGTAGAGCCAGTACGGGCTGGTCATGCCCCACGACATCTGGGCCATGCCGACACCGTCTTGCATACCCCGTGCCCACACGCCCAGATACGAGATCCACTCCTGGGTCTGGATGTGCAGGTTGATCCCGATCTCGGCGAGATTCTGCTGGATGAACTCGGCCATCTGGGCCGGCATGATCTGGCCTGAGCCGTCGGTCGAGGTGATCAGCGTGGTCTCGAACCCGTCGCCAAGGCCGACCGATGCCAGTAATTTCCTGGCCTTCTCCAGATCGCGTTCGTAGGCGTCCCTGCGCTCGACATAGCCGCCCGCCGAAAGGGCCTGAACGCCGTACGCCGGATTCACCGAGCCGCGCAACAGGTCTCGTGCCATGCCCTCGCGGTCGACGGCCAGGTTGATCGCCTCGCGCACCTCGGGTATCGAGGTGTAGCGGTCCTTCATGTTGAACGACAGATACCAGGTGTGCGGCGGCGTCCCCTCCGACAGCTGATAGCCCTCGTTGACGAGGTTGTCGATGCTGTCGGGGTTCGGCACCGCGATCATGTCGACGTCACCGGACCGCAGCGCCGCGGTCCGCGCCGACGGGTCGGGCAGCGGCCGGAACACCACGCCGTCGATCGCCGGGACCGTGCCCCAGTAGTCGTCGTTGCGTACGAGGTCGATCCGTTCACCGCGGATACGTTCTTTGAACTTGAACGGCCCCGTTCCCACCGGGTGGTCGGCGATGTCGTCACCGTAGGTCTGCAGCGCGGTGGGGCTGATGATCGCCGTCGAGCCGTTACCGCCCTGCGCGAGCATCCGGAGAAACTCCGAGAACGGCTGCGTCAGGCGGACTTTGACAGTGTGATCGTCGACGGTCGTTACCGAATCGACGAACTTCCAGACGAAGCTGGTCTGACCGGCCGCCCTGGCCGAGTACATCGGGGAGTTCTTGTCCCACATCCGGCGAATGTTGTACTCGACCGCTTGCGCATCGAGCGGTGTGCCGTCATGGAACTCGACGCCGCGACGGATGTGGAAGGTGTATTCGAGGCCGTCGGCCGAGATGTCCCAGGATTCGGCGAGACCGGGCCGCAACGGCGGAACCGTCGCCTGCTCGGACGGGATGCTCAGGTCCTCATCGACGAGCGGTTCGAATATCTGACGATTGATCCGCCACGTCACCCATCCGCCTGCCACCTGCGGATCGAGGATGTCGGCCTCCGACTCGATCGCGATCACGAACACGTTGCCCGTGTGGACAGGTCCGCGCGAGCAGCCGGCCAGTGAGGCGATCCCGACGATCGCGCTTACACCGACTGCCAGTAACCGTAAAACCAAGCGCCGCATTCGTCGTCGCGGCTCGTCCGTCATCCGTGGATCCTCCGGGCGTGGTCGGCGATGCCGTCGGAGTACGTACTGCGCCGCGGCGAGCAGTGGTACCCAACGAGTTCGATGTCAACCGTAAGGACTGCAACGGCCCAGGCGGAATACGTCATCCGACGTAATATTCGCCAAAACTACTGTCTTACAGATAGTTACGCCGACACACGAATAGCACGGATGGCCACCTCCGGCCACCCGTGCGATGGGACCGCGGCCGGTTAGAAGCCGGCCCCGCTGAGCCGCGGCGGCGGTACCGCGGTCATGGTGTGCATGTGATTGACGAGTTCGAGTTCCGTGGCCTGCACCGCGGCTGCCACGCGGTTGGCCACGCCGAGCTTCCGCAGCACGCGCTCGACGTGGGTGCTGACCGTCCGCGGCGACAAGTAGAGCCGGTCGCTGATCTCCGCGTTCGACAGGCCACCGCGCAGGAGGGCGAGGATCTCTTGTTCCCGAGGTGTCAGCCGGGTATGGGCCCTCGCCCGCACACGAGCCACGTACTTCGTGAACAGCGGCCGCACCTTCTCCACCAGGTCTCTGCTGCGCACGGTGAACTCGGGCCGCTCCATGTTGGCCTGGCACATTCCGACCACATCGCCGGCCCCGTCGTGCAAGACCATCAGAAACCCGTTGCTGAAGCCTTCGGGACGCAGTACTTTCGCGCCGCTGTACGAGTCGGCGAACTCGGGCACGTCGACCCAGTCCCACACCCGCGTGTGATCGGCGAACTGCCGCGAGAACTCGGGCTTGGCCTGGATGTCGGAGCTCAGATACCCCGCGACGGCATCGGAGTACCCAACGGATTTGACCAGGCTGAACCCTTTCGAGCCCGGCGTTTTGTAGGCGAGGAGAAACGTGTCGAAGCGCGCCTCCATGCGCAGGAAGTCGATGGCACCGCGGACGCGAACACCTGTGTCGGTGGAAGCCATGTCAGCGGCAATCGCAGCGAAGTCCCTTGGCTCGATGGCCGCCATCGTCATGTCGTCGCTCTCCTCCCACGTAACAGCCCGCGTATACGTAGTCGACTACGGCTGAGGGTCGAGAACGTTCAGGGACTGTTTCCTCGCCGTTACGCCCCACGTGACATGCCCCACACGCCCTACTCGCTCGTTCCTGTTCGGACCATCCGAATTCGCCTGCCGGCGTTGGCGTTCCGTAACGAACCGGAGAATACTGGCGCATGTTCGTAACATGGTTGTCATGGTCAAGGCAGTGTTGTTCGACTTCTCGGGGACGTTGTTCCGCCTTGAAGAGGATGAGAGCTGGTTCGCGGGAATCGCCGTCGACGAACGCGAGGTCGACGGGCATGTGCAGGCCGAGCTGATGCGGCGGCTCACCGCGCCGACCGGACGCTCGGTGCAGATGAGCGACGAGCAGTACCACGCCTGGGTCAACCGCGACCTGGCGCCGCACCTGCACCGCGAGGCGTACCTGCATGTGTTGCGCGAATCCGGGCTCACCGACCACCACGCCGAAGAGCTGTACGCGCGGGTCATCGACCCCGACAGCTGGACCGCGTACCCCGACAGCGCAGCTGTGCTGAAAACCCTTAAAAGACAAGGCATCAAGACCGCGATCGTGTCCAACATCGCGTTCGACGTCCGGCCCGCGTTCGCCGCGATCGGCGCTGACGACGACGTCGACGAGTTCATCCTGTCGTTCGAGGTCGGCGCGGTCAAACCCAACGCCGCGATTTTCACCACGGCACTGGACCGGCTCGGGGTCGCCGCGCAGGACGCACTGATGGTCGGCGACAGCGAGGAAGCCGACGGCGGCGCGAAGGCCGTCGGTTGCCAGTTCGCCCTCGTCGACCCGCTGCCCACGGCCGAGCGGGCTGACGGGCTGCAGACGGCGCTGACAGGATTCGGGATCCAGGCCTAGGCTGGCCGCATGGCAGCCGAACGTATCCGGCCACCGTGGTGGCTCAAATACGTCAACAAGGTGATGATCGGGCTGAACAAGCTCGGCGTCGGCGGCGACAAGGGTCCGATGGTCTTGACGGTGCCGGGCCGTAAGTCGGGTAAACCACGCTCGACCCCGGTGACGCCGATGACCGTCGATGGAAAACGCTATGTCGTCGGCGGCCTGCCCGGTGCCGACTGGACGGCCAACGTCCGCGCCGCCGGTGAGGCGACTGTGCACCACGGCCGCCGCGCCCAGCGGGTCAGGATGGTGGAAATCCCCGCTGAGCAGGCACGACCGCTCCTGCGCGAATTTCCCATCCTGGTGCCCACCGGCGTCGGCTTCATGAAGAACGCGGGGTTGGTCACCGGGCCACATCCGGACGAGTTCGAAGCCCTCGCCGGCCGCTGCCCGGTGTTCCGGCTCGATGCGGTGTAACCGCGCCTACAGGTGCGGCGCCTCCTTGATCTTGCTTTCCTGCTTGCCCGCCGTCTGACAGAACGTCTGGACCGACAGCCGCGTCCCGGTGATCTCCAGCTGCGCCGCGTCGGTGCCCTTCTCGTCCTTCAGCATCTTGGCCACCGCATCGTTCTGCGTCTTCTCGTCTTGGCCCAGGAAGTCTTCACAGGTGGTGTCACCGCCGGTGACTGCGGGAGAGCATCCCGCGAGCAGTACGCCCGCGACCAATCCCGAGAACAACACGCCTGCTGACCGCTTCATTGTGGCCTCTCCTCGTCAGGTGATGCGCGGCGCGCACCATCGCGGCTCGTTTCATACCCGCCAAAGGTGCCGATGAAACTCCGTTCCGTCGCCGCTCTACAGTCGAGCAGGTGAGCAGCAACCCGTTCGACCCCACGGTTTGGGAGCCAGTACCCGGCTTCGACGATCTGACTGACATCACCTACCACCGCCACATCGCCGACGGCGCGAAAAAGCCGACGGTGCGCGTGGCCTTCGACCGGCCCGAGGTACGCAACGCTTTTCGCCCACACACGGTCGACGAGCTGTACCGGGTCCTCGACCACGCCCGCATGTCCCCCGATGTCGGCGTGGTCCTGCTGACCGGCAACGGACCTTCGCCCAAGGACGGCGGCTGGGCGTTCTGCTCGGGCGGCGATCAGCGTATCCGCGGCCGCACGGGCTACCAGTACGCGGCAGGGGAAACCGCCGAGACGGTCGATCCGGCGCGCGCGGGCCGACTACACATCCTGGAGGTGCAGCGCCTCATCCGGTTCATGCCCAAAGTGGTGATCTGCCTGGTCAACGGGTGGGCCGCCGGGGGCGGGCACAGCCTGCACGTGACATGTGACCTGACCCTGGCCAGCCGCGAGCATGCCCGGTTCAAGCAGACCGACGCCGATGTCGGCAGTTTCGACGGCGGCTTCGGCAGCGCCTACCTCGCACGCCAGACCGGTCAGAAGTTCGCGCGCGAGATCTTTTTCCTTGGCCGCGCCTACGACGCCGAGACGATGCACCAGATGGGCGCGGTCAACGAGGTCGTCGACCATGCCGACCTCGAGAAGGCCGGCCTGCAGTGGGCCGCCGAGATCAACGGCAAGTCGCCGCAGGCTATTCGGATGTTGAAGTTCTCGTTCAACCTGATCGACGACGGGCTCGTGGGCCAGCAGGTATTCGCTGGTGAGGCAACGCGTTTGGCGTACATGACCGACGAGGCCGTGGAGGGCCGCGACGCGTTCCTCGAGAAGCGCGACCCCGACTGGAGCGGCTTCCCGCGCTACTTCTGAGTGATTTGTGCACGTTTACCGGCGCTGACCGCCGGTAAACGTGCACAAATCACTGGGCCTCGGCCGCGCGGCGGGTTTTGAGGAGGCTGATGACCGTTGTGACCGTCAACGTGGCGACGATGAACAGCAGCGACGTCACGGTGCCGATCTCGGGCAGGTGAAATGACCCGAACTCGTCGAGGCGCGAACCGTGCAGAGCCTCGATGATGAGTTTGAGACCGATGAAGCCAAGGATCACTGCCAGGCCCTTGCTGAGGTACACCACCTTGTCGAGCAGGCCGCCGATCAGGAAATAGAGCTGGCGCAGCCCCATGAGGGCCAGCGCGTTTGCGGTGAAGATGATGTAAGCGTCGCTGGTCAAGCCGAAGATCGCCGGGATCGAGTCCAGTGCGAACACCACGTTGGCCATGCCGATCGCCGCGATGACGATAACCAGCGGGGTGAGCATGCGCCTGCCGCGGGCCCGGGTGATCAGCTTCCGGCCGTCGTAGTCGTCGCTGATGGGCAGGACTCGGCCAAGGAACCGCACGGCGGCGTTGTTGTGGAAGTCCGGCTCGTCGTCGGAGTCCTCCATGGCCAACTGGATCGCGGTGTAGACCAGAAACCCGCCGAGGATGTAGAACACCCAGCTCGCGGCCGCGATGGCCGCGGCGCCGGCGAATATGAACACGGCCCGCATCACCAGCGACAGCACGATCCCGATGTAGAGCACCTTGTCCTGCGCCAGTGCCGGTACCGCGAAGCGGGCCATGATGATCATGAACACGAACAGGTTGTCCACGCTCAGGCTGTATTCGGTGATGTAGCCGGCGATGAACTCCTGGCCCGCCTGCCCAGGCAGGAATATGAACAGGCCGGCCGCGAACAGGGCCGCGAGCGCGATGTAGACCAGCACCCAGCGCACCGCGTCCTTGGTGGTGACGGTCTGTTGTCGCCGCGCGATCACGGTCAGATCCAGGACAATGATGGCGAGCAACACCGCGACGGTGACAACCCAAACCAGCGGCGAGACAACAGAAACCACGATCAACCTCCGGACAGCATGAAGCAGCGGTCCGGAGGTCTCTTCCGCCCTCGGCCATGGGCCGGGACCGGCGCCGCCGGGTCGGCCATGGGGCCTTCCGTGATGACGACGGCGCCGCGCGAGGAATACTCCCCTCCACGAACTCGTCGAACTATAGCGGGTTCAGACGTGAAACCCTTGCCCCACAGCGCTTCCCAGGAATCTGCCAGGAATGTCCCAGCAACTTCAGAGGCGGAACCGCGTCTGACCGTGCGGTGATTTCGCGAATGCGAGCACTTTGACAGGCGCCACCCGATACACGATGGCCGCCTCGCCCTCGGGGTCGAAAACCTCGTCGTCACAGTCGAAATCCCAGTCGTCGCCGTATTTGGCGCGGTAGGTGTCGGCAAGCGCAGTCAACTCGTCGCGTCCAGTGACCCGAGAGGCCGCACCCTCGACGACCACGTCGAGCCCGGCGTTCCACGTGTTGGCGCCGGTCGTGACGACGACGGCTGTGCCCGCCTGCAGGTTGCGCGCCTTCTGCTCGGCGGGCCCGGTGCAGAACACGAAGCTGTCATCGACCCAGACGCCGACCAAGGGTGTCACGTGTGGCCTGCCGTCGGCGCGGACGGTGGTCAGCCAATACAGACCCGCTGTGGTGAGCGCGTCGGCAGCGGCCTGCCACTCGGTGGGCTGGGTCGCTTCACTGAATCGCTGGTCGAGAGTGCCGGTGATCGTCATACCGGTACAGACTGCCCAAATTCGGCGAACTCATCACTGCGAACAGACAAAAATACCGGCCACCTAAACTCGCCGCATGAGCAAGAACCCGCTGCGCATGCTGTCCGACCAGCTGCTGCTGACCAGCATGCGGCCGCCCTTGACCGAACGTCTGCAGGGCCGCGACGACATCGACATCGCCGGTAAGCGCATCCTGCTGACGGGTGCGTCGTCGGGCATCGGTGAGGCCGCAGCCGAGAAGTTCGCGGCCCGCGGCGCCACCGTGATCGCCGTCGCGCGCCGTCAGGAACTGCTCGACGCGCTCGTCGAGCGGATCACCGCCAAGGGCGGGGACGCCCGCGCTCACGCCGTCGACCTGGCGGATATGGACGCCGTCGACGGCCTGGTCGCGAAGGTAGAAGCCGACCTCGGCGGCGTCGACATACTCATCAACAACGCCGGCCGCTCGATCCGGCGCCCACTGGCCGAGTCGCTGGAGCGCTGGCACGACGTCGAGCGCACCATGACGCTCAACTACTACTCACCGCTGCGGCTCATCCGTGGATTGGCGCCCGGCATGCGCGAGCGCAGGGACGGCCACATCATCAACGTCTCGACCTGGGGCGTGATGAACGAATCGTCACCGCTGTTCGCGGTGTACAACGCGTCCAAGGCCGCCCTGTCGGCGGTCAGCCGGGTCATCGAGACCGAGTGGGCCGCGGTGGGTGTGCACTCCACGACGCTCTACTACCCGCTGGTGAAGACACCGATGATCGCACCCACCCGCGCCTACGACGGGTTACCCGGGTTGTCGGCCGAAGAAGCCGCCGACTGGATGGTGACCGCGGCCCGCACCCGGCCCGTGCAGATCGCGCCGCGCATGGCGGTGACCGCCAAGGCGCTCAACACGGTGGCACCGGGCCTCGTCGACGCGGTGATGAAACGTCAACGGGTCCAGCCGGTCTAGGGTTGGGTGATGGTGCGGGGCGGCAGTCCCAACGACCGGACGTGTTCGGCGATCGCACCGAGATTGGTCGTCCACACGTCGGTGTGATCGAGCACGTGGCGCATCAAGCCGTCGAGTTCAGCTGCGCGCGAAGCTCTTCCAGATAGGAACGGGTGATTGGTCAGCACCCAGCACGCACCGCGGTGGCGCAGCGCGTCGAACTCGAGCTGCCAGAGCTCGCGCGCCTTGCGCGGGCTCTCGATCAGGCCGCTGCCGGATATGTCGGGCAGGTAGCAGTACTGCTCCCAATCATCGAGGGCCCATTGGATCGGGATCTCGACGAGCGAACCATCACCCACCGCGAGCTCATACGGGTGGTCGGCATCCATGAGGCTCGAGTCGTAGAGAAACCCCCGCTCGGCGAGCAAAGACGGGGTTTGCCAGGATAATTCCCACATCGGTGCGCGGTATCCCGTCGGTACCACACCGGCGACTCCGGCCAGCGCCTCCAGACCGCGGTCGAGCGCCTCGACCTCTTCGTCGAGCGTCAGCTGCGCGGGCGGTTCGTGCAGATAGCCGTGGTGAGCGACCTCGTGTCCGGCGGCGACGATGCTGCGCACCGCATCGGGATAGCGGTGCGCGGTGTGACCCGGCACGAAGAACGTCGCGGGGATCTGGTGGCGTTCAAGCAGATCGAGAATGCGTGGTACACCCACGAGCGGTCCGTAGGCCTGATGCGACATCACGCTCATGCGCGCCGCGACGGCGTCGTTGCCCCACAACACCGCCGACTCGGCGTCCACGTCGAAGGTGAACGCGGCGGCCGCCGCTTTACCGTTGGGCCAGGTGAATTCAGGCATCATCGGCCATCAGGGTGATCAGCTCGTAGGCCAGGTTGGCGGCGGCGACCGCCGTGGTTTCGGCATTGTCGTAGGCCGGCGCCACTTCAACGACGTCAGCGCCGACGATCTGCAGACTGCGCATGGCGCGCAGCACCGCGACCAACTCGCGGCTCGTCATGCCGCCGATCTCCGGCGTTCCGGTTCCCGGCGCGAACGCCGGGTCGAGCACGTCGATGTCGATGGACACGTACACCGGATGCTCACCGACGCGCTGCCGGATGCGGTCGATGACCCCGTCGACGCCGATGCGGTCGATATCGCGGCAGTGCACGATGGTGAACCCGAGCGACTCGTCGTCGAGCAGATCGGCCCGGTCGTAGAGGGACCCGCGAATCCCGATGTGCGCGGAGTGGTCTTTGACGAGCAGACCCTTCTCTGCGGCAAGGCGAAACGGAGTTCCGTGCGTGCACGGCGCCCCGAAGTAGGGGCCCCAGGTGTCGAGATGGGCGTCGAAATGCACGAGCGCGACCGGGCCGTGCACCCGGTGCATGGCCTGCAACGCGGGCAGCGCGATGGTGTGGTCACCGCCGAGGGCCACGACTCGCTTCTTCGGCGTGGTCACCAGCCCGGCGATGCCTTCCCGCACCTCGTCGACCGCCACACCGATGTCGAACGGATTCGCGGCAATGTCACCGGCATCGACAACCTGGGCCGAGGCGAACGGACTGACGTCGAGCGCCGGGTGGTACGGCTTGAGCAGACGCGACGCCTGCCGGATCGCGGCGGGGCCGAACCGGGCACCCGGGCGGTAGGTGACGCCGCTGTCGAACGGCACCCCCACGACCGCGATGTCGTAGTGCTCGACCTCATGGCGCTGCGGCAGCCGCGCGAACGTCGCGATCCCCGCGTACCGCGGAACCGCTTGCGCATCGACCTGTCCGACATTGCCCGTCGCCGACCGCGCATACGGCTGGCTTTCCACCTGCTCCCCTTTCGTCATACCCGCGCCCGGGTCGATCCGCCGTTGCAAGAGATGACCTGGCCGACAACGGCTTCCACGTCGAAATCGGCCAGCAACTCCACGGCCGCCGCGATCTCGTCAGGAGAACCGATGCGGCCCAATGGGATCGACTTCGCGTACTGCTGCTGCACGGCCGCGAGGCCGACCCCCGCGGCATCGGCGTCGACCTGAAGCTGCGGTGTATCGGTGACGCCCGGCGCGACCGCGTTGACGATGATCCGTTCCTGGGCGAGCTCGCGTCCCAACGTCTTGACCAACGCGATCAACCCGGCTTTCGACGCCGCATATGCGGTGGCCTCCGGCCAGCCGGTGACGCCCCATTCGCTCGCGATCACCACGATGCGCCCCTGCCCCAGCCCTCGCATGTGAGGCAGGACGGCCTGGATCAACTGGAACGTGCCGCCGAGATTCGTGTCGATGACGCGCCACCAGTCCCGCTCGTCATGCTCGAGCAGCGGAGCCATGGTCATGTAGGCGTGATTGGCGACGAGAATGTCGAGGCGGCCTGCCGTCGCGGCCACGCCGTCGACGATGCGCGCGCACGCGTCCGGGTCGGACACGTCGCCGATCGCGGTCAGGCCGCCGATCTCGGCGGCAAGTGCGTCGAGCTCTGCGGAGCCGTGAATGTCGTTGACCGCCACCGTCGCTCCCGCAGCGGCCAGGCGGCGGGCATGTGCGGCACCCATGCCCTGCGCCGCGCCGGTCACCAGGGCGACGCGGCCGTGAAGTGAGGTCATATCACCGCTCCCGAGTTCACGTTGACGACGTCGCCGACCGAGAACGTGGCATCA
The DNA here is from genome assembly GCF_054919535.1 of Mycobacterium venezuelense. NCBI lineage: Bacteria > Bacillati > Actinomycetota > Actinomycetes > Mycobacteriales > Mycobacteriaceae > Mycobacterium > Mycobacterium venezuelense. The sequence goes on from NZ_JBONDW010000001.1 coordinate 154,483, forward strand.
CACACCAAATACTCGACACAACGCGCGACCTCGGCCGGCGACGTCAGCCGGCGCAGCGGCAGGGTCGCGAGATAATCTTCAGCGCGCCAAGGTGAATCGGCGGCCAGCAGGGGTGTGTCGGTCGGCCCGGGCGCGACGGCGTTCACGCGCACTCCGCGGTCGGCGACCTCGGCGGCCAGGCTGCGGACCAGCCCGATGATCGCGCCTTTGGCGGCGGCGTAGTGCGAGTCCTGATCGCCGCCGCCGACCGCGAGTTCGCTCGCCACCGCGACCACCGCGCCTGATCGCCGTTCGAGCATGTCGGGCAGACAAGCCCTGGCCGTGTTGAACAGCCCGCCGACGTGAACGCGCAGCATGCGGTGCCAAGCCGGTGCGGTGATCTCCGAAACCGGCGTCATCTCGTAATGGCCCGCCGAGGTCACCAGCGCCGAGACCGGTCCGAGTTCGCGGCGAATCTCTGCCACCGCGCCGGCCACCGCGGTGCCATCCGAAACATCCACCCGCACAACGTGTTCTGCGGCCGCCCCGCCACTGAGGTCGAGTGCGCCGACCAGGTAGCCACGACGCTGCAGCGCGCCGACCACAGCGGCGCCGATACCGCTGGCGCCGCCCGTGACGACCGCTACCGGTGCCGTCGTCATCGACCGGCCACCGTGATGTCAGCGTGTTCGTCGGCCGCTTCGATGTCGTCGATCACGGCCGCACTGACGATGCGGTGCCGCACGGTCAGCAGGATCGCCAGGCCGAAGACGAACAGCACCGCCACGGCGATCCACACCGACCAGTCCAGATACCGCTGCTCGTAAACCGCACGCGGCCAGGAGATGTTGAGCATCTGCAGAACCGCCCACACCGCTGCCACCACGGCGACGGGGATCGTCGCACGCCCGAGCGAGAAGCTCCCGTCGGTCCAGCCGCGGCGCAGCGCGACCACGACGAAACCGATCAGCGGAAACAGGAAGGCCAGGTAGAAGCCACCGGACGTGAAGTTGACCATGAGCGAGTAGATGTCGCCCGCGACGATGCTGAGCAGGAAGAGCGCACCGCCGATGACGGTGGTGACGAGGATGGCGACGACGGGGATGCGGGCCTTGCCGCGCAGCCGGGCCAACGCAGCCGAGGCAGGCAGCGCGCCGTCCCGCGCGTACGCCCAGATCACTCGCGAAGCCGACGTCTGCAGCGCCAGGAAGCTCGCGAGGAACCCGATCACGAACAACACCTCGACGGGCTTGGCGATGCCGTGTCCCAGTGCGGCAGTGAGGGTTTCGTACACCGGGTCGGCAATCGAACCGGCGACGACCGCATCGAGATCGGGGATGGCAAGGATGATTGCCAGGCTCGAATACGCCACCACGACCGCGATGAACGTCAGCGAGAACAGCACGGCCTTGGGAAGATCGCGACGCGGTTCATGGACTTCCTCGGCGATCGCCCCCGCGCTTTCGAAACCCACGAACGAGAACCCGATGAACGCCACCGCGATCAGGAACGGCCCGCCCAGGTACGCCCACAGGTCGATATCGGGTCCGCCGCCGTCGAACAACACCGACAGCGAGTTCTGCCGGTGGAACAGCAGAAGCCAGGTGCCCAGGCCGATCGAACCGATGACCTCGGCGACGATGCTCGCGGTCATGAACGCCTTGAGCGCACCGCGCCCGACGAGGTTGATGGCCGTCCCGCCGATGAGGATCACGAGCGCGATGACGGCCCGCAAGCCGCCCGACGGTGACTCGACGCCGGCGATGTTGGCGACGAAGCCCGCGGCGCCGAGTGCGACGGTGGCCATCGCGATCACCAACGTCCACATGTAGGTCCAGCCGGCGAACCACCCGTAGGACGTGCCGAGCAGCCGCCGCGACCACTGATAGATGGAGCCCTCGAGCGGCCAGCGCGACACCAGCATCGCGAATACCAGGGCCACCAACAATTGACCGGCGAACACGAGGGCAAAGCCCCACCAGAAGCTGGGGCCCGCGGCGGCCAGTGCGAGGCCGAAGATCGCGTAGAGCGCGACGATCGGCGAGATGAACGCAAACGCGAACGCGAACGCCGACCAGAGCGAGAATTCGCGGCGCAGAACCTGCGAGCCGTCGGGTGAGGACATCGGGTGCTCCCTTGATTCGGTTGGAGGAACTATCACGCCGGCACCGCGCGACCGCCAAGCGTTTGGAGCGAAGACGCTGCGAACACACCATCGCCGAACCCCGCCATTGGAGGATCGAACAACGGACCGCGGCGCACGCGTGACGGCGGCGTTACGCTCGGTCCATGTCGGACCGCAGCGACGTCGCGCCGACGCTGCGTGATCTGCTCGAATCGAATCTGGGATTGCTGGCCCCTGAGACCGGCACCGGTGACCTCGGGCGGCCGGTCAGCTGGGCGCACACCACCGAGTTGCGCGATCCGACGCGATACCTGCGCGGCGGCGAGTTGGTGTGCACGGTGGGCATCAGTCTGCAGACACCACAGGACTGCCAGGCGTTCGTGGAGGCACTGGGGCGGGCTGACGTGGGCGGGCTGTGTTTCGGCGTCGGCGACGTGCACGACACGGTTCCCGACGCGCTGATCGCCGCGTGTGCCCGCGGGCATCTGCCACTGCTCATCGCCCCGCCGAACGTGCCGTTCGCGACCGTGAGCCGGTATGTCGCCGATTTCCAGGTCGGCGGCGAGATCGCCGTCGCGAGGGCGACCAATACCCTTGTTCCCGAACTACTTTCGTCGCAGCGTCGGCGTGAATCGGTGCGTCAGCTACTGGATCGGGCCGGTCAGTTGCTCGGCTGCTACTTCCTGCTCGAACCCGATGGTGAGCCCGAGGCCGGGGCTACCGCGGTGCCGGTCGAGGGCCTCGGCACGTTGGTGTGGGTGGGCAGCGGCGATCCGCCGGAAACGGCGCTGCTTGAGGTCATCGCGCGGTTCGCGCAGGCCGCACAGGGCGAACGTGACATCGAATCGGCCCTGGCTCGCGAACGTGTCGGCCAGTTGCTGTCACTGGTCGAACGACGCATGCTGCTGCCGGGCGCGCTCAACCAGCTACTGGAGTGGCCGGGCCTCGCGGCGCGCGAGGTCGCGTGCTCGGCCTGGCCCGCAGGCGCGGGCGCCCTGCTCTCGATGGCGTTTCCCACCACGCTCGTCGGCGATGCACCGGAAGTCTGCCTGGTGCTGACCGACGAAACCGATGAGCTGACCGCGGTCGCGGCCGAACTGTCGCTGCCGTCCGGGCATTCGGCGGCCGCGCCGCTGGCCGAACTCGGCTCGGCCATCACGCAGGCCCGCATCGCGCTCGACCTCGCCCAGCAACACGGGGGCAGCATCGGACCGGATCAGCTGAGCACGTTCGACAGCCTGCTCGAAGGGCTGCCGCTCAATCGGCTCGCCCCGTTCAAGCATCAGCTCATCGATCCGCTGGACCAGATCGATCACGATCGCGGGACCCAGCACGTCCGTACCTTGCGGGTCTTCCTGGCCACCAACGGCTCGCTGATCGACACGGCCCGTGAACTTTTCCTGCATACCAACACCGTGCGGCACCGGTTGTCGCGCATTCACGAGATCACCGGACGCAACCCGCTCAATTTCGACGATCAGGCCGCATTCGCCATCGGACTGCGGGCCAGTGACCGGGCGCGCCGGATGCCGGGCCGCCAGGACTGATCCGTGTCGCGGCCCCGCCAGGGCAGTGCGCGATGGTAGACAGTCAGCTATGGAGATCCTGGCCAGCCGGATGCTGATCCGGCCGGTCGATTACCCGAGATCGCTGGAGTTCTACCGCGACGGTATCGGGCTGGCCATCGCCCGCGAATACGGTGCGGGCACGGTGTTTTACGCCGGGCAATCGCTCATCGAGATCGCCGGCCACCACAGCCCGACCGAATCCGGCTCGTTCCCGGGGGCGTTGTGGCTGCAGGTGCGTGACGTGTATGCCACGCAGGCCGAACTCGAGAGCCGCGGCGTGCCGATCGCGCGGGCTGCGGCGCACGAACCGTGGGGTTTGCACGAGATGCACGTGATCGACCCCGACGGCGTCACGCTGATATTCGTCCAGGTGCCCCCTACTCATCCGCTGCGCCGCGACGTCAGGGACTGACGGGGAGACCGTCGTGGCGAAATCGGTACTGGGCCGTGGCACCGCGCGCGCACGGGTACTGGAGGCCGCGCTGACACTGTTCGGGGAGCACGGTGTCAGCGGCACCACGCTGCAGATGATCGCCGACAGCATCGGCGTCGGTAAAGCGTCGGTCTACTACCAATTCCATTCCAAGGAAGACATCGTGGCGGCCGCGGCGCAGCCGATGTTCGACGACCTCGCGCGCGTGGTGGCGATCGCCGACGCCGTCCCCGACCGGGCCACCCGCCGGGAGATCAGCATCACCGGCCTCATCGAGCTGAGCGTGCGGCACCGCAGGCTGGCTGCGGTGCTCACCGGCGACCCGGCGCTGGAGAGCTTGATCCAGTCACGCGAGGACCTCGCCGAGACGACCCAGCGCTTCACCGACCTGCTGCTCGGTGGGGCACACGGGCCTGCGGGCAGAGTCGTCATCTCCATGGTCACCAACGGCATCTATGCCGCCGTGACCGACAAGAGACTCCGGGACGTCAGCGACGAAGACCTGCTCAGGCCGCTGCTGGAGGTGGCACAGCAATTGTTGCGCACCACTTCGTATTTCGAGTGAGCGTTACCAGGTCCAGACGGTCGGATCGGCGGCCGGGTAGGTCGCGCAGTTCTTGGTGCCGTGCGCGACGACGCCCTTGTTGTTGAAGAACAGCTTCGCCCAGTTCGGCCAGCGCCAGGACATCTGCTCGTAGAAGGCGTTGGTGGCCGTGTTCTCCGAGTACTGGCGGCGGCCCGCGTAGTCCAGGGAGAAGAACCAGTAGATGCGATCGCGGGCGCCCTGCTGATCGGCGACAGGCTTGTTCTTGTAGTCGATCATGTAGCGCTCGTAGTACACCGGATTGGTGTCCCGTACCGCGGCCATGTACTGGTCGACGGTGCAGGTGGTCCTGAGCATGTTGCTCGGGATCGGGTACTCGTCGGTGGCATCGGCGGCCGCGACGCCCGGTGTGAACGCCAGTGTCGTGGAGGCAGCGGCCGCAGCCAAACAGGTACCGATGGATTTCTTGCGAAGCATGGGGTTTGGCTCTCCTCAGCGTTGTTCGGCGGCGCGCTTCAGCGCGGGCGCCTGTTCCGGGCAGTAGGTCGGTATCGCGCCTCCGACGAACTGCCAGGCCTGGTCCGTGGTGGTGTCCTTGTCGAGCTGGGCGTGCACGAACTTCGCCGACGCGAACGCATCCGCGTCAAGGCCGTTGCGCAGCCGCTTGCACATGATCTTGGCGATCCAGGCGTTGTAGTCCTTCTGCCCGTAAATCCCGTGGACGTGCAACTGCTCGGCGAACTCCTGATCGGGATCGGCGTGTGCCACCGGCGTTGCAGCGCCCATCGGTCCCGCCGCGACGGCAATCACCGCCGCCGCCGCGATTGCTCCGCGCTTCATCCAGGAGATCGGCATCAGACCAGAGACTCCTGTGGGTGACGCTGAATCCGGGGCCACGGTTGCGGTTTCGGCCGGGACCGCACCCGCTGTGGCCACCAGAACCATCTGCCGAGCAGCGCGGCGATCGACGGCGTCATGAACGAGCGGATCACCAGGGTGTCGAACAGCAGACCCAGACCGATCGTCGTACCGACCTGGCCCATGATCGTGAGGTCGCTGACCGCCATCACCATCATCGTGAAAGCGAAGACCATGCCCGCGGCGGTCACGGTCGAACCGCTGCCGCCCATCGCCCGGATCATGCCGGTGTTCAGCCCGGCATGTATCTCCTCTTTGAGCCGCGAGACGACCAGCAGGTTGTAGTCCGCACCGACGGCCAACAGGATGATCACCGCCATCGGCAGCACCATCCAGTGCAACTCGATGCCCAGTATGTGCTGCCACAGCAGCACCGAAACCCCGAATGACGCCCCCAGCGAGAGCACCACCGTGCCGACGATCACCGCGGCGGCGACGATCGCGCGGGTCAGCAGCAGCATGATCAGGAAGATCAAGCAGATCGCGGCGATCCCGGCGATCAACAGGTCGTACTTCGTGCCGTCGGCCATGTCCTTGAACGTGGCCGCGGTGCCACCGAGGTAGATGGTCGAACCCTCGAACGGCGTGCCCTTGATGGCGTTCTTGGCCGCAGTCTTGATCGCGTCGATCCGCTCGATGCCGTCGGCGGACATCGGATCACCCTCATGGTTGATGATGAACCGCACCGCGTGCCCGTCCGGGGAGAGGAACTGTTCCATACCCTTTGCGAAATCCGGGTTTTCGAACGCTTCAGCCGGCAGATAGAACGAGTCGTCGTTCATCGCCTCGTTGAAGGCCTTGCCCATCTCGGTCGAGGTTTCCTGCATGATGCGCTGCTGCTCCTGCATACCCTGCTGGGTCTGCTGCATGGTCAGCATCATCTCCCGCATGCTCACCATGGTCTGCTTCATCTCCGGCATGATCGCGATCATCTGCGGCATCAACTCGTTGAGCCGATGCATCTGCGGCATCATCTCGTTCATGTCCGTGGTCATCACGTCCATGCCGTCGATGACGTCGAAGACCGACCGCAGCGACCAGCACATCGGGATGTTGAAGCAGTGCGGTTCCCAGTAGAGGTAGTTGCGGATCGGCCGGAAGAAATCATCGAAATTGGCGATGTTGTCGCGCAGTTCCTCGATGTTGGCCACCATGCCGTCCATGGACGCCACCATTTGGCTGGTGGTGTCGGCCATCTGCTCCGTGATCGCCTGCATCCGATCCATGTTGTCGATGGTCTTCTGCATGTCGGCGACCTGTTTGGTCATATCGGCGGTGCGGTCGGCGTTGTACTTCTCGTTCAGCCGCTGCAGGGTGCCCTGCTGACTGATCATGTACGGGATCGTCGTGTTCTCGATCGGCGTGCCGTCGGGTCGGGTGATGGTCTGCACCCGGCCGATGCCGTCGACCTGGAAAACGGCCTTGGCGATCTTCTCGATGACCAGGAAGTCCGCCGGATTCCGTAGATCCCGGTCAGTTTCGATCATCAGCATCTCCGGGTTCAACCGCGACGGCGAGAAGTGCCGCTCGGCCGCCGCATAGCCCTGGTTGGAACTGATGTCGTCGGGCAGGTACAGACGATCGTTGTAGCTGGTCTTGTAACCGGGCAGCGCCAGCAGGCCGATGAGCGAGACCGCGATGGTGGTGATCAGGATGGGGCCGGGCCATCGGACCACCGCGGTACCGACCGAGCGCCAACCACGCACGCGCATCGAGCGCTTGGGGTCGAGGAACCGGCCTGCGATGGTGACGATGGCAGGACCGAACGTCATCGCGGTGACGATGAGCACCAGCATGCCGATCGCAAGCGGCACACCGAGGGTCTGGAAATACGGCAACCGGGTGAAGCTCAGGCAGAAGGTGGCGCCCGCGATGGTCAGGCCGGATCCGACGATGACATGTGCGGTGCCACCGAACATGGTGTAGTAGGCCGACTCTCGATCCTCGCCGCTACCGCGAGCCTCCTGGTAACGGCCGACGAAGAAGATCGCGTAGTCGACGGCGATGGCGATCGCCAACGTGACCAACAGCCCGGTCGCGAAGGTCGAGAGGCCGATGATGTCGTAGTAGCCCAGGAATGCCACCGCACCACGGACCGTCAACAGACTGACCACCACCATCAAGAGGATCAGCACTGTCGTCATGATCGACCGGAAGATGACGAGCAACATGATGATGATGACCAGGAAGGTCAGCGCCTCCACCATCCGCATGCTGCCGTGGCTGGCCTCGGTCTGCTCGGCGGTCATCGCCGCGGAACCGGTGACGAAGACCTCGACACCCTCGGGCGCGGGAATGCTCTCCACCATGTGCTTGACGGCTTCGACGGATTCCAGTGACAGCGACTCGCCCTGATTGCCCGCCAGGTTGGCCGAGACGTAGACGGCCTTGCCGTCACCGCTCTGCACACCGGACGCGGTCAGCGGATCGCTCCAGAGGTCCTGCACATGCTCGACATGCTTGGTGTCGGCCCGCAGCTTCTCGATCAGCTCGGAGTAGTAGCGGCGGGCGTCGTCGCCCAGCTTCTCCTGCCCTTCAAGGACGATCATCGCCGAGCTGTTGGACTTGTATTCGTCGAACACCTGCCCGATGCGCTCGGTGGCGATGACCGCGGGCGCCTCCTTCGGGCTCATCGACACCGACCGCATCTCGCCGACCGTCTCGAGCTGCGGCACCGCGATGTTCAAGAACGCGGCGATGGCCACCCAGATCAGGATGATCGGAATGGAAAGTTTGCGAAGTACGCGGGCGATCCGTCCGAAGTGTGCGCTCTCGTGCGGCGCCTTGGTGGTGATGGGCCCGGTGGGCGCGTCCGCGTGCGCGCTCATGCGGACTTCACGATGCAGAAGGTCTGGACATTGGTACCGGTGACGCTGCGCTCGTCCTTGACCTCACCGTCGACGATCACCCGGCACCCCAGGAAGTCGGTCTTACCCTGTGCCACGATGTTGGCCGCGGCCGACGGCTCGGTGGTCTGCAACGTGATGGACCACGGCAGGATGGCGCTGTCGACTCGCTGCGGCTCGCCCTCCAGATCCACATAGTTCACATCCACGGCAGCCCCTTCCGGACCAAAGATCTCGTACGTCAACACTTTTGGATCAAACGGTTCCGGATCGTTCGCGAACTCCACCGGTGTGGTCAACGGCGGATCAGATGCGAACACGCCGCGGACACGATCGACGGCAAACCCCGCTACACCGATCACCGCCACGGCAACCAGGGGCAACCACACCCGCTTGAGCAATTGCATCGCCGCTTCCTCCCGCACTGCCGCCGTCAGCCATCAATCGCACAAGTTATACAAGCGGCCCACTTGAAACAAGCCGAGCGGCTAACTGATCTTGACTACACAGCTAGACGATGCTTAGCCGTCTGGTGAACTGGATCACTGCGCCGCGACCGAGTCGGCCAGCGCACACCGGTCGGCGGCCACGGATTGATCAGCGTCGCCGCGTGCCGGCACAAAAAAATCCCGGCCCTTGCGGGCCGGGATTCAACGGAAAGGTGTTGTCAGCGCACGGGGGTGGCCAGCGGCCAGCCGACCGAGGCCAGCCGAGACGCGACCTGGTGGATCTCTTCGGGATTCGGTTCTTTCTCGATGATCTTGTGCACGGCGTCGCGGATCTCGCCGTCGGTCACCGGGGTATCACCGTCGTTGGACCGCAGGATCGCCTGGGCGGCCTGCACGACCTCGTCCTCGGACAGCGAGCGCTTCAGCAGCGCCAGGAGGGCGAAGTAATCCTTCGGCGGCACACCCTCGGGGTAACCCTTGTGCAGCCACGTCAGCACGTTGTCCATGTAGCTCTCGGTCATGGCGTCAGCTCACTTACCCGGAAGGAACGGGACGGGGTTGAATCCGAAGTGGTGAATGATCGTGGCCTTCGTGATCCACAGGATCGCGATCACGATGACTGCGGCGACGAAGGCGAACAGCACCAGACCGAGCACCTTGAGCGCCGGGTTGGCCGCCTGAACCGTGCCGTCCTCATGGGTGCCGCCGGCCCCGTTGGAGTAGGCCACGAGCCCGAGGGCGAACACCGCGGGCAGCCCCGCGCCGAGGATAAGCCCGACCACGAGAACCTTGAGGATGGATTCCAGATAGATCATCAGTGATTCCTTATGTCGGGTGATCTAGACGGCGGCTTTGTCGGCCTTGGTGGCCTCGCGGACATCTGCGGGCACGACCGAGTTGGTGGTGTCGTCCCAATCGGCGTTGACGTTCTTGTGGTCGACCTTCTGCTGCTGGGCGCGCCACCACATGTAGAACGAGAGTCCGACCAGGATCAGGAAGATCAGGCCGTCGCCGGCGAGCGCGGCACCGGTGATCGACTCGACGCCGTGCGACAGCCAGAACGACAGCGCACCGACGAGCCCGGCGGCGGGCAGTGTGATCAGCCAGGCCATTGCCATGCGTCCGGCCACGGCCCAGCGCACCTCGGCGCCGGGCTTGCCGACACCGCTGCCGAGGATCGACCCGGTGGCGACGTGGGTGGTCGACAACGCCATACCGGCGGCGCTGGAGCTCAGGATGATCGCGGCCGAGGATGCCTCGGCGGCGAGGCCCTGCGGTGACTCGATCTCGACCAGGCCCTTGCCCAGGGTGCGGATGACGCGCCAACCGCCGATGTAGGTGCCGAGGCCGATGGCCAACGCACAGGACGCGATGATCCAGAACGGCAGGCCGTTCTCCTTCACATCACCGGTCAGGTGCCCGGTGGTGATGAGCGCGAGCGCGATGACGCCCATCGTCTTCTGTGCGTCGTTGGTGCCGTGCGACAGCGCGACCAGTGAGGCGGTGGCGATCTGGCCCCAGCGGAAGCCTTCCTCACGACGCTTCTTCAGCACATTGCGGGTGATGCGGTAGACGAGCCAGGTGCCGCATGCTGCCACCAGGCAGGCGATGAACGGCGCGGCGACCGCCGGGATGAGCACCTTCTGGACGACGCCCGACCAGTTGACGCCGGCGAGACCGATCGCGGCCAGGCCCGCGCCGATCAGCCCGCCGAAGAGCGCGTGCGACGAGCTGGACGGGATGCCGAAGAGCCAGGTCAGCAGATTCCAGAGGATGCCGCCGATCAGGCCGGCGAAGATGATCGTCAGGCCCGTGGAGGCATCGATGCCGGATACGAGCGACCCCGTCTTGCTGTCCTGGATCTTGAGGACCGACGTGGTCACCGTCACGGCGACCTCGACCGAGAGGAAGGCGCCGACGAGGTTGAGGATGCCCGCCAGGATCACGGCGGTTTTGGGCTTAAGCGCACCGGTGGCGATCGACGTCGCCATCGCGTTTCCGGTGTCGTGAAAGCCGTTGGTGAAATCGAAGGCCAATGCTGTTGCTATCAGCAACACCAGAATGATCAGCTCTGCGCTCATGGCGCTAATTTTGGGGCCGTCGATGCGTTTTTGACTAGCCGGAAGCTTGTCTAAATGAGGCCTCTAACCTGCGCCTTCAATTGAGCCCGCGATGTGTTCATTCAGTGTTCACTTGGCCGCCCCGGCATGTTCGCCACAGTTGCGCGCCCTCACGGCTAAAGCCTGGGAGTTGGCTGTGAACCGCACTCGCGGCGGGCATTACGATCAGTGAGTCTTTGGTGCATCCAGGTACATCCAAATGATCGCTCCCCGTGCGCTTCCACATCAGGAGTTTTCGCAGTGAACGCATTTCTGGCCAAAATTGCGGCCTGGCTCAATGCCGGGTACCCGGAAGGTGTACCCGGGCCCGACCGGGTGCCGTTGCTCGCTCTGCTGACCCGGCGTCTCACCAATGACGAAGTGAAAGCCGTCGCACAGGACCTCATCGATCGCGGAGAGTTCGACCACATCGACATCGGTGTGCTGATCACCGAGATCACCGATGAGCTTCCCCGCGACGAGGACATCGAGCGGGTGCGCCAGCGCCTGGCCGCGCAAGGCTGGCCGCTGGACGATCCGCGCCCCGACGAGGGCGAGAGCCAGGCCGGAGGCCCGCGATAGCCCTCCTGCGCCCGGTCCCCGTCACGGGCGACTCACTGTTGCCCGTCCTCGCCGATCTGCTCGCCGGCCGCGGATCGGCGATCCTTCCGACCCCACCTGACGACGATCGCCAAACAGAGCTTCTCACAACGACTTTGCGGGCCGGCGAACCGATCGACGAAGACGTCGCCGTGGTCGTGTCGACGTCGGGGACCACGGGCGCGCCCAAGGGGGCGATGCTCACGCGCGAGGCGTTGACCGCGAGCGCAGAAGCCACCCACCGGCGACTCGGCGGGCCGGGCCGATGGCTGCTGGCGCTACCCGCCTATCACGTGGCGGGCCTCCAGGTCCTGGTGCGCAGCGTCGTCGCCGGCACCAGCCCCATCACCATCTCCCCCGCATTCGAACCCGCCGAATTGCCCTCGGCGGTAGCGGCGCTGGGGTCCGGGCGCCGATACGCCTCATTGGTCGCGGTGCAGCTCGACAAGGCCCTGCGTGACCCGGCGGCGTGCGCGGCATTGGCCGATCTCGATGCGGTGCTGATCGGTGGAGGGCCGATGCCCTCCGGTGTGGCCGAGCGCGCCGCGACAGCAGGGGTGACGGTGGTGCGCACCTACGGGATGAGTGAGACCGCGGGCGGCTGCGTGTACGACGGCGTGCCGCTCGAGGGCGTCACCGTGCGGTTGGAGGATTCCAGGATCGTGCTCGGCGGCGCGACGATCGCCAAAGGTTACCGCAACCCCGTCACCCCCGATCCATTCGCCGAACCCGGCTGGTTTCGCACCGATGACCTTGGTGCCGTGGATGATTCAGGGGTGTTGCGCGTGCTGGGCCGCGTCGACGACGCAATCAGCACGGGCGGTCTCACCGTCCTTCCGCAGCTTGTCGAATCGGCTCTGGCCACCCACCCCGCGATCGCGGAATGTGCGGTGTTCGGCGTCGCCGACGAGCGGCTGGGGCAGCGCGTCGTCGCCGCGCTGGTGTTGACCGCCGGCACCGAACCTCCCGAGCTCGCAGACCTACGAGCCCACGTGGCACGCACCCTGGACGCCACGGCCGCACCACGCGAGATCCACGTCGTCGACGAGCTTCCTCGGCGGGGCATCGGCAAGATCGACCGCCGCGCGCTCACCGCACAATTCGGTTAAGTGCAGCAATTCGGGTCGAGCACCACGCACAGCGCTTGCAAGGCGTCGGGCCGTGCCCGGTGGAACACGTTCATGCCGCGGCGATCCGAGATGACCAGCCCGGCTTTGCGGAGCTGGCCGAGGTGGTGGCTGACGGTCGATTCACTCAGGCCGAGCACCGCCGCCAGGTCGCCGCTGGTCTCCTCCGCGGCGGCCGAGCTGAACAGGTAGGACATGATCTTCACCCGAACCGGATCGGCGATCGCCTTCAGCCGCATCGCGACCTGAAGGGCGTCCTCATCGCTGATCGGGCCCGCCGCCACCGGCGCGCAACACACCGGGGCGGACATGTCGATCACGGGCAGCGCTTTCGGCATGAACCCATCCTGCCAGCTGTCTTGACATATATCAAAAAGGTGGCAGTCTGAGCTCGACACCGAATTCGATATATGTCTCATCAGCCCGGAGGTCCGCCATGTCCCGCGTTCAGCTCGCCCTCAATGTCGATGACCTCGACGAGGCAATCGCCTTCTACTCCAAGCTGTTCAACACGACCCCGAACAAGGTGAAGCCGGGCTACGCCAACTTCGCCGTCGCCGAGCCGCCGTTGAAGCTGGTGCTGCTGGAGAATCCGGGCAGCGGCGGCACGATCAACCACCTCGGCGTCGAAGTCGAATCCAGCGAGCAGGTGCACGCCGAGATCGCCCGGCTGACCGGCGAAGGACTGTTCACCGACGAGGAGATCGGCACCACGTGTTGCTTCGCCACCCAGGACAAGGTGTGGGTGACGGGCCCGGCCGGCGAGAAATGGGAGGTCTACACCGTGCTCGCCGACTCCGACACCTTCGGCACGAGCCCTTCACTGCTCGAAGACTCAGCCGGCGGCGCGGCGTGCTGCGGCGGCCCCGCCGAGGTACCGGCGTGACCGACACCGCCACAGCCGCGGTCGTCGGCAAGCTGTCCATCCTCGACCGCTTCCTGCCCGTGTGGATCGGCGCGGCGATGGTCATCGGCCTGCTTTTGAGCCGCTGGATCCCTGGACTGAACACCGCGCTGGAAAGCATTGAGATCGACGGTATTTCGCTGCCGATCGCGCTGGGACTGCTCATCATGATGTACCCCGTGCTGGCGAAGGTGCGCTACGACCGTCTCGACACCGTCACCGGTGACCGCAGATTACTGCTGTCGTCACTGGTGCTGAATTGGGTGCTGGGCCCAGCCCTGATGTTCGCACTGGCCTGGCTGCTGCTACCCGACCTGCCCGAATACCGCACGGGTCTGATCATCGTCGGCTTGGCCCGCTGCATCGCAATGGTCATCATCTGGAACGACCTGGCGTGCGGGGATCGCGAAGCCGCCGCCGTGCTCGTCGCACTCAACTCGATCTTTCAGGTCGCCATGTTCGCGATCCTCGGCTGGTTCTACCTGTCGGTGCTGCCCGGCTGGCTGGGCCTCGAGCAGACGACCATCGACACCTCACCGTGGCAGATCGCCAAGTCGGTTCTGATCTTTCTCGGCATCCCACTGGTCGCCGGGTACCTGTCGCGGCGCATCGGGGAGAAATCGAAGGGCCGCGAGTGGTACGAGTCCACATTCCTGCCCCGGATCGGGCCCTGGGCGCTCTACGGCCTGCTGTTCACCATCGTGATTCTCTTTGCCCTGCAAGGAGATCAGATCACCGGCCACCCGTGGGACGTGGCTCGTATCGCGCTGCCCCTGCTCGCCTACTTCGCGCTCATGTGGGGCGGGGGTTACCTGCTCGGCACCGTGCTCGACCTGGGGTACGAACGCACCACGACGCTGGCGTTCACAGCCGCGGGGAACAACTTCGAACTCGCGATCGCGGTGGCGATCGCGACCTATGGCGCCACCTCAGGACAAGCGCTCGCCGGCGTCGTCGGCCCCCTCATCGAGGTACCGGTTCTGGTCGCCCTCGTTTATGTGTCCTTGGCGTTGCGGCGACGCAGCACCGCCCCCAGAACGGAGAGATCGGATGACTGACGGCCGCAAACCCACCGTGCTGTTCCTGTGCACACACAACGCCGGCCGCTCTCAGATGGCCCTCGGATTCTTCACTCACCTGGCCGGCGACAACGCGGTCGCCGGGTCCGGCGGCTCCGAGCCCGGCAACGAGATCAATCCTGCCGCGATCGCCGCCATGCACGAGGTCGGCATCGACATCACCGGCGAGTACCCCAAGCCGTGGACCGACGAAATCGTCCAGGCCGCCGACGTCGTCATCACCATGGGTTGCGGCGACTCCTGCCCCGTCTACCCCGGCAAGCGTTACGAGAACTGGGAACTTCCCGATCCGGCCGGCCAGGGCCTCGAATCCGTGCGGCCGATCCGCGACGACATCGAGAAACGCGTCCGCCGGCTACTGGCCGACCTGAACATCCCGGTCAGCCGGTAACCGCAGCCGACAATTTCCCTGCGGGGACAGGCATCATGGAGGCATGGGCCATGAAGTGAAAACCGTGGAAGAGCTGCGTGCCATCGTCGGGCACCCCAACAAGTACGTTGCCAACAAGGTCACCAAGCAACTCTCCGCGGTACAGCAGGACTGGCTTGCGGCGTCCCCGCTGTGCTTCATCGCCACCACTGACGACCACGGACGCGTCGACGTCTCCCCCAAGGGCGATCCGCCCGGTTTCGCCCAGGTGATCGACGACACCACGATCGCCATCCCCGAACGGCCGGGCAACAAGCGCGTCGACGGCTATCTCAACGTGTTGCAACGTCCGCACGTCGGCACGGTGTTCGTCATCCCGGGTCGCGGCGACACGCTGCGCATCAACGGGACCGCGCGGATCCTCTCCGATGCAGACTATTTCGACGCCATGGCGGTCGGCGGCAAGCGGCCGATCCTGGCGTTGGAGATCGCCGTCGAAGAGGTGTTCTGGCACTGCGCCAAGGCTTTTCTGCGGTCGGACACCTGGAAACCCGAAACCTGGAATCCAACGGCCGTCCCCTCGGTCGCACAACTCGCCAAGGCTTTCAAGCCCGACCTGAGCCAGGCCGAACTGGACGCCTACTACACCGAGGACAGCTTGCGGAAAATGCTGTACTGAACGGCTGTCATACCGCCTTCACCAGAATCGCTCGGGTGTAGAGCAATTGGAATCCGCGCCGCTGCACGTTCTGCTGTGACTTCGAACCCGGCGCCGTGGTGACGACGGCGATGTCGCAGCCCGCTGCGGCAGCATCCGCCAGCCGCGCCGCCAGGAGCGCCGTCTGCACACCGCGCCGACGATAGGCCGGTGCGGTTGCGGCACCGCACAACTGGGCGATGCCATCGGTGAACCGCACCGCGCCACCGCCGGCCACCGTCCCGTCGATGACCGCGATATACGGTGCCGCTCCGGCCTTTTCCATGTCGATTTCGGCCCGCTCGATGACATCGCGGGGAAACTCCTCATGGCTCGCCACACCCTCGGCGTCCGGATGCGCGAAGCCATCGACCACCACGTCGACCCAGGCCGCGACATCGGCGGCGCGCCGCACCTCGACGCCGGTGGGAGCCGGAAGGTCCTCCGCACCGACGGGCCGGCCGAGTACGTTTTCGAAGCCGGCGAGCCGATAGCCGCGCCCGGTCAACAGTCCGCCGACTTCCGGGTCCGCGAGATTGGACAGCTCGACCTGGGTTGCCGCTCCCCGGCCGGCCAGCGCGCGCTCGATTTCGCCGAGCACCGCTTCGTCCGGCACCCCGTCGAACCCGAGCCCGACCACCTTGTTCATCGGCGATCCGGCGTCGGCGAAACACGCGAAGCCACCGGCCACCGGCAGCACCAGGCCCTCCCCGCCACGGCTTTTGGCGGCCTCTGTGGCTGCGACGATGAGTTGTGCCTCAGCACGTTCGATGCGACGGGCCAAGGTCGTACCGCAGAACAGTTGCTCGGCATCCACGCCCGACATTGTGCCCACCACAACCGTCACCGAAACGTCAGGGTCACCCACACGCGCCGACCCATATGGTGGAACCCATGCAGATCGGGCGCCGGGAGACGGTGGCGGTAGCCGTCGGGGGAACGCTGGTGGTCACGGCGTTCGTAGTGCCCCACCTCGATCTCGGCATCGTCACGCCGTTGATCAACAGCACACCCGGCCAGATCTACAGTTTCGCCGACACCGCACCCATCTTCGGATGGTGGAACACACATGTCGGCTGGGGTACCGTCCCGGCCGTCCTCATCGGCGCGGCAACGGTGTGGTGGGGCCAGGCGGTGGCACAGCGGTTGCCATGGCGGACTTTGACATTGGCGACGTGGGCGACATCGTGTGCCTGGGCGTTCTCGCTGGCGATGATCGACGGCTGGCAGCGCGGTTTCGCCGGCCGGCTGACCGCTCGCCACGAATACCTGCGGCAGGTGCCGACGGTCACCGACATACCCGAGGCGGTACGGACATTCTCCAGCAGAATCCTGGATTTCCAGCCGGATTCGTGGATAACCCATGTATCGGGTCACCCTCCGGGAGCGCTGCTGACGTTCGTCTGGCTCGACCGGATCGGGCTGGGCGGTGGGGCCTGGGCCGGATTGTTGTGTCTGCTGGTCGGTTCCAGCGCTGCCGCCGCGATCATCGTGGCCGTCCGTGCGCTGGCCGACGAACACACCGCGAGACTGGCCGCGCCGTTCGTCGCGGTGGCACCGACGGCGATCTGGATCGCGGTGTCGGCCGACGGCTACTTCGCCGGGGTGGCCGCCTGGGGTATTGCCCTGTTGGCGCTCGCCGTCAGTGGTTCGGTGCGGTGGACGACGCTGACCGCCGTCGGATCCGGGCTGCTGCTCGGTTGGGGCATATTCCTCAATTACGGCCTGGTGCTCATGGCACTGCCCGCGCTCGCAGTGCTCGTGACCGCCGCCGATTGGCGGGCTGCGCTCCGCGTGCTCATTCCGGCCGTCCTCGCCGCACTCGCGGTCGTGGCCGTGTTCGTCGTCGCAGGTTTCTGGTGGTTCGACGGCTACACCCTGGTGCAGGAACGCTACTGGCAGGGCATCGCCAACGACCGGCCGTTCCAGTACTGGTCGTGGGCGAACCTGGCCTCGGTGGTGTGTGCCATCGGCCTGGGCAGTGTGGCCGGCATCGGCCGGGTTTTCGACATCACAGCGATCCGCCGGCGGTCGGGTCTGGTGGTGTTGCTGATCGGCGCGTTGCTGGCCATTACGTTCGCCGATCTCAGCATGCTCAGCAAGGCGGAAACCGAACGGATTTGGCTTCCCTTCACCGTCTGGCTCACCGCCGCGGGGGCGCTGCTGCCACCGCGGTCACACCGCTGGTGGTTGGCGCTCAACGTGATCGGCGCGCTCGTGCTCAACCACGTCATCCTGACGAACTGGTAGCCAACGCGTCGCGGCGAAGTACACCGGGACGCACAGCCAGACCACTGCCAACGAGATCCACAGCCCCAGTGGGTAGTCCCGGTCCAGAACCGTCGGATTGTCCGGGCGCAGACCGGGCTTGCCGTACACGGGGATGGCCAAGAGCACCAGCACCACGCTGCACAGCCCGGCCATCGCGACCGGGGATTGCCATCGTGCCGGCAGTAAGCGCCGGCCAGCCAGCCCAACGGCAGCACATACCGGTGCGAACACGAGATCGTGCACCACCACGCCCACCACCGCCCACACCAGGATCCGCGCGATGATCACCGGCGGGTTGTCCCAGAGCAGCACCGCACCGTAACCGGCGACAGCGATGCCGGCCACGCCCAGCAGAATCCGCGTCACGATCACCCCACCACCTCGATTCGCGACAGCCATTTGGTCTGTAACACGCCGGGCCGGGTCGGGGCGATCAGCCGGCACGGGTAGCCGTGGTCGAGATCGAGGGTCTCACCGTTGAGCCGCAGCGCAATCAGCGTCTGCCTGTCGCGGGCATGAAGGGCCGGAAGCGTCGTGCGGGAGTACGGTCCCGGTGGCTCGAGAGAGATCATCCGCACGTCGCTGTCGGACGAACCCCCGACTGCGGCGACGAGATCGGCCAGCACGACGCCGGTCCATTCGGCGTCCGCGCTCCACCCTTCCACGCACGCGATCGGCAGCCGATGTGCGGTCTGCGGCATCGCGCGGAGTTCATCGACGGTGAACTCGCGTTTCACCGGACCGTTGCTGACGGTCAGCCGGTACCGGTCTGAGCGGGCACTGCGCACGACGCCGGCAGCGGCTGCCGACCGATTGACCGGAACACCCTGGGGCCCTTCCCCGGAACGCGGCGCGAGCACGGAAACGCGGCGCAGCAACGGAACCGTCTGGCCCGCGGTCACCACGGTCGCAAGTGCCACCGCCAGGAACGTGCCGCGCAGCACGGTGCGCCTCGTCGGTCCGGCGAGGTGGCCGGTGGGCTGCTCGTCGAGCGGTTCTCCGAGCGCACGCCGAATGACCGGAAGTTTCACCGCGATGTGGACGAGGACGGCGCCTGCGGCCACATATGCCATCGCGTAATGAGATGTGGTGAAGAAGAATTCGAACGCATACCACTGTGCGGTGTTCAGCAGGCCGGTGGACAGCTGGAACAGCATCGAAGCCACGAGCACGAGAATCGACGCCCGTTCGAGCTGCCGAACGAGCCCGCCGATCAGTGGACGTTCGAACAGCTTGGGCCACACCGACCACAGCTTGACCACGATGAGCGGAATCGCCGCGATGCCCGAGATGACATGCAAGCCCTGCGTCACGCGGTACAGCCAGACTGGGCGCGTAGGCCAGTAGAACCAGGGCTGCGGGTGCTGGATGAAGTGGCTGATCAACCCGGTGATGAAGCACAAGGCCACCGCGACACCCAATGCGAGGCCGACCCGGGCAGTAACCGCGGTGCCGCGCAGCCCGGTCACCTCGCCACCAGGCTCGCGATGACGCGGTCCCCGATCGGGTGGACCGCTCCCAGCACCAGGCCGACATCGGCGGCGATACGGGCCGCACAATCCAGGCCCACCGAAGCCCACCGGAACCACGGCCCGACGGACTGAAGGGTCTCCAGCCGGACCCAACACGACTCGATTCCCGTTGTGGCCGGCTCGAATTCGGCAAGGCATTCGCCTCCCCGTCGAAGCAGTTCACCCGCTCTCTGCAGTACGCGCCACGGATCGCCGCCCAGGCCGACATTGCCGTCGGCTAGCAGCGCGGTATGCCAGCGTCCGGTTCCCGGTAACGGCCCGAACAGATCGCGGCACAGCACCGGGGCGCCGCTGCTGCGGGCCATCGCGACAGCGGCGACCGACTGGTCGACGCCAAGGGCGGGCACCCCGCGCCGCACCAGACCCGCAACCAGACGGCCTGGGCCGCAACCCAGGTCGATGGTCGGCCCCGTACACAGATTCACGATGGCGCGGTCGAAGCGGTGATCGGTGTGCACCCCGCCCAGCCAGCGGTGCACGGGCAACCGTTGCACGCGGCCGTCGTCGCGGCGGACCCAGCACTGTTCCCCGTCGAGGGCCTGGTCATAGAGATGTCCGTGCACGTCACACCCCCGCCGCACGGGTAGCGCAGAAGAATCGACTGTCCGGTTCACAGGCACGCCGCACAACGTCGATATCCGCGAGAGTGTCGACGTCGGCCAGTTCGGTAACAAGGCTCACGGCTGTCCCTGTGCCGCGCAGCGCGGCCAGCGTTACAGCCCCGGTGTCCGGACGCGACATCGGCACCGCGCCGAGGCACGCAGCCGTCGTCGCCTCATGCACACCCAGCACCCACCAGCCGCCGTCGCGCGCCATACCCAGTACCGCATCGCCATCCATCAGTGCCCGCGCACAGTCGGCCAGGAGCCCTGCGCTGACCTGCGGGGTGTCCATACCGATCTGCAGCACCGGAACTCCCGGGCACGCGGCGTCCTCATGAGCATGGACCAACCGCTCGGCGAAGCCGTCGCCGCGTTGTCCGACGACGATGAAATCGTCCAGCCGCCTTACGATCTCGCCCGCCCGGCAGGCCTGCCCCAGATCGCCGGTCATCGCCACCACGCGCCGCGATACCGGAGCACGCGCCACCGCATCGAGCGTGTCCAGCAGTGCGGCCGCTGCGATGTCGGCGGCCAACTCGGCACCGACGTCCGCCGCCAACCTGGTCTTGGCCAACCCGGGAACCGGGGCCTTCGCCACTACCAGAATGGTGACCGGCAGGATCATATCGCCCGCCAAAAGTCCAGTGCCGCAATGACACTGCCCCGGAGCGAGCCGCTCACCTTCGATTTGCCACCGGTGCGAGGCCCGTACGTCACGTCCCGTTCGACCACCCGCCACCCCGCCTGCGCGGCGCGCACCAACAGCTCGAGCGGATATCCCGACCTGCGGTCGGTCACCCCGAGCCCCAGCAGCGCATCCCGGCGGGCCACCCGCATCGGCGCGATGTCGTGCACCGGCAGGCGGTACCGCTGCCGCAGCCGCCAGCACACCGCGGCCGTGCCGAGGCGCGCATGCCATGGCCAACGCAGCCCGCGGACCGCCCGGCGCCGTCCGATCGCCAGATCCACGCCACGATCGAGTTCGGCAACCAATGCGGGCAACTCTTGCGGGTCGAGCGATCCGTCGCCGTCGAGGACCGCCACGATCGGCGTCGTTGCCGCGACCACGCCGGCGTGCACCGCCGATCCATAGCCGGGCCGCGGTTCCGACACCACCGCCGCACCGTGCACCTTCGCCACCGCCGCGGTGTCATCAGTGCTGTTGTTGTCCACCACGAGAGCCTGATACCCGCTGGGTATGGCGGCCAACACCCCGGGAAGCGACTGCTCCTCGTTGAGGCAGGGCAGCACAACGGTCACCTGGGCCGTTACTGGGGCCATATCAGCGACGGTATGCCGTGACCGGGTCCGGGCACCATGGGCAAAGCGGTGACAAAACCGTGACACCGGCGCTGGTAGCGGCTCTGCGCGGTTAGCCTCATTGCTTATGACCCGTGTCCTCATCGCCGACGACGACACCGTCGTGCGCGATGTCGTGCGCCGGTACCTGGAGCGGGACGGTCTGGAGGTCTCGATCGCCGAGGACGGCACAGAGGCGTTGCGGCTGCTCGACAGCGAGCACATCGACGTCGCGGTGCTCGACGTGATGATGCCCGGATCAGACGGGTTGTCGCTGTGCCGCGACCTGCGCCGCGACGGCGACTACAGCATGCCGGTGATCCTGCTGACCGCACTCGGTGAGGAGGACGACCGCATCGCCGGTCTCGAAGCGGGCGCCGACGACTATCTGACCAAACCGTTCAGCCCGCGTGAGCTGGCGCTGAGGGTGCGTTCGGTGCTGCGGCGGACGGCGGGTCCGACCGTACCGGTGCCGATGGAACTGTCGGTCGGCGAGCTCAACGTGTCGACGGCGGCCCGCTCGGTCACCGTTGGCGGAAAGCCGATCAACCTGACCAACCGCGAATTCGACCTGCTGGTGTTCTTCCTGACGCACGCCGACACGGTGTTCACCCGCGAAGACCTGCTCAAGCGGGTATGGCGGTGGGATTTCGGCGATCTGTCCACCGTCACGGTCCACGTCAAACGGCTGCGGGCCAAGCTCGGCGACCAGCACCGGGTCCAGACGGTATGGGGCCGCGGCTATTTGTGGAGTAGCAGCCCGTGACCGACTTCTGGGAGATCGTCGGGTGGGCACTGGCCTGCTCGGTTCCGGTGGTCGTGGCCGGGGCGATCGTCATCCGGCTGGCGCGGTCCTGGTCGCTTGCCGTCAGCATGGTTGCGCTCGTGCTGATCCCGACACTCGCGACGTTCGCCGGCGTCATCGGGGCCAGCGGCTTCATGATCACCGAGAACTTCGAGAGGATCGTCGTCGTACTGGTGATCGTGTCGGTGGTGACCATTCCCGCTGCCGTCATGCTTGCCCGCTACCAGGCCCGGCGCACGGTGTGGGAACAGGAGATTCGCGATTCGGAACGGGCCGCCGAGCAGTCGCGGCGCCGGCTGGTCGCGTTCGTCAGCCACGATCTGCGCACGCCCCTCGCCGGCATCCGGGCGGTGTCCGAGGCCATCGCCGACGGCGTCGTCACCGACGACGAAGTCCGCATTCAAGCCAAACACATTGAGCAGGAATCGATCCGGCTCTCCGAGATGGTCGACGACCTGTTCGAGATGTCGAAAATCAACGCCGGGGCGGTCCAGCCCACGCGCGAACAGGTGGCCCTCGACGAAGTGGTCGACGATGTACTGGCCGCCCACCGGATACCCGCGCAACGCGCCGGCGTGCAGCTGACCGCGGGGCTGCCCGACAGCGCGGTCCACGTCTTCGGCAGCGACCGCGCCCTGGTTCGGGTGCTGTCGAACCTCGTCGCCAACGCGATCGCACACACTCCGGAGGGCGGCAGCGTCACACTGTCCGTGGGATCCGACGACGGCACGGCGTGGGCACGCGTCGACGACACCGGTGTCGGCATCGACGAGGCCGATCTCCCCCGGGTGTTCGACGTGGCCTATCGAGGCTCGAACGGCCGTGTGCCGCGCGCGGATTCGTCACTGCCCAGCGGGTCGGGGCTGGGTTTGGCGATCGCCGCCGGCCTGGTACACGCACACGGCGGGTCCCTGTCGGCCCGCAATCTCGACACCGGTGCGCGGTTCGAGGTGCGGCTGCCGTTGGCGAATTAGCGTTCGCTTCGCGCTCTCACGCCGGCGCGTCAATCCGGCAGCGAGTTGCTCAGCCGCTCGGTCGCGGCCAGGTAGTCCTCGATGAACTCGCGCACCACCTCACGAGCCGGCTTGACCTTGTTCATCAGCCCCACACCCTGACCGACGAAGTAGGTGGCCAACGCCTGCGCGCCCGGATGTCCCTGTGCGGCAAGCACATCGATCCGACGGATCACCGGTTCGGCCAACATGTTCTGCAGGGGCAGCGGAAGCGGTTGGCGTCCATCCTTGTTCGGCAGCCAGGCGTCGGTCCACTCCGAAACCAGCTGCCGCGCCGGCTTGCCGGTACGCCCGGCCGAGCGCACGGTGTCACGCGACGTGGCGGCGAGCATCTTCTGCACGGTGTGCGGCGCCGTTTCGGCCTCCTCGGTGGTCAGCCATACCGATCCGGTCCACGCCCCGGCCGCGCCGAGTGCCACCGCGGCGGCCATCTGCCTGCCCGTGACGATGCCGCCCGCGGCAAGGACCGGAACCGCGTCCTCGACGGCCTCGATCACTTCGGGGATGAGCACCATCGTCGTCACCTCACCGCAGTGCCCACCGGCCTCGGTGCCCTGCGCGATGATCAGGTCGACGCCCGCCTGCACCTGCTTGACGGCGTGTTCGCGCGCACCGACGAGGGCCGCGACCGGGACCCCGCGCTCGCGGCCGGCTTCGATCATGTAATCCGGCGGCACCCCGAGTGCGTTGGCGATCAGCTTGATCGGATGACTCATCGCCACCTGCAGCAATTCGGCGCCGGTATCCCCGGACAGCATGGACCCACCCGTCCGCTGCTTGGCCTCGGGTTCGATGTCGTGATCGGCGAGAAGTTTCGCGACGAACTCGCGGTACTCGGCCGGAATGCGGTCGACGAGCTCGCCGCGCGACAGGTTCTCACCCTTGCCCTCGAACTTCGCCGGCACGATGATGTCGGCGCCGTAAGGCTTGCCGCCCACCTGCTCGTCGATCCACGACAACTCCCGGTCGAGTTGCTCGGGGGTGTAGGCGGTAGCGCCGAGCACGCCGAAGCCGCCGGCGTTCGTCACCGCCGCCACCACGTCGCGGCAATGGCTGAAGGCGAAAAGCGGAAAGTCGATACCGAACTGCTCACAGATGGCGGGTTTCACCCCGTCAGTATTGACCGCCACACTTGACGGGTGTCAAGTGCCTTGGCTGAGCTACGTCAGACCCGACTCCGTAAAGAACCGCTCGATCTCACCGATCATCAGGCGTCCATCGAGCAACTCAGGGTCGTTGTGGCCGGCGCCGGGCACCGGCAGCCACCGCTTGGGTTGCGGCGCGGCCTCGTACAACCGCCTGCTCAGCGCGGTCGGCACGATGTCGTCCCGATCGCCGGCGATGACCAGCAGTGGCGCCGACAATGACGGAATCCGATCGATCGACGGATACCGGTCCAACAGGAGACGCCGCACCGGCAGCCACGGGTAATGGACCGCTCCGACGTCCGCGAGCGACGTGAACGGCGACCGCAACACCAACGCCGCCGGAGGCTTGTCGACCGCAAGCCCGAGGGCTACCGCCGCGCCGAGGGACTCACCGAAGTAGGCGACCTGGTCGACACCCGGCTGGGCCGTCAACCATTCGTGCGCCGCTTGTGCGTCGGCGGCCAGCCCGGACTCGGTCGGGCGGCCCGGGTTGCCGCCGTAGCCGCGATAGTCGAACAGCAGCACCGACAGCCCCATCCGGTTGAGCGCGACAGCGAGCGGTGCCCGCATCGACCGGTCGCCGCCGTTACCGTTGAACACCAGCACCGCCGACCGCGTCGGGCCCGGAAAGTACCAGGCTCCCAACTGTTTTCCGTCGGCGGTGGTCAGCTCGACGTCCTGACCGCCGGACAACACCGTCGCGGCGGACGGGACCGGGCCCGGCGACGGGAAGTAGATGAACCACCGCTGCGCGGAAAACAGCACGGCGAGCAGGCCAGTCGTCACGAGCGCGACGATAGCGACGACCGCGAGCCACCGGCGCATCAGCCCCGCGGCCGCACCTCAGGCGGGGTCATGCTTGAAACTTACCTTCACCACGCCGTGATCTCCGGTGCCGACATCCTTCTGATTGTCGAAGTTGAGGTGATCGTTGTTGATCACCAGACCGTCGAACAACCAGCGACGCTTGCGGCTGTTGTCGTAGAACTGCTCGCTGACCAGGACGTGGTCGAGCGATTCACGCAGATCCTGGTGCACGTGCGTGTAGTAGACGTCGCGGGTATCGCGGTACTCCTGCAACGTCTGGGCGGTGTAGAGGCCGACGTCCGCGCCGCCCACCGCCTCGCCCACGAGATACCGGGGCTGCTCGGTGAGGATGTTGGCGGTATTGCTGTGCTGGCCGTCGTTGATGTCGCCCAGCACGATCACCGGCGTCGTGGAGTCCTTCATGACAGAGGTGAGCATGACCCGCACCGCGGTGGCTTCCGCCGTCCGGCGAATGGTCGAGATCGCCTGGCCCAACGCGGTCTGGTGGGAGCGGTACATGTCCGGGTCGGCATCGAACCAGGCCTCACCGCTGACCGCCGTCGGTAACTTCGACTTCAGGTGCACGACATAGACCTCGGTGGCCGGTTCGTCGTCGCGCAGCTGGACCTGGAAATTCAGCACCGGCCGGGAGAACCGGTTGATGGTCACGTTGATGCGCGGGGCCTGCGGGTCGTTCGCGTCGTCGGAGGACTGCAGCTTCACCGCGTCGGGAAACTTGTCCTCCCAACGTGGTTCGCCATTCAATAGCCCTTTCCGCACCAATGCGGCACAGACGATCTTCTTGCCGGTTGCAGGCTTGGCCAGCACGTCGTAGCGGTCTTTCAACTCACTACTGCCGGCGGCGAGCACCTTTTCCAGCGCGGTTTTGCTCCATAACTCCTGCAATCCCACGATGTCGGGGTTCAGCGTCTCCAGTTGCCATGCCGTCCACCACGCTTTGTTCTTGAATTGCTCATCGGTCCAGACGGCGCCGCGGTGCATCTCCTTGCCCGCATCCTGCAGATTGAACAGATTGAAGGTCGCGACGCTGAATCGCTTGAGGTCCATACCCATTGCCTACCGGGGCCGTCGGCGCTCGAGTGTTCGACAACGGAACGGTGGAGGAACATTCCTCCACCCGCGACGTGTTGTTCACCTCGGCGCTATCCGCGCAGCGGGGCGAACGCGAATTCCGTCAGCCCGTCGCTCGGATCGACCGCGGCCCGGAATCCGAGAACTTCTGCGGCCCGCGCCGGGTCGGCCACGATGTGGCGGACATCGCCCGTACGGTACTGACCGGTGACGACGGGGGCGGGCGCGCCTCGCACCTCGCACAGTTGTGTGGCGACGTCCATGATCGAAATCGGCCGGCCAGAGCACACGTTGAACGCATTGAAGCCGTCCAACCCCGCCTCGACCGCGGCGACGTTGGCGGCCGCGACGTCGTCGACATGGACAAAATCGCGCATCTGTCCACCGTCTTCGAAAACCCTTGGCACATCGCCGGATTCCAGCTCTGACCGGAAGATCGCGGCCACCCCCGAATACGGGGTGTCGCGCGGCATGCCCGGGCCGTACACGTTGTGGTAGCGCAACGCGACGACCGCGGC
Source organism: Mycobacterium venezuelense (assembly GCF_054919535.1). NCBI lineage: Bacteria > Bacillati > Actinomycetota > Actinomycetes > Mycobacteriales > Mycobacteriaceae > Mycobacterium > Mycobacterium venezuelense. The sequence continues at coordinate 181,308 of NZ_JBONDW010000001.1, forward strand.
GCGGGCGGCGTCCGACCAGGCCAGCGCGTAGTGCTCCTGCGCGGTCTTGCTCGCCGCGTAGAGACTGCGCGGGCGCAGGGGCGCGTCCTCACCGACCAGCCGCCACCGCAACTGTTCCCCGCCGACCGGGCAACGATGGTCGAAGACGCCGTTGTCGAGATCCGTACGAGACCGGGGCAACGGCTCGACCGGCCCGTGCTCGGGGCAGTCGTAGCCGCCCTGCCCGTAGACCACCATCGACGATGCCAACACCAGGCGTGCGCAACCGGCCTCGAACATCTCGGCGAGCAGCACCGCGGTGCCGAAGTCGTTGTGGCTGGCGTACGACGGCGCGTCGGCCGCATTCACCCCGGCGCCCACCACCGCGGCCTGGTGGCAGACGACATCGACACCGTCCAGGAGCGGGGCCAGCGCAGTGGCGTCGCGGATGTCGACCGCCTGACAGTCGTCGGGCGGTTCGGTACCGGCGCGGTGAGCCGCGGCCAGCATCGCGTCGACCGCGATCACCTCGTGTCCGGCGTTCCGCAGCGCGGCGGCGATACGGGTTCCGATGAACCCGGCCGCACCCGTCAGCAGAACCCTCACGGCAACTCGAACGGCAGCTTCACACCGTCGTGGGCCAGGCAGTGTGTGCACGTGCGCTCGACCTCGACCGCCTCCAGCGCCTCGTGCACGAGCTTCTTGAACGGCACCATGTTGCGTTCGAACTCGGCGAACACGTCGACAGTCGTCACACCCGAACCGGCCTCGATACCCGCATCCAGATCGGTGACCAAAGCGATTGAGGCATAACACATTTCGAGTTCACGGGCGAGAACCGCCTCGGGATATCCGGTCATGTTCACCAATGTGAAGCCCTGGCCTGCGAACCAGCGGCTCTCGGCGCGGGTGGAAAAACGCGGACCCTGGATCACCACCATCGTGCCGCCGTCGACCACACCGGGCAGCCCGGCCGCGGCCGCGCGCAACGACGGGCAATAGGGATCGGCGAACGAGACGTGGATGCCCCCGGAGTCGAAGTACGTGTCGCTGCGGCCACTCGTACGGTCGACGAGCTGATCGGGCACCACCATGGCCCCCGGCCCCAATTCCGCGGTGAGGCTGCCGACCGCGCACGGGCCGAAAATCCGCCGCACCCCGAGCGCACGCATCGCCCACATGTTGGCGCGGTAGGGCACGGTGTGCGGTGAGTACTCGTGACTCACGCCGTGCCTGGGCAGGAACGCCACTTCATGCGCGCCCACCGTGCCGACGGTCACCGGTGCGGCCGGTTCACCGTAGGGGGTGTCGAGATTGATGGTCCTGGCGTCGGACCCGAAGAACGAATAGAAACCGCTACCGCCGATGACTCCGAGCATGCAGCGTTATTCGGTCTCGTCCTCGACTTGCGCCTCGCGGGCTTTTCGGGCGCTGTCCCGGATTTCGAAGACGTCCGTCGCCAGACCACCGATTGCCGACGCCACGTCCTTCACCGCCGTGGTGATGATCGTGGCGACCTCCCCCACCGTCGAGGCCACCGCCTCGACGGACTCCTGCAGCACATCTTTACCGATCTCGGTCTTGCTGAGCTGGTCCTTCATGAGGCTCAGTGTAGGTCGGCTCATACGATGGCGGCGTGGCCAGTTTTGCGCAGTGGATCGAGGGAGCCCGTCCACGCACATTGCCCAACGCGATTTCACCGGTGATCGCCGGGACGGGCGCAGCCGCGTGGCTGGGCGCTGCGGTGTGGTGGAAAGCGTTGCTGGCATTGGTGGTCGCGCTGGCACTGATCGTCGGCGTCAACTACGCCAACGACTACTCCGACGGCATCCGCGGCACCGACGACGTGCGGTCCGGGCCGCTGCGGCTGGTCGGCTCACGGTTGGCATCACCTCGCGCGGTGTTGACGGCCGCGCTGCTGAGCCTGGGGGTCGGCGCGGTCGCCGGCGTCGCTTTGGCCGCGGTCAGCGCACCATGGCTGATCGCCGTCGGCGCGGTGTGCATCGCGGGCGCATGGCTCTACACCGGCGGCAAGAAGCCCTACGGGTATCTGGGGCTCGGCGAGGTCGCGGTGTTCATCTTCTTCGGCCTGGTCGCGGTGCTGGGTACGCAGTACACGCAGGCGCTGCGCATCGACTGGGTCGGCGTGGTAGCCGCGGTGGTCATGGGTTCGCTGTCATCGGCGGTGCTCGTGGCCAACAATCTGCGCGATATCCCGACCGACGCGGAGTCCGGGAAGATCACGCTCGCGGTGCGCCTGGGCGACGCCCACACCCGGGTGCTGTTCCAGGTGCTGATGGCGGTTGCCTTTGCGCTGACGCTGGTGCTGATCGCCGCGACCCCGTGGTGTGCGGTAGGCCTGCTGGCGCTGCCTCTTGCGTTGCGGGCGGTGCGGCCGGTACGCACGGGGCTCGGCGGGGCGGCGCTGATTCCGGTGTTACGCGACACCGGACTGACGATGCTGGTGTGGGCGGTTGCGGTGGGCGTGGCGCTCGGGGTGGCTGCCGGCTTCTAGCGCGAGCAGACACTAGGCAGCCTTGTCGAGCAGATCGACGATGCCTGTGCGCAAATCCTCCGCGCTGACATGTTCGGTCACCAGGCTGACGGTGTAATCGTCTCCGCCGCGGAGGATGCCGAGCAGGATGTGCTCGCATCCGATGACACTGTCTTTGTGCGCCAAGGCTTCCCGTAGCGCCAGTTCCAGAACCTTCTTGGCGGGTTTGGTGAACGGGATGTGCCCGCGGCGGCGACTTCGTCGTCCGGATCGGCGCAGTGCATTGTCGAACGCATCGGCTCCGAATGTCCGGTTGATGTTGTCGCGCACCGCCCGTAGGTCGATCCCAATTGCGCGCAGGGCCTCCGCGTCGGCGTCGAAGGATTCGTCACCGGGCGCGTCGGCGGCGACCAACTTTCCGCGCACGACATCGGCCGTGAGCCCGAATCCGGCCAGCATCGCCGACAATTCGCGACCGGAACTCTGCAACACGCCGACCAGGATGTGTTCGGGCCGGATGTCGTTGGCCGCCAGTTCGCGGGCCTCCTCTTGCGCCAGCACCACGGCGACACGGGCGTGGCGGCTGAACCGTTCGAACATGGTCATTTCCTCCGGTTGTGCTTCTGATGCACCGCTTGGCGGCTCACCTCGAGCGCATCGGCAATCGCCTGCCAGCTCCAACCCTGTTCGCGGGCATTCGCGACGTGAATGGCCTCCAACCGCTCCTGTAACCGCTGCAGTGCCCGCACCGCGCGTAATCCAACGGCGGGGTCCGAGCTGCTGACCCCGTCGGTGATCAGCGCATCGACTTCACTCACGTTGCCAACATATCGCGCGTGTCAAGAAAACTTGACATGCACGGCAGTCGGCCGTCGCAGCGACTGTGCGGATTCATACGCACGCATCGGCGAGTCGCGTATGAAACGGCACACTCAACACGATTGCCGCGAGGAAAGGAGCCCGCTGCACCCACCACACCGCCCTGACTAGTCGTTTTGCAGGAACATGCGAAATGATGGGTCGGCCCGGGATGACCCGGGTGAACCAGCGCGGGAAGGACCGTGATGAGTGCCCTGCAAGTCGTCGTTGCCGACGACGACGTACTTCTGCGTGAGGGGCTTGCCAGCCTGCTCGACCGGTCCGGGTTCGAGGTCGTCGGGCAGGCGGCCGACGCGGCCGAACTGCTTGCGCTGGTGCGCGATCACGCACCACAGCTCGCGGTCGTCGACATCCGGATGCCTCCGACCCACACCACCGAGGGCCTCGACGCGGCCAAGGTGATCCGCAGCGAGTCACCCGACACCGGAATCCTGGTGCTCTCGGCCCACGTCGAGGTCGAGCACGCGACCGAACTGCTCGCCAGCGGTCACGGCATCGGCTACCTGCTCAAGACGCGTGTCACCGACGTCGGCGATTTCGTCGAGACCCTCGAGCGGATCGCGAAGGGCGCCTCGGTGGTGGACCCGGCACTGGTATCCGAGCTGGTGTCCGCGCGGCGTCGCGACGACCCGCTGGCCGCGTTGAGCGCCCGCGAGCACGAGGTGCTGGTGCTGATGGCCGAAGGCCGGTCGAACGCAGGAATCGCCCGCCGCCTCTGGGTCACCGAGGGCACCGTCGAAAAGCACGTCCGCAGCATCCTGACCAAGCTCAACCTGAACGAAGAGGCCGACGACCACCGCCGGGTCCGCGCCGTCATCACGTATCTGGAAGCGCGCTAGCCCGACGCATCACGAGGTGCAATATCAGCGCCACTACGAGCAGCCCGGCTCCCACCGCGATCGTCACCGGGTGCAGGTAGAGCAGTAACGCCGCTGCCGGCGCGCACAGGATCCGCTCGGGCCACCCGGCCTGACGGATCATCCACCCGCCCGTCAACACCGCGAGCGCGGCAACGGCCAGCGCAGCGACCGCCCCCGTCCAGACCATGTCACCGAACGACCGCAGCCCGAGCAGCCCTTGGCCGTTGTCGGTCAGCACGAACGCGAACGGCACCAAGAACGCCGGCAGCGTGTACTTCCAGGTCTGCATCATCGTCGCGATCACCCGGCCGCCGGTGATCGCCGATGCCGCGACGGCGGCGAGCGCGGTCGGTGGCGTGACTTCGGACAGCACCGCGAAATAGAAGACGAACATGGCCGCGGCGGGCGCGGCGACACCGAGATCCTGCAGCGCCGGGCCGACGATGACCCAGCTGATCACGAACGACGCGGTGACCGGCACCGCCAGCCCGAGGATCGACACCGCGACCGCGGCGAACAACGCCGTCAAAATCAAAACCGCTGTTGGGTTTTCACTGATGAAGCGGGCCGTGTTCACGAGGATCGAATTCAGCTGCAGGCCGAGGCCGGTGCGGGTGATCATCGCCGCGATGACGCCGGCGGCGGCGCATACAGCCGCGACCGAAAGCACGCCCCGCACCCCGGTCGCCAGCGCCGTGTACAGCCGGGCCGGGGTCAACCGGTGCTCGCGATCCAGATACGAGAGCACGATCTGTATCAGCGTCGCGTACACCACGGCGCGGACCGCCGAGATGTCCATCGCGAGGAACACCACGATCAGCACGAGTGAAATCAGGTGGTAGCCGAATCGGCCGAGCAGCCGCCAACTCGACGCGGCACTGACCTCGACATCCCTTGTGCCGTAACGCCTCGCGTCGATTTCGACGGCCAGCAGGATGCCGAGGTAGTAGAGGATCGTCGGCACCACTGCCCACAGCAGCACCGTCAAGTACGACACCCCGAGGTACTCGGCGATGATGAAGGCCGCCGCGCCCAGGGTCGGTGGCGACAGGATCGCACCGATGCCCGCGGCGGCCAACATGCCGCCCGCGTTCTCCTTCGGGTAACCGGCCTTCTGCAACACCGGCCAGCACACCGAGCCGAGGCTGACCGTGGTCGCGGTGCCCGACCCGGACACACTGCCCAGGAGGAACCCGGCCAGCGTGACGGTGCGGCCGGGGGCGGCTCGCGATCGGCGGAACGCGGCGAACGACAAATCGATGAAGAACTTGCTGGCGCCCGACGCGTCGAGCACCGCACCGTAGATGGTGAACAGCACGATGTAGGTGGCCGCGACGTCCAGCGGCACCCCGTAGATGCCGGTCGCCTGGATGAACGACGCGCTGATGATCTGGTCCCAATCCACACCGGCGTGCGCGATGGCCGCACCCTGCGGCAGATAACCCCCGTAGTAGGCGTAGCCGAGCGCCAGCAGACACACGATCGGCAGCGCGGCACCGGTGGTGCGCCGGCAGGCCTCCAGCACGAGCAGCAACACGATCGACCCGACGATCACGTCGAGCGCGGCGGGCGTGCCCTGCCGGCTCAGGAACTCATCGAAACCTCCGCCCGCACCGGCGATTTCGAACGGCAAGACCGGATACAGACACGCCACCAACGCCACCGCGGCAAGCAGCCAGTCCACCGGCGTCGGGTTGTCGGGTTGGTCCTGCGGTACCGAGTCATCGTGTGACCGCCGGCGGAACCGCAAACCCGAGCGGTAGCACAGCAACGTCAGCGGCAGCACCGCCGCCAGGAACACGATCAGCGAGAACTGGTTGCCCTGCGCGAGCGGGAAGAACACCTGCAGCGCCGCGAACAAGCCGAGCAGGACGCAACCCGCGGCCACGGCATGCCCGACCCAGCCGGTCAACCGGCGCGCCGGCTTCTCGTCCTCGTACGCCGCCGACGCCGCGACGTCAGCCTCCCGCGTATCCCGTTCAGCCACGGTCAATTTGCCGCACCGAGCTCATCGAGCGCCTTCTGAGCTCCGGGATGCAACGGCACCGGGCTGGTCTCACGCGCGGTGTCCAACGCGATGTTGTCGGCAGCCTTGTTGGCCTTGACCAGATCGTCCTTGTGCTCGAACAGCGCCTTGGTCAGCACACACGCGGTGTTGCCGTCCATGTCGTCTTTCACCAGAAGCACATTGGGCACGACGACGGTCGGCACGTCGGCCGGAGTCTGATAAGTGCTGGCCGGGATCACGCCCTGCTCATAGATGGGGTTGATCGCCTGCAGCTTGGGCAGCGTGTCGGTGACATCGATGAACTTCACCTGATCGCGACGGCTGACGAACAGATCGGTGATGCCACTGGTGGGCAGGCCGCCGGACCAGAACATCGCGTCGATGGAGCCGTCTTTCATGCCCTCGACGGTCTTGCCGAGTTCGGTGCGCTGTGCGGCGACATCGCCGGACGGGTTGAGACCGGCCGCCTCGAGCATGCGATTGGCGATCACCTCGGTGCCCGAATTGGGTGCCCCGGTGGACACCCGCTTGCCCCGCATGTCGGCGATCGTGTTGATGCCGGAGTCGGTGCGCGCGATCACCTGGGTGTAATTGGGATACAGGCGGGTGAGGGCGGCGATCGGCTGCTTCTCGGTGAACGAGGCCGTGCCGTTGACCGCGTCGGCGGCCGTATCGGCGAGTGAGAACGCGATCTGGTGCGTACCCGCCACGAGTTGCTGGATGTTCTGCAGCGAAGCCGACGTCTCAGCTGCGGTGGCCTTGAGTTTGCCGCCGGTCTGCTGGCTTATCGCTTCGGCGAATGCACCGCCGAGTGTGTAGTAGACGCCTGTGGTGTTGCCGGTGGCGATGCTGAGCCGGGCGTCCGACGTGACCTCACACGAGGTCGGTTCCGACGCGGCGGCCCCGTTGTCGTCACTGCGCTGACCACCACAACCGGCCAGTACCAACATCATTGCGCCAACAGCGGCGCCCAGTCGGACAGCCGTCGGCGTCATGAATAATGCGCTGGCGTTGTTTCCCATTCTGCTCCCCTTCAGATCAGCGGCGTCATCGCCGCCTACCGGTCGTGTGCCGATCATGGCCCCGATCGCCATCGGCGCGGAACAAAATGAGCGCCTTGGGCCGACTTTCTCGCACAATCCACAGGTTCTCGACGGACCAAACCGGAGCAGGCTCAGCCGTGGAGTTTGCGGTAGGCGCGCACGGCGGCGGGATGCAATGGGATGAGCCCGGTTTGGATCATGGACGGCGCGTCGAGATACTGCAGCCCACGGACGTAGGGCGGCACGAGGTGCGGTGCGTCGGTAGCCAGGACGCGAACAACCGCAGCAACCAACGCCTCCCCGAAACCGTGCCGGCACAACAGCAAATTGGGGACGCCGATAGAACGGATACCCGGTGGCACGTAACCACCCGCCGGCACTCGCCGCACAACGTACGGGTAACGGGCGAGCCGGCTCATCGGCGTCGCGAGTGCGGCGATATCGAGTATCCGCAGTGGCAGTTGGGCGTCCAGTTCGGCGATCGCCGGTGTCGGTACCCCGCCCGACCAGACGATCGCGTCGATGCTGCCGTCGTCGAGGTGTGCCAGCGCGTCCCGCAGCCGGTACCACAGCATGCCGACCCGGTTCCGCAGGCCGGCCGCATCGAACAGCACCTCACTGGTCATCGCGGCACCCGATCGCGCGGCCCCGAACGAGACGGCCAGCCCCTCGAGGTCTGAAAGTTGTTGCACGGCAAGAGAGTCACGAACAATGACCTGCAGATAGTTCTCATACACGCGGGCCACCGCAATCGGCGCGGTCGTCGCGGATTCGGCAGCGCGGTCTCGCTCGGCCACATCGGCCAGCGACAAGCCCATATCGATGTCTCCGGCGCGTAGACGAGCCAGGTTTTCGACGCTGCCTTCGGTGGGCACGACATCGACGACGATGTCGGGGTAACGCGCGTGGACCTGTTGTGCGAGCACCTCGGCGAACGCCAGGTACATACCGCCCGGATCGCCTGCGCCCAAACGCACGTGCCCGTTCGGTTCCCGGCCGACACAGCCGACCGCGAGCACGGCCGCCGCGGCGATGAATGCGCGACGGCTCATTCCGTGCGGTTTGGTCAACATGTCGATTGGCCTGCCAGCGGCAGCCGATAGCGGACGAGCAGACCACCCTCTGGGGCGTTCTCCACCGCGACCGCTCCCCCGTGGCCTGCGGCGATCTCGGCGGCGATCGCCAACCCGAGACCCGTGCCCGAGCCATCGTCGCGCCCGCGCCAGAACCGAGCGGACGCCTTTTCGAGGTCGTCTTCGGCGAGCCCGGCACCATTGTCACTAACCACGAGTTCGACTGTGTCGCCGTCGCTTTGCGTGGCCGATACGGTGACCGTCGTATCGTCCCCGGCGTAACGCATGGCGTTGTCCACCGCGACGTCGAGCAACTGCTCGACCTCGTGACGAGCCAGCTGCACCGCGAGCCCGGGAGCGCCCGGCCTGCCGAGCAGACGCTGGTGGCTGCGGTCGGCGACCGGCTGCCAGAACGCGACCCGCTCGGCGATCACGTCGGCCAGGTCGGTGCACTCCGTACCCGTCGCGGACAGGCCCACCTGGCGGCTGCCGCTGACCTGCTCGGCACGCGCCAGACGCAGAAGCTGCTGCAGCAGGTTTTCGAGGCGGTCCAGCTCGGCGGACATCGACCGGTACGTCGGGCGTCCCTCGTCGGCCACGAAGTCATCGAGGGTGTCCGCCCGCAACCGGACGGCCGCGAGCGGATTTCGCAGCTGATGCGACGCGTCCGCGACGAGTTGCCGCTGCCGGTCCAGCGACGCCCGCACGACCTGGGCCATGGTGTTGAACGCCGCGGTGAAGTGACGCAACTCGGGTGGCCCGGCGACATTGGCCGGCGGCCCGGCGACGCCTTCGGTCATCTCGGCAACCGCGCGCTCCAATCCGTTGAGTGGGCGCAAGACCCATCGCGTGAGAGCCCCGGCAACGACGACGGCCAGCACGATCAGGCCGAAGCAACCCACCGCGAGCCACAGCCAGCCGCGCGCGACTTCGCGCGCCGCGGCGGTGGTGTCGACCGCGAGCACGACCGCGCCGACCAGCTCGCCGTCCCGCCGGACCCCCTCGGCGGCCAGCATCCGCTTCTGGTCCCAGGGCCAGATGCGCGGCCACGACGGTGCGGGCGCGTCGACCAGAGCGTGATTGACCGCGGTGCCAACACCCGGATCACCGTCATTGAGCCCGCGTGCGGCCAGCGTTCGGCCGTCGCTGTCGACGATCAGCAGCCCTTCCTCATACACCTCGTAGTAGCGGTCGACCAGTTGTTGCACGGGTGCGTCGTGCATGGCGGCCGCGTCGGCCAACGCGGCGAGTTGGCGGTTGCGCTCGGCGGCGAGTGCTGCCGTCCGCCGGTCGGCCAGACTCACGGCCAACGGCACGGCGAGGGCGGCGATCGCGAGCAACGACAGGACGACGACGAGGACGACGCGGACCCGCGGACCCATGTCAGGTGTCCAGCCGAAAACCGAACCCGCGCACGGTCTGCAGCGGAAGCCCGGTGAGCTTGGCCCTGATTTGTCCGATGAAGAAATCCAACGATCGGGACCGGCCGACCACCGCGGTGCCCCAGACATCGAGCATCAACTCCTCACGGCTGACCGCCTCCCCCTGACGGCCCGCGAGGGTGGTCAGAATCTGGAATTCGGTTCTGGTGAGCGCCTGCGGAATTCCGGCGATGGAGACTTCTCTGCGCTCCCGGTCGATCGTGACCGGACCGGCAAGCACCGGGCCGGCCGGTGGCGGGGCTTCACCGCCGACGCGGCGGATGCGACGCATGACGGCATCGATGCGCGCCAACAGAACCGCTTTCCGTACCGGCTTCACCAGATAGTCGTCGGCTCCCGCCCGCAATCCCAACACCACCGCACCGTCGCTGTCGCGGGCCGTCATGATGATCACCGGAACCGACGAGGCCCGTCGAAGCGTGCGCAGCACGTCGAGGCCGTCCATGTCCGGTAAACCCAAGTCCAGCAACACAAGATCGCAGCCTTTGACGCGGTTGAGCGCATCGGCACCGCGCACGGTCCGGATCACCGACGCGCCGGCGTGGCCGAGAAGCTCGGCCAACGCCGCCGCGACCCCCTCGTCATCTTCGACAAGCAGCACCCGCATGGGCATGATGCACGCAGTCCTCTAAGGTCTCGCCAATTTGTGCCGTCATCATGAGAGGCGCGCGACCTGCGGGGAAGGGAATCGGCCATATCACTGCCGTTCCTTACACAATCCACAGAGAGCCGGACGCCGCCGGTCTCGCATGGTGTTGCCGCGCAAACCGATAACTCGCAGGCCCGGTGGTCGACACCGATCCGACGACGGCCATGGTGAACGGTTCGATGAACTGACGCAATTCGATGAGCTGCCGGGCATGCTCACTGCATCGGCGGTCTTCGTCAGACGCGGGCACCCATTGCGGTACCGGACGTGCCCGGCCCCGCTCGTCCAGTGACACGACAACCGCCAGACCGTGTGCCAGCACTGCCGGTTGACCACCATCGGTGACCATGACCGAGATGCCGATGTGAACACTGCGCCGTCCGGTGTGAACGACGCGCGCAGCCACTTCGAGGGCGCCGCCGGCGGTCGCGCGATGACAAAAGTGAATCCCAGCGATGTAGGCCGCGATGACCGGACGGCCCGACCAGTCGGCGCCGACCCGACAGGCCGCTTCGTCGACACACCGCATGATGAGCCGAGCCGAGACCGGCCCGGGCGAAATGTGCCGGGTAAGGCGTGATCTGGGGCACGCATCGATATCGCACGCTGCGGCCATCTCCGCCTCGATCCGGGTGCGCGTCCGCATCCGCGCCCGCGCCTGCCGGTGCCGCTGCAACTCAAGCATGGTGACTGGCGTCCACGCCGGCACGTCGACGGGCGAGGCGGAATCGTCGAGGGCCTCGAAAACGACTGTGCACTGGGTGGATTGATCCGTCCGGGCCGTCTCCGGATCGCTCGAACACACCGTCATGAGGATGTGCATGCGACTGGCGGCGGTGTAGACGAGGTCGGCCTGCACCTCAACCATCTCACCCACACCGATCGGCCGGTCGAGATGAACGTTGCCGACGGCAACGGCGACGCATACACGGCCACTCCAGTGCGTGGCGACGTCACACCCGACGCTGTCAATCCATTCGAGTAGCGTTGCGCCATCGACATATCCGGTGACCCCGACGTCGTCGGGGCTCACGTGAAAGCGGGCACCGCGCTGTCCATGCGGCTGATGTGAGTGGCACATCGCAATCGACCTCCTCCGGCCGTACTGCAGCCATCGTGGGCGTCGCAGCGGGGCGCGTGAAAGAGGTCGAGCGCCGAACCCGTTGTTTCCTCGCACGATTCACAGATCGCGCGAAGTCTCCGACGTCAACACCGTGCCAACAGGTGCTCGATCGCCGCCACCGACAGCGCGAACTTCGGGACGAAACCGACGGCCGGGCTGCACGCGATCATCTCGTGCAGGTCCTGTTCGGCGTACGTCGAGATCAGGATGACCGCCGGCGGCATCGTCAGTGCACCGGAACTCAGCTGATCGGCCAGATCGAACCCGCTCTCGGTACCGAGCGCGACATCGACCAGAACGACGTCGGGCTGAAGCTCCCCGCACATCCGCAACGCCTCATCGCTGTTCGAGGCGGCCCCCACGACATCGACGCCGCCGCGCCCGAGCATGGCGCTTGCGGCGGTCCGGAAATTGGCGCTGTCATCGACGATGAGGCAGCGCACGTCGCCTCCGGAAGCCACTCATGCCTCCAGGGTGTCAGCGATGCGGCGCGGTTTCATTACCGCTAGCCGGAATTTGCCGCGATAGTGGGCATGATCGGGCTACGAGAAGCGTTCATAGAGGTCAGATGAGTGTTACCCGTGCTGTTCCGCCACCGTCCGGCAAGCGCCGGCGCTCTGTCCGCGCGTGCCTGCTCAGCCTGGTGCTGCGGCCGACGGCTCCGCCGGTGAGCGTCGGAATCCTGGTCGCGGCGGCGTTGATCACCGCAGAGACACTGCTGGTCTACTTCTTGCGCCGGATTGCGCCCGAGAGCACATTCGGCGCGGTGTTCCTCCTCGGCGTGCTGGTGATTTCCGCGAGTTGGGGCATGCGCCTGGCGCTGGCGACGTCGGTGGCCAGCGGGCTGGTCTATGTGCGGTTTCACATGGAGACCCACGGAGGGCTGCTGCCGACGCATCCGCGCGACATCGCGGCCATCGCGATCTTTGTACCCGTGGCTCTACTGACCAACGTGCTCGTCGGTCAGGCGCGGCTGCGTGCCGCCGAGGCCGAGCAGCGTAGAGAAGAGGCCGATCTCGCCGCGGCCACCGCCCGCGAAGCACAGCACCTGATCGCCGCAAGTCACGCCGAAGTGAGCGCGCTGGCCGAACAGCAGGCCGCGCTACGCCGCGTCGCGACCCTGGTGGCGCAAGGGGCGCCGCCTGACTTGGTGTACCCGGCCGCGGTCGACGAGCTCGCCGCCGGGCTGCGCATGGACCACGTGGCGTTACTGCTGTATCCCGGCGATGGTTCGGCACTGGTTCTGGGCTCACGCGACCCCTATGGTGTGCCGAAACTGACCATCGGAGAACGCCTGCCGCTCGATGGCGACAGCATTCCCGCCGTCATCGCCGCGACCGGACAGCCGGCGCGCGTCGACGACTACGCCATGCTGACCGGAGCTACCGCAGCGCGGATACTCGGCATCGGCATCCGGTCCGCAGTGGGCGCACCGATCATGGTGGATGGAAAGGTCGGCGGCGCTCTGTGTGTCGGAGCAACCGAGCCCGACGCATTCGCGCCCGACACCGAGGTTCGGGTGGGCGACTTCGCGGACCTTGTCGGCACGGCGATGACCAACGCCCGCACCCGTGCCGCGTTGACTGCGTCACGGGCCAGGATCGTGAATGCCGCCGACGCGGCGCGGCGGCGGTTCGAACGGGATCTGCACGACGGTGCCCAGCAGCGGGTGATCTCGCTGGGGCTCGCGCTGCGTGCGGTCGAAGCTTCGGTGCCCGCCGATCAGGTCGAGCTGCGCACGCAGCTCAACCGCCTCGTGACCGGGCTTTCCGCGCTATCCGATGAACTGCAGGAGTTTTCGCGCGGAATCCACCCGGCGATCCTGTCGAAGGGAGGTCTGGGGCCCGCGATCAGGTCCTTGGCCCGGCGCTGTCCCATTGCCGTCGATGTGCACCTCGACCTCGGCGAGCCAGTACCCGAATCGGTCGGTGTGGCAGCGTATTACGTCGTCGCCGAGGCGCTTACCAACGCCGCCAAACATGCCAAGGCGACCATCATCGATGTCGCTGCGCGCGTCGCCGGCGACGCACTGCATCTTTCGATTCGCGATGACGGAATCGGCGGCGCCGTCGCAGGATCCGGGTCGGGACTGATCGGCCTCAAGGACCGCGTCGAAGCACTGTCCGGGCAACTGACGATCTCCAGCCCCGCTGGTGGCGGCACCACGATCACCGCGCGCATCCCACTTCACTGCGGTTAGCCCGCAGCCGTCAGCGGTGGTCTCCACCGTGGTGGAAGAGCAGGCCGTACTCGCCGAAGAACGGGTACTGGGCCTGATAGTCGACGGCCGGCGGCGTTGCGGTGAACTGCGCGTTGCCCTCGGTCTGGCACAGCGTCGACGTGACCGCCGAGGTACACGTCGGCCCGCTCGGGGCGGCTTGTGCGATCGGGGCGACCGCGACCGCCACCGCGCCCGCGCCGATGGCCAGAACCGTCGATATGCGTGTTCGGATACTCATGATCAGCACTACTCCTTTGTCGGCCAGCTCAATTCGAGCAATTCCAGCTTCGCGCTCAGCGCCGCGAATAGCGTCAACGCTGGCACCCAATGCCGATTACCGGTTATCCCCCAGCGCGTCGAGTAGCCGATCGAGATCGTCTTCGGTGTTGTACAGGTGAAAGCCCACGCGGACCGCGCCCGCTCGCACAGCGGCGCGAATACCGGCGCGGTGCAAGGGTTCCGCGGCATCTGCCACGGGTAGGGACACGATCGCCGAATCTTGCTGCGGTAAGCCGATCTCAGCCCGAAGCCGGTTAGCCAGGCCCACTGTGTGCGACTCGACCGCCGCCGGGTCCAGCGAAGCCAGCCACGGCAATGTCAGACCCGCGCCGAGCATGGCGAACCAGGCCGGGGAGGCGTCGAACCGGCGGGCGTCACGCGCCAACCGCAACGGCAGACCGTAGATCGACTGCCACGGTTCATCGCCCGCATACCAGTTAGCCGCGTGCGGAGTCATCCGCGCTGCGACCCTGTCGCTCAACGACATCCACGCCGTCCCGCGGGGCGCCAACAGCCATTTGTACACACCGGCAACGGTGACGTCGGCCCAGCCCAGGTCGAGGTGCTTCCAGCCGGCCGCCTGCGTGACATCGAGCACAGTGAGGGTGTCGGTGCCCGCCACCGCGGTGCGTAACGTCGCCGAATCCAGCACTGACCCGGTGGCTGACTGCACGAGGCTGACGGCGATCACGTCGTATTCGGCGGCGCCGGCGACGAGTTCGTCGGCCGTGAGTTCGGTGACCGTCACGCCGCGGGACCCCTGCGCGGCGAACGGGAAAGTGGTACTGGTGAATTCCCCCTTGAGCACCGCGACGCGACTGCCGTCGGGAACCGCTGCCGCCACCAACCCCAATGCGGCCGACACATTGCCCGCGAACGTCACCGATTCGGCAGGTACCCCGGCAAGCGTCGCGTACCCGGCCCGTGCGAGCCGCACCGGTTCATCGAACGAGGCCGCGTCCATCGTGCCGGCTTGCCACTCGGCGATACAGCGGTGCAACGCGTCCACCAGAAACTGCGGCGGCAACCCATAAGTCGGCGAATTCAGAAATCCTTCGGCACCCGCGAATTCCGCGCCGAACGCCTCTCTCACTGCTGCGCGGGCGGCTCGTCGCCGCGCAGCCGGGCCTGCAGTTGTTCGCGATCCTTGCGCCTGCGTTCGTCGAACACCGCGATCGAGGCGGTGGCCCGCTCGCGCAAGGGCCGGAACAACCAGATGCCCAGCGGCAACGCGATCACCAGAGCGAACAACAACGCCACCACGACGGGGAAGTCCTCGATGAACAGGTGCCCTGCCCCGAAAATCGCTGCGGCCAGCACCGCCACGAGGACGAGCCTGGCCAGCAGGTAGGCCAGCACATCGGCAATCATGCGGGAAGCGGGACGACTTGCTGACACCCTCCCGAGCCTACCGACGACGCGTATATTCGGATCAAGGAGGTTTCGAGTGGCGTACCTGCTCCTTATTCTTGCAGTGGCCTGCCTGGTCTATGTCGGCTGGCGGCTGGCACGCGTTGCGGGCAATCAACCGCGCACGCGCGTCATCGGTCCGGACGACGACCCGGACTTCTTGCGGCGGCTCGGGCACGGCGACAACCCGCGGACCTAGCGCGGATCAACCGCGCGGTCCGCCGGACCGGTGCGCCCCGGCGAAGTCGCCGGCCACCACCGCGGCCAACTCGATGAGCGCTTCACGGGTCTTGGGCTTGAGCCGGTCCAGGCTGATCTCGGCGCCTTCCTCGAGGTGCGGATCGAAGGGCACGAGGCGGACCGCGCGGCAGCGCCTGGAGAAGTGGTCCACGACCTTCGCCAGATCCACCTTGCCCGACCGCGGCCGCACTGCGTTGATCACCGCGATCGAATTGCGCACAAGATCCTGATGACCGTGCGCGTCGAGCCAGTCGAGAGTTGCTGAGGCACTGCGCGCGCCGTCGACCGACCCCGAGCTGATCACCACCAACACATCGGCCTTCGACAGCACAGCCGACATCGCCGAATGCATCAGGCCGGTGCCGCAGTCGGTGAGCACGAGGCTGTAGAACCGCTCCAGTACCTCAAGGGCACGCAGATAGTCCTCGGAACTGAAAGCCTCCGACACGGCCGGATCACTCTCCGAGGCCAACACCTCCAGGCGGCTCGGCCCCTGCGACGTGTAGGCGCGGACATCGCTGTACCGTTCGATGCCCTCGGCGTCGCGCAGCAAGTGCCGCACCGTGGCGGCGGTCTCCAGCGGCACCTTCTGGCTCAGGGTGCCACGGTCCGGGTTGGCGTCGACTGCCACGACGCGGTCACCCCGGATCGAGGCGAAGGTGGCGCCCAGCGTCGCGGTGATCGTCGTCTTACCGACGCCACCCTTGAGCGACAGCAGCGCAATGCGGTAGCAACCCTGCAGCGGCTGGCTGACCTCCGCGACGAGGCTGTTGCGATGGGTGATCTTCGGGCTCTCACCGACGTTGATCTGTTTGAACGAGGCGACATACAGCCACTTGCGCCAGCCCGCCGACGGCGGAGGCTTGCGTTGCCCCAGCAGGGCGGTGGTCGAGAGGTCGCGATAGGGCGTGGCGAAGTCACCGGCGGCGGGCGGCTCAACGGCTCCGGCGGCGGGCCGCTCAATGCCTGCAGCGGGCGGTGCGGCAGGCGCGGGCGGCGGGGTGATCACCGGGATTCCCTGGGGCGGTGTCGGAGCCGTCCACTCCGCGGGCAGCGGTGTCGACACACCGGCCTTGGCGGGATCGCTGAACCGCTGCTGACCGCGGAAGCCGGGCACCGGCGCGAAGACCGACGGGACGACGGGCTGTTCGACGACCGGAGGTTCGGCAAGGGGCTGGTCGGCGTTGCTTGGTTCGGCGGGCGGGGTTTCCGGTCCGGTCGTCGACTCGTCCACCGGGTGTTCGGATGACTCGGACACGAAATCCCCTCTGCTCGGACAACCTCGGGCCCGACGATAGCGCGCCGGTGTGTGAGGGCGCGTGCCGGTCGCCGTCAGGCGCCGAGCGCGTTCCAGAACGCGTCGGCATCTCGTGCGGTGAGCTCGGCCGCGGCCTCGCACAGCGCCAGGACCCGGTTCCTGATCCGGTACTCGGTGGAACGGGGCATCGACGCCGGCCGGTACTTGCCATACCGAATCCGGTGGACGCGACCGTGGTTGATTTCCCACCGCAGTGCGTCGGAGATCGCCTTCGACGGTCTGCCCTTGGTGGTGAAGCCTTGCTCGCGAAGTGCATCGGCCAGATCGGCCACCGACTGAGGCCCGTGCCGCAGTAGCTGCATGGTCAGCACATAACGCAGTTCGATGCCTCTGAGCAGGTACTTGTCTGACATGGCGTCACGATGCCACCGGCTACCGACAAGTCGTCGGCGACGGGCAAGCAGGTGCCGTGCGGCCCGCATATGAGCGACAATGTCGCTGAAAACACCTCCTGGGCAACATGATTCACTTGGGCCCCACGGCGCGAGCAACACTGGACACTCATGGCCCTCTGGCCACGTGCGACACGTCATTTGGCACGCCCGCCTTGTAGCGACAATGTCGCGCGCGCGTTTCGTGGCCCCAGATACCGGCCGACGCGACCGCGCCAGTAACGCTGTGGCGGAAAAACGCGCCTCAGACCGCCACCACGTTACTGGCGCGCATGTGCCGCGCCATCGGTCGCGACAACACCCGCTGGGGTGGCACCGCTGACACCGTGCGTGCCTACTTGCCCAGTCCGTCGTCGGCGCATCCCCCCGGGGTTGTCACTCAGCGACAATGTCGCGCGCAGGACGGGCACGTAATGAACGAGGCCTGTGCTACCGCAGAGGCCCAAGTGAGCCATGGGATTTGACCACTGAGGTTCAAGGTGCTGAGGAGGCACACGAGGCGGTTTCCGCGACTTTGTCGCTATCAGCCGGGCGCACCGACACCGCCGGGGCGACGGCGAAGCGGGGCCCGAGCGCCTGGACAATGGCGACGCTGGACCCAAGGACGCGAGACACCGCGAGCCGCGGGACGCGGGACGCTCGCGAAATATCCCTAGCCGACGCCGGCGTACGAATGCAGGCCGACGGTAACCAGATTGATGAAGAACAGGTTGAAGACCATCGCGACGAATCCCACGACGTTGATCCAGGCGGCCTTGCGGTCGCGCCAACCTGCGGTCGAACGGGCGTGCAGGTAGGCGGCGTAGACCACCCACGCGATGAACGACACCGTCTCCTTGGGGTCCCAGCCCCAATAGCGCCCCCACGCTTCCTCGGCCCAGATGGCTCCGAAGATCACGCCGAAGCCGAACACCGGGAACGCGAAGATCGTGGTGCGATACGCGATGCGGTCCAGGGTCTGAGCATCGGGCAGGCGTTGGATCACCCGGCCCACGCCGTTGTCGCGCTCGGCCAGCGGCGACATCTTGACGAGGAACAGGATGCTCGCGACGCCGGCCACCAGGAACACACCCGAGCCGAGGCTGACCACCGACACGTGGATGGGCAGCCAGTACGACTGCAGCGCGGGCATCACCGGAGCGGCGTGCGTGTAGAGCCAGCGACCCGACACGGTCAGCAGGATCAGCACGGGCAGCAGGACGAACACCCACAGCGTGCGGTACTGCGGACGACGCAGCACGACGGCGGCCGCGACCAGCCCGCAGAAGCAGGTCAGGTTGATGAACTCGTACATGTTGCCCCACGGCACGCGCGAGGTCGCAAGGCCGCGCAGCACGATGCACACCAGCAGCAGGCCGATACCGACATAGGTCAGGGCCAAACCGGTCTTGCCGATGCGCTCGTCGAACGAGCGCTTGGGCTCATCGAGGACGACGCCGGGGGTGGCACTGTCGGCACCGACGGTCGCGCCGACGAGCTCACGCGTCTCGACGCGACGGCTGCGGCTGTAGGCCAGCTCGACCGCCAGCAGCAGCAGCCCGCCCACGAGAACCAGAACCGACGACGTGAACGCCCAGTCCGAGTATCTGGCCAGCCCTATGTCGATGTGTTCGGTATTCACTGATCCGCCTTCTCCCTGGCCGGCACCTCACAGCCCTCCAAGAGCCGCTCGGTCAACCGCTCGAACTCGTCACCCCATCCGGAGTTGTCGGTGCGGGCCAGCCCGCCAAACTCGACGCTCACGGTACCCGCCCCGGCGGGTTCGATCCGAACCCAGACGCGGCGCCTGCGCACGACCAACGACACCAACAGCCCGGCCATCATCGACAGCGCGAACACCAGCACCCAGATCTGGGCGGGGTCATGGGACACCTGCAGATTCACGAAGGGCTTGGCCCCGTCGAAGCGCACCCGCGTGCCGTCGTCGAGCGTCGTCTCCTGGCCTTCCTCGAGATTGACGCGCGCCACCTTGGTGAGCCGGTTCTGGCCGATCAGCCGCGGATCGAGGGAGAACAGGGACTGCGGGCGGCCGGTGTCGAGGCCGGTGTCCCCGCGATAGATGTCGACCGCCACCGCGGGGTCGTTGAGGGCCGGGAAGCTCGACGACAACAGCGTGCCGTCGAGCTGCTTGGTGGGCGCGAACAGCCCCTGGATCGCGATCTGGTTCTTGCGGCGCTCGTCTGCGTCGGGATAGGTGCCCGCGGGCGGGTCGATGCGCACGACGCCCGACGACAGGAACGTGATCTGTTCCTCGGGCCGCCACTGGATCGTCTGGCTGCGGGTCTGTCCGTCCGGGAAGGTGACGGTGAACGACGGCGCATAACCACGCCCCTGCAGGTAGACTCGGTCGCCGCCGATCCGCAGCGGGTGGTTGACCTCAAGCCGGTAGGGCCGCCACGTGTCGTTGGTCAGGTCCTCGCCGGCCTGGTAGTCGATGTCGGCGGCGAACGACAATGCCTGACCGGATGGCAGGTAGTCGGCCTCGAAGTTGTTGACGCGCAAACACATCGGGTTCAGCGAGGTGCCGTCGACGGTGTTGCCCGCCCGGAAGGAGTCGAACGCGGCCGGTGATGCCGTACAGAAACCGGGGCCGCCGTCGGCGATCACGATCACGTTGCCCTCGTAACCGAACAGCTTGCCCGCGGCGACCGCGACCAGCAGACCGAGAAGCGAGAAGTGGAAGACGATGTTGCCGAACTCGCGCAGATAGCCCTTCTCCGCCGAGATTTCGGTGCTCTCGTCGTCTTGTCGGCGCGTGACGGTGCGCCAGCCCTTGAGCCGTCGCGTCATGGTCCGCGCCAACTCCGCCGGATCGCCGCTGACCTGCTCGATGTGGTGTTTGGGCAGGCGGCGCAGGTTGCGCGGCGCCGCGACCGGCACCGCACGCAGGCTGCGGACGTGCTCGATGAGCCGCGGCGTCAGGCAGCCGACGAGCGAGATGAACAGCAGCACATAGATCGCGGTGAACCAGAAGCTCGAAAACACGTCGAAGGCCTGCAGCCGGTCCAGCCACGGGCCCATGGTCGGATGCGCGGCGAGATACTCGTCGACCTTGGATTCGTTGAGGCTGCGCTGCGGCAAGAGAGCACCGGGGATGGCGGCGAGTGCGAGCAGGAACAGCAGCACCAATGCGGTGCCCATGGACGTGAGCGTGCGCCAGGTGTTGCGGATCAACGCGAACAGGCGCGAGACCGCGGTCATATCGGCAACCTGACGTCGGACACGAACGCGTCACGCACCCAGGACACGAACTCGTTCCACAGGCCGGTGACGAGCGCCGTGCCGACGAGAATCAACAGGACGCCACCGAAGATCTGAATGGTCCTGGTGTGGCGGCGCAACCAGCCGAGCCCCTGCACCGCGCGCGCCGAGCCCAGTGCCAGAAGCACGAACGGTATGCCGAGGCCGAGGCAGTAGGCCAAGACCAGCGCGACACCGCGCGCGACGGTGGATCCGTCGGTCGCCGAGGCGACCGCGATCACGCCCGTCAACGTGGGGCCGAGGCACGGCGTCCAGCCCAGCGCGAACACCGCGCCCAGCAGCGGGGCACCCGCGACCGTCGACAACTGGCGTGGTGTGAAGCGGGCCTGGCGTTGCAGCGCCGGGATGAACCCGACGAACACCAGCCCCATCACGATCGTGACGACGCCGCCGATGCGTTGCAGCAGAAGCTGATTGGCGATCAGCGTGGTGGTCATCCCGAGCACCGCGACCGCGCCGAGCAGGAAGACGACCGTGAACCCCGCGACGAACAGGGCTGCCGCGCCGGCCACCCGCAGCCGGGCGGTCTTGACCGCAACCTGACCGGGCTGGTCCTCGGAGACACCGACGACCGCGGCGAGGTACGACAGGTAGCCCGGGACGAGCGGCACCACACACGGCGACGCGAAGGACACCAGGCCGGCCAGCACGCTCACACCCAGGGCCAGCAGTACCGGTCCCGCCGCGGCGATCTCGGCGAATCCGGTCATGGCTTCGACTCCTGAGGCGCCGGAGCCTCACCCGGCTCGGCGGCGAGCCGCGTCACCAACGGTTGCAGGTCCTCGGCCAACAGCTCGCGCAGGAACACCGCAGCGACCCGGTGCTGACGGTCCAGCACCACGGTCGAGGGGATGACGGTCGTCGGGTATTTGCCGCCGAACGCGATCATGGTGCGCATTGGCGGGTCGTAGATCGACGGGAACGTCACCTTGCGGTCGGTGACGAAATCGACTGCGGCCTCGCGATTGTTGTCGCGCACGTCGATTCCCAGGAACGCGACGCCTGCCGACCGCGTTGCCTCGTAGACCTGCTGCAGCTCGGTGATCTCGGTGCGGCACGGGCCACACCACTGACCCCACACGTTGATCACGACCACTTTGCCCGCGAAGTCGTCGAGCGAGATGATCTTCGCCGGGTCGAGAAGATCCGGGCCGGTCAATGCGCCTGGGCGACCGCGCTTTTCGGGCGGGTCGTAGAAGATGTCGGTCTTTCCGCCGGGGGCGACGAACTCGAACGTGCCGCCCTGGGCGACCGCGTCGTCACCGGTCGAGCATCCGGTCAGCAGCGCCAGCAGCGCTGCCAACACCCCGATGCACGCCCGGGCGACAAACCCTCGCATCAGATTCCCCAGGGCTCCGTGTAACCCCACCGGATCAGGCGGTCGCCGTCGAACGTGAACGACGTGACGGATGCCAGATTGCACAACCGGCTGTGCGGCAACGGCAGATGCGCGAGCTTGCGCCCGATCATCGCGCGCCGCAGCGTCTCGACCGGAAGCTGATGGCTCACGCATACGGCTTCATGACCCGCCGCCTTGAGGCGCGCCCGGTGCAGGGCGGCCATCATGCGCGGGGCGATCTCGGCATACGGCTCACCCCATGAGGGCTTGCTGGGATTACGCAACAGCGGCCAGTTCCTCGGGTCACGCAGCGCGCCGTCGCCGGGCGATACGCGCTTGCCCTCGAACGTGTTCCACGACTCGATGAGATCGTCATCGGTATCGATCGACAGACCGTGGCGTTCGGCGATCGGCGCTGCCGTCTCCTGCGCCCGCTCCAGCGGGGAGGCCACGACGTAGACGATGTCGTGGTCCGCGAGCCAGTCCGCGGCGGCCTGCGCCTGCGCGCGCCCACGCTCGGACAGGTGGTAATCCGGCAGCCGACCGTAGAGCACCTTCTCCGGGTTGTGCACCTCGCCGTGCCGCATCACATGCACGGTCGTTCTGACCGGCACCGCACTGTCGTTCACGCCTTGGCCTCCGCGGCGGCGCGTGCGGCGGCGGGCAGTGCGTCGGCGATCCGGGAGAACGCGTCGTCATCCAAAGCCGCTGAGACGAACCAGGTTTCGAACGCGCTGCACGGCGGGTACACCCCGGCATCCAGCAGCGCGTGGAAGAAGGCCGGGAAACGCCAGGTTTCGGTGGCTTTGGCCGCGGTGAAGTCGTTGACCGGCTCGTCGGTGAAGAACACGCTGAGCATGTTCCCGGCGCGCTGCACCCGGTGGGCCACACTCGCCTGGCTCAACGCATCGGTGAGGAGACGGGCCAATCGGTCGGCGTTGGCGTCGACCCTGGCGTAGGCCGCGTCGTCGGCGTTGCGCAGTGTGGCCAGCCCGGCGGCCATCGCCACCGGGTTACCCGACAGCGTCCCCGCCTGATAGACGGGGCCGAGCGGAGCCAACCGGCCCATGACCTCGGCGCTGCCGCCGAACGCGGCGGCGGGCAGGCCCCCGCTCATGACCTTTCCGAACGTCAACAGGTCGGCGGCCACGGGATCCAGGCCGTACCAACCCGCCCGACTCACCCGGAACCCCGTCATGACCTCATCGAGGATCAGCAGGGCACCGTGCTCGGCGGTGATGCGGCGCAACGCGGCGTTGAAAGCGGGCAGCGGCGGCACCGTGCCCATGTTGCCCGGGCTGGCTTCGCTGATGACACAGGCGATTTCATCGCCGAACCGGCCGAACACCTCTTCGACGGCCGCCACGTTGTTGTACGGCAGCACGATCGTGTCGGCCGCGGCCGCGCCCGTGACTCCCGGCGAGGACGGCAGACCAAGGGTCGCGACGCCCGAGCCCGCGTCGGCCAGCAGCGCGTCACTGTGGCCGTGATAGCAGCCGGAGAACTTGATGATCTTGGCTCGGCCGGTGTAGCCGCGCGCCAGCCGGATCGCGCTCATCGTGGCCTCGGTGCCCGAGTTCACCAACCGCAGCATCTCCACGGGGGCCACCCGGTCGATGATCTCGGCAGCGAGTTCGGTCTCCGACGGCGTCGGAGCACCGAAGCTCAGCCCGTCGACGGCCACCTTCTGTACCGCCTCGACGACGGCCGGGTGGGCGTGGCCGAGCAGCATCGGCCCCCACGAACAGACGAGGTCGACGTAGCGGTTCCCGTCGGCATCGGTCAGCCAGTAGCCGTTGGCCGACGTGATGAACCTCGGGGTGCCGCCCACCGAGTTGAAGGCACGGACGGGCGAGTTCACTCCACCGGGGATGACGGCGCAGGCGTCGGCGAACAGTTGGGCCGAGCGCTGGGTCTGCGCAGAATCGACACGCATGGCCACCAGTGTCCCAGTCGAGGCAAACCCGTCAACTACAGGGTGTAGTGGTTCGGCTTGCGAGCGCGCACACTGGCCCTGATCGGACCCCGTGCCACGGTCGTGAACGGCACGTCGACGGGGAAGTCGGCGTCGGCCGAGACGACCTCGACCGCCCGGACGATCGTGGCCAGCGCGAGCGTCGTCTCCAGCCGGGCGAAATGCTCACCGATGCACGAGCGCGCACCACCCGCGAACGGGATGAAATGCCAGCGGTCGCGCCCTTGCGCATTCTCCGGGCTGAACCGGTCCGGGTCGAAGACCTGCGGATTCGGCCACACGTCTGGGTCGTGGTGCACCGCGTAGATGCCCAGCGCCACGAGGCTGCCTGCCTCCACCCGGTACCCGCCGACCGCCATGTCCTGAAGCGCCAGCCGGCCCACACCGGCAGCCGGCGGGCACATCCGTAGCGCCTCGTCGAGCACCTGCACGGTGTAGCGCAGGCTCGGCACGTCGGCCGGCGTCAGCTCACGATCGCCCAGCGCGGCGGCCTCGGCGGCCACGCGGTCCTGGATCTCCGGATGGTGCCCCAGGGCCCACAGCGCGTACGTGAGTGCCGTCGCGGTCGTGTCGTGGCCGGCCAGCATGAAGATCAGCAGGTCGTTGCAGATGTCCTCGTCGGAGATCGCAAGACCGGTCTCCGGGTCGGTCGCGGCCATCAGCGCCCGCACCAGCGGCGCGTCATGGGCCGGATCGACGCGACAGGCGTGCAGGATCTCACCGGCGACGCCGCGCATGGCCGCAACGGCGGCCCTGGCCCGGCTGCGGGCCGGGGTGGGCAGCCACCGCGGCGCCCGAACCGGGCGCAATGCCCGGTCCGTGGCATACGACGACGCGACGTGCATGTGTTCGACGATGACGCCGGCGCGCTCGTTGAGGTCGATCCCCAACACCGAACGCCCGAGCGACTGCATGGTGACCCGGCGGCATTCGGCGTCCAGGTCGACGGCACGGACCGCCTCGCCGCCGTCTGCCCAACTATCCACGGCAGCCTGCGCCGCTCCGGCCATGTGGCCGCCGAAGGCCCGCACGTTCTGCTTGGTGAAGACCGGCTGCAGGGCGCGTTTGCGGGGCCGCCACTGCTCGTTGGGCAGCACGAAAAGGCTGTCTCCTGCGGCGTGGCGCACCTCGTCGTGGACTATGCACCGCTCGGCGAACGCGTCGTTGCGGCCGAGCACGTCGCGGATGCCCTCCGGCGAGAACACCGCCACCAACGGCGGCACGAGCCACTTGGGCCCGAGTTGCACGCGGGTGACGGGTCCGCCCGCGGCGCGGATCAACTCCTGCCCGGTGTCGAGCGCCCGGACCGCATTCGCGAGCTGACGGATCGACAGCGGGTTGCGTGGCGCCAGCGGAAGCGCGCTGACGTCAGGCACCGGCGTCACGGCGTTCCCGCCGTCGGTCGCGGGCCTCACAAGGCCACCGGCGTCTGCGCGACGACGCGGATTGGCTGTGGTTGTTTGCTGAGGCGCGCCATCCGGTTGAACACCGCACGCACGAACCACGGCGGCTTGAGGTAGCCCATACGCCATAGTGTCGACAAAGTTGGCGCTGAGCGCCAGCACAGCCGGATCTGGTCGAACCGCCGGGCATTCGCGCATGATTGGGCGATGCAATTACCGCAATGGCTGGCGCGGTTCAACCGTCACGTCACCAACCCCATTCAACGGCTGTGGGCGGGCTGGGCCCCCACGTTCGGGATCCTCGAACACGTCGGCCGGAAATCCGGTACGCGCTACCGCACCCCGCTGTCGGTGTTCGGCACCGACGAAGGTGTTGCGATCCTGCTGACCTACGGACCGAATCGCGACTGGCTCAAGAACATCACGGCCGCCGGCGAAGCCGACATGCGGCGGCACGGCAGGACCATCCGGCTCGCCGACCCTCGCGTGGTGACCAAAGAAGAGGCGGCCGCCCACGTCAAAGGCCGCGTGCAGAAGGTCTTTGCCCGCTTGCCGTTCGAGCAGGCCGTGCTACTGCGTCGCGTCTGATGCGGTTCGCCGATCAGCGCGCTGAGTTCAACCGGCGCGTCGTCAACCGGATCGTGCGGCCGCTGTCGGGTCGGTTCGGCATGTGGTCGCTCATCGAACATCGCGGGCGACGCAGTGGAACGGTTTACCGCACCCCGGTGACGATGTTCCGCACCTCCGACGGGGTGGCGATCCTGCTGCCGTACGGACCGAACCGGGACTGGGTGCGCAATCTCCTCGCGGCCGGCGGCGGACGCGCGGTGATGGGCGGTGAGATCTTCGAGGTGACCGATCCGCGTGTGGTGCCGACCCGGGAAGCGGCGGCGCTGCTCGGTGGCCCGTGGCGCGCGGTGGTGGGCCGGCTCAATACTCCGGACGCGTTGCTTGTGCGCCGCCTTGGCTAGCGCGCAAACCTCTGTTCACCTGGAGGTTTCGGGTTTACAGTAAATAGGCGCCTACTTCGGCCGGGCAACCGGGAGGTTCACCATGAAGCGCCTGTTCATCATCGGTTATGGGGTCGCGAGCTACCTGGTGTTCCTGGTGGCATTTCTGTATGCGATCGGCTTCGTCGGCAACTTCGTGGTCCCGCGCACGGTCGACTCCGGAATCCCGGCCGGGATTGTCGAGGCGGTGATCGTCAACCTGGTGCTGTTGTCAGTGTTCGCGTTGCAGCACAGCGCGATGGCCAGGCCCGGCTTCAAACGGTGGTGGACGCGCTTCGTCCCGCAGGCCATCGAGCGCAGCACCTACGTGTTGTTGGCGAGCCTGGCGCTGTTCCTGTTGTACTGGCAGTGGCGGACCATGCCCGCCGTCGTGTGGGACGTGGAATCCACCGCGGGCCGGGCGGTGTTGTGGGTGTTGTTCTGGTTGGGCTGGGCCACCGTGCTCAGCTCGACGTTCATGATCAATCACTTCGATCTGTTCGGCCTGCGTCAGGTGTTTCTGGCTGGCCGAGATCAGCCCTACCGTGAGCCCGGATTCCGAACTGTGTTGCTGTACCGGCTGATTCGCCACCCGATCATGCTCGGTTTCATCGTGGCGTTCTGGGCCGCACCGACCATGACCGCCGGTCATCTGCTCTTCGCCGCGGTCACCACGGCCTACATCCTGGTGGCGATTCAGCTCGAAGAGCGGGATCTGGTCGGCGTCATGGGCCAGCAGTACCGCGATTACCGGGACCGGGTCTCGATGCTGGTGCCTCTGCCCCACCGCGACCATACGGAGCCGACACCGAAGATTCGGCATCGACCGGCCTGAGCCGGAAGCACGGGATAACGCGCCCGCGCAATGCGACCGTGGGCGATCAGTTCGATGGTGATCGCCACGGCGCAACTCTGCGAAAGCAGCAGCGCCACGAGGACGAGAATCTGCACCGCGCCTGCCTGAGCCGCCGACCCGGTACTGAGCAACACCCCGACGAACGCCCCTGGAAGCGTCACCAAACCCACTGTCCGGGTCGAATCGAGGTTCGGCAGCAAGGCATTGGCGGCCGCGCCGCGGATGACTTCCAGACGGGAATCCCGGTCGGTCATACCGAGACTCAGCGCCGCCTCGACTTCGCCGGCGCGCATGACCAGGGCGTCGAGAGCCAGACGCGCCGCAACGGCAACAGCGGTCATGGTGCCACCGAGGACGATCGCGACGATCGGCACGACGGCGACTCCGGTGGTGGGCACCACCCCGGACAGCAGCAGCGCGGGCACCACACACAGCAGTCCGGCAGCCAAAGCCACTGCGACCAAGGCAGATCCGCGCGTCGCCTGGCTCCGGCGCGCGGCCGTGACACTCGCGACCGTGAACATCACCGCCAGCACGAGCGCCGACGACCACAACCGGGTGATCGCCGCGGCAAGGATCGCGGCCACGGCCGCCAGTTGCACCCCGGCGCGAACAGTCGCCCACGGCACCGTGGCAGGCGGCCCTAGCGCAGCTATGCGGTAGATGAGCGCAGCCGCGAGCGCCATGCCGAGGCACAGCACGATGAGCGGAATTCCGAGAACGGGCTCGTTCGACAGCATGCCGTTACCGCGTGTCGTCGGGCATATCGGAGACCATCGTTCCATCGTCGCGGCCACGGCCCGAGAAGCACAGCGCCATTAGGTGCGCATGTGCGCACATAAGTCAATAATGGCGGCATGACTGACCACTCCCTGCGGACGTGGCGCTCCGGCGCGTTGGCGAATCCGGTATTCCGCCGGTTGTTCGCTGCGCAGGTCGTCGCACTGGTCGGAACCGGGCTCCTGACCGTCGCGCTCGGCCTATTGGCCTACGACTTGGCCGGCAACCGCGCGGGCGCGGTACTCGGCACGGCGTTGGCGATCAAGATGGTCGCCTACGTTCTGGTGGCACCCCTCATGTCGGCACTGACCGACCGAATCCCGCGACGAACGCTGCTCGTGGCAACCGATATGGTGCGCGGCTCGGTCGCGCTGCTGCTGCCGTTCGTCGATGCGGTGTGGCAGATCTACGTACTCGTGTTTGCGCTGCAAGCCGCCTCCGCGACATTCACCCCGGCGTTCCAGTCGGCGATCCCATCGGTCCTGCCCGACGAGGACGACTACACGCAGGCGTTGTCGATGTCGCGACTCGCCTACGACCTCGAAGCGCTGCTGAGCCCGATGCTGGCAGCCGCATTGCTGACCGTGATCTCGTACCACCTGCTGTTCCTGGGCACCGTCGCCGGATTCGCCGCCTCGGCGGCCCTCGTCGTCGCGAGCCGGCTTCCCGCCATTCCGGTTGCCGCTCGGCCCGGGCGGCTGCGGGATCGGATCCTGCAGGGGGCGCGCGTGATGGCCGCGGCGACCGAGTTGCGCGCACTGCTGGCCCTCAACATGGCGGTGGCGGCCGCGACCGGCCTGGTCGTGGTCAACACCGTGGTCTATGTCCGAGAACTGCTCGACGGCCAGCAGTCCGGCATGGCCGCGGCACTCGCCTGCTACGGCGCCGGCTCCATGCTGGCCGCGTTGACCGCGCCCGGGATCCTGCACAGGGCGAGCGATCGCACCGTCATGCTCTCCGGTGCGGTTGTCGCGTGCGCGGGTCTCATCGCGACGACGACGTTCATCGCGGTGCCGCCCGCACCGCCGGCCGGGTGGATCGCTCTCGGCGCGTTGTGGATCGTGCTTGGTGCGGCAACCTCCATGGTCAACACCCCATCGGCGCGACTGCTGCGGCGGGGCTCGACGACAGACAACCGGACTGCCGTGTTCACCGCGCAGTTCTCCCTGTCGCACGCCTGCTTCCTGGTGGCCTACCCGATCGCCGGCTGGGTCGGCGCCACGCTGGGCCAGGTCGTTGCGGCACTCGCCCTGACCGTGGTGGCTACACTCGCCGCAGCGGCAGCGATCTCAATCTGGCGCCCGACCGGATCCCCGTCACGGCAGCGAGGTGATGTACATGACCCGATCGGCACCCCAGAAACCGCCGGCGTCGGCCAGTCTGCGGCATGACGTCGAGCCCGATCAGCTGCGCCTGGAGACCGCAAGCGACATCTTCCGGATGCTCGCCGACCCCACCCGCCTGCATGTCCTGTGGCTTCTGAGCCAGGACGAGGCCGACGTCGCCGCCCTCACCGCCGCAACCGGCGCTTCGCGAACGTCGGTCAGCCAGCACCTCGCCAAATTGCGTTTCGCCGGTCTCGTCGCCACCCGCCGCGATGGCCGGCACATCGTCTACCGGCTCAATGACGGCCACCTCAGTCGCCTGGTCCGCGAAGGCCTCAATCACGCCGACCACCGCGTGACCGGAGAACCGCCACATCCCTGACCGCGAAGCGGGACGTAAGAGACGGCTAGCTGTGCCAGCTCAGCACCTCGCCGGCGCCCTGCATCATGACCGTCCCCGGCATCACCCGTAGCCGGTACGGCGTCAGCCGCAGCGCGGCGAATTCCGGCGACGTCGGCCCTTCGCTCCACTGCGGGATGATGTGCGGGTCGTAGCCGACGGGCTCCGGGCCGTTGGCGAACTTGTCCCACACCTGCGTGCAGGTTTCGTCGTCGGTGTACCACTCGACGAGACAGTCGGCCGAGCACGTGTCGTGGCTCGTCGTCCAGTAACTCACGGACACATACGGATTCACTGCGAGGTGTGCGCGCTTGACCGGGCTCGGCACCGTCGCGACCCAGCCGAACAGGTCGGTGCCATCCCATTCCCAGATCGGATGCAGGATGCGGGTGCGGGGCCGGCCGTCGGCGTCGACGGTGGCCACCGAGGCCCACACGATCGCATGGGCCATGTCGACGAATGCGGGCGCAGTCTGGTCCAACGGAGTCACGCCTGCCACCCTAGGTGGCGCCGCACTGCTAGCGGCGTCAATGCTCGCCGCTATTTGTCGTCGTTGCCGTAGACCGGCTTTCCCTCGTCGTCGACCCAGTCGTTGACCATGGTTCCGGAGACCGTTCCCCCACTGCCCGGCAGTGTCGTTGTCGGACGGTCGTCCTCATACGCCTCCATGATCTTCTTGGCCTTCTGCCGATGCTCGTCGGTAACCTCTGGGGCCTCGGTACTGCGGTTTTCTTCGGTGTCCATGGGTATCGGGCTGCCCCGAAATGTGAGCTACCAAACAGCGGCGATCAGCTTGCTGTCACGCGGGCACGGCGCGCAGCGACACCGGAAGGCTGGGCAGGAAGTGCCGCGTCGCGAATGCGCGAATGTCGTCGGCGGAGTCCAGCGGCTGCACACTGGGCAGCAGCAGCACCATCGCCGCATAGCGCAGGATCGTGTCGGCGAGGTCGTTGACGGTCTGCTCACCGATCTTGTCGGCGAACCCGGCCGGGAAGATCACGCGGAGCGCGGCGGCCATGCGCTCGACCGCCGCGCCGTAGTGCCTCTGCATCAACTCCATGACCAGAGCCGGTTCGTCACCGATCATCTGGTTGAGCACCCGGTGCCTGCGGAACCGCAGAATCGACAGCGTAAACGCTTCGACGTAGTAGTTCGACTGCGGCCCTGCGGCTTTCAACTCGTTGGCGATATCGGCGAACAGTGCCACGTTCTCCCGCTCGATCACGGCCCCGACCAGTTCGTCGCGGTTGGCGAACCTGCGGTAAATCGTGGTGCGGCTGACGCCGGCGCGCCGCGCGACATCGTCGAGCGCGACCCGGCGAAAGCCGTGCCGTTCGAACTCTACGAGTGCGGCGTCGAGGATGGCCTCGCTGGCGGTGTCAGCCCCTGGCATAGCCCTTTTGCGCGAATTTGTTGTAGCGCACGCTCATCGGCAGATGATCCCACACCCAGTTCACCGGGCGGGACCTCCAAAACGCCGCAAACCGTTGATAGTTGCGTTCCTGTCGTTCGCTCCACGGCAGTTCGAGCAGGTCCCGAGCACGGGGCGGCAAGCCGCCGGTCGTCAGGAAAGCCGCGACCGGGTCGAAGACGAATGCGATGACCCGCCAGACCGCGGGGTGCACCGCCTTGGGGCACGGGAAGCCTTTGGTCACATATCCGACGCCGTAGCGCGCGGACTTGTGCGGCACGGCGACCTCATCCATCATCCGGTCCCAGTACTGCACGAACTCGGCGTACGTCGCAGGCATCGGGCGGTCGCTCACGCCATAGCGGCGATACCAGGTCTTGGATTCGAGGTAGATCTGTTCCTTCTCGGCGTCGGTCAGGCGCTTGACGAAGGTGTCGGCGAAGTAGAACACCTGCTCGACGAATGTCGCGTGGGCCCAGAAGTAGGTCTCGGGGTCCAACGCGTGGTAGCGGCCGCCGTCCGGCATATCGCCTTTGACGTGGTGGTGGAAATCGCGAACCTGGGTGCCCGCGTTGTCGTCCTCAGTCCCGTACACCGTGCGGAAGATCGGCGGGATCGTGCGCTTGAGCCGCTCGGCGGTGTCGGAGAAGAACGTCGAGTGGTCGAGCACGCCCTGGCCAAGCTCGGCCAGCATGTTCTGCAACACGGCGGGCCGCGGTCCGATCAGGTACATGCGGTTGTCGCCGAAGTACTTCCACACCAAGGATTCGGGGCCCAAGGGCAGGGCGTCGAGCTGCTGCGGCTGCTCAGCCAGATCAGTCATGGACACAGTGTTACAGATTCTGCACTTTGTACCAAGATGGGTGTGACGACACTCACCCCCAGGTCAACGGGTCGAGCTCGAGGTAGAAGCGGAGGCGGTCCGAATCGGTCTGCCAGGGATACGCCGCGGCCAGGTCGTCCGCGGCATCGGTGAAACCCGGATACATGTCGGCGGTGATGGCGATCAGCAAGGCCAGATCGCCATGCCGATCCGCGACGCCGAGCCGTCCCAGGTCGATGAACCCGGTGACAGTGAGCCGGCCGGGATCGAC
This sequence comes from Mycobacterium venezuelense, assembly GCF_054919535.1. NCBI lineage: Bacteria > Bacillati > Actinomycetota > Actinomycetes > Mycobacteriales > Mycobacteriaceae > Mycobacterium > Mycobacterium venezuelense. The sequence goes on from NZ_JBONDW010000001.1 coordinate 213,551, forward strand.
GAGAACGTTCGGCAGAGCCAAGTCCCCGTGGCACACCACCAGATCGAGCGCTTCCTGCCTGCGCCGGATATTGACCTGTTGTTCAACGCGCGCCAGCAGTACGGGCGCAGGGACGTCACGATCCTCGTCGCGAAAGAAATCCCGATTGAAGGAGCCTGCGGAAACGACGGCGCGCGCCCAACTCAACATGGTGTCGAGGTCGCGGCGGTACGGACAATCGCCCACCGGAACGTCGTGCAATGCACGAACCGCAGCCACGATCGACGGCCAGGCGGCGCGCAGCCCGGATTCCCCGAGCCGATCGGCGGGAACTCCGTCAACAGCGCCGGTGACGAGATAAGCGCCGCCGTTCTCGGTGACACCCCAGTCGAGCACATCCGGTGTGGGTAGGCCGTAGCCGTGCGCCCACGCAGTGCGGTCGCGCTCCGCGGCAAGTTCGGCTGTCGCCGCCGCGCCGACCACCTTGCGGTATCGCGTGCCGTCCGGGCTGCGGAACACCTCGGCACCCGACTCACCGTGTGTGACAGGCAGCCAGTCGAACACGGCTCAGCGTCGCAGCCGGGCGATTCCCAGGACGGCGAGCACCCCGGCAGCGGTGGCCAACAACAACGAAAGCACCAGAAGCGGTGCCGAGTACGTGACCGACGTGGTGACCGGTTCACCGGCCAGTATGGGTGCGACCTCGATCGTGGAGCTGGCCGCCAGCCAGCTCAGCACACAGCCGACGGCCGCCAGGATCGCGACCGCGAGCTCGATGACGGCGCGGCGCTTCACGGGGTCCGCTCCTCGACGAGTGCACTCAGGGTTTCGCGCAGGCGGCGGTGCTTACGCGCCCAGGCCTGGGCGGAGCGATCACCCGTGAGTTTGAGACCAATCCCGGTACGGCCGCGCGGAACTCCGGTCAGTTCGCCGAGCGCGCGAAACGACTGCCATTTCAGCGCCTCGGATCCGGTGGCCTCGGGATAGATCCGCACGATCTCGTCGATCGAGATGCGCTCGGTGCCCTGCCGCAGTGTCTGAGCCGTGAGCTCGACCGAGGTGTGTATGCGTGCCGCCTTGATCTGGATCGCGATGAAGCCGGAGACCAGGACCAAAAACGCCAGCGGAATCCACAGGTCGTACCCGTATCCGCCCGTTCTCTGCAGAATCGCCATGCTGATGCCCGCGGCCGGCCCGGCCAGCAACCACGCCCAGCTCGCGCCCTGCTCGTAGAACAGCACTTCGGGCGCCTGCGCGTCCGCTCCGCTCTGCCCCTCGGCCTCAGTCAACATCTCTCCTCGGCTTCGGCAGCGCATTCAGGATCGTCCCGACGATGAGGAGGATCACCCCGAACAGGGTCAGGATGTGCACCACCCCGAACCGGGCCGTCAACGCCACGATCACCACGATCGCGATGGACAGCGCAATCGCGGCCCGGCGGAAGCGCGGATCGCCGCCGCGGCTGCGGCCGGCCAGGAATGCCATCCCGATGCCGGCGAGCGCGGTCAGCACGCCCGTGCCGCGGAACACCAGCGTGTCCAGGCCGGGCAGTGAGACCGCGGCCGCGATCATGCCGCCGACCATCAACAACACCGCGGCGACCAGCCAGAAGCAGAATCCGACGGTCGCGACGAGCGAGCGCTGTGGCGGCGGTGATGTGGGCATCGTCGGCAAAGCCTAGCGAATCAGCGCGTGAAGTATCCGTTCGCGTCCTTGCGGTGCAACAGATAGATCCCGCCGACTATCAGTACCGATCCGACGATGGCCGTGACGGCATACGCCACCGCGACGGCGGCAGGCCGGTCGCCGGACAGCAGGCTGCTGACGGCATGCACCACCGACACCGCCCCGCCGCTCGTCAACAAGGTCCGTGCCCACCGATAGCCTTGCCGCAGCAGGACCAGAAACGCCCCCACGATCGACGCCACGACCACCATGAGCATCACCGAGAACACGATCAGGAGCACCCTCTGGTCGCCGCGAGCGCCGGTGACGACGTCGAGCAGGTAGCCGATCACCAGCAGCGGCAGCGCGACAACCCACAACCAGAACCCGGTGTCGACGTCGTCAGGGCGGGGTCCCGGACGTTCACCGGGCTCCCTGCGCTGTTGCGTCACGGGTTCGGTCACGCGAGCCAGCCGGCGACCTGGGCAGCCCAGTACGTCAGCACGATGTCGGCACCGGCCCGCCGAATCCCGATCAGCGACTCGAGCGCGGCCGCCTGCAGGTCGATCCAGCCATTGGCCGCGGCGGCACTGATCATCGAGTACTCACCCGAGATCTGATAAGCCGCCACCGGAACCGGCGAGATGTCGGCCGCGGCCCGGACCACGTCGAGATAGCTCATCGCGGGTTTGACCATCACGATGTCGGCACCCTCGTCGAGGTCGAGCTCGATCTCGTGGACCGCCTCGCGAATGTTGCCCGGATCCTGTTGGTAGGTACGGCGATCGCCGACCAGGCTGGACGAGACCGCTTCGCGGAAGGGCCCGTAGAACGCCGAGGCGAACTTCGCGGCGTAGGCCAAGATGGCCACATCGGTGTGCCCGGAAGCATCGAGGCCATCGCGGATGGCGGCCACCTGACCGTCCATCATGCCGCTCGGCCCGACCACGTGTGCGCCTGAATCCGCCTGTGCCACAGCCAGTTTTACGTACTGAAGATTCGTGGCGTCGTTGTCCACTCGGCCACGGTCGTCGACGATCCCGCAGTGCCCGTGATCGGTGAACTCGTCGAGGCACGTGTCGGCCATCAACACCGTCGCGTCGCCGAGGTCTTTCGCGAGGTCGCGCAACGCCACGTTGAGGATGCCGTCAGCGTCGATCCCCGCCGACCCGGTGGGGTCCTTGTCCTCGTCGCGCGGCACGCCGAACAACATCAGTCCGCCGACTCCGGCGTCGACCGCGTCAGCCGCGGCGCGCCGCAGCGAATCGCGGGTGTGCTGAACGACGCCAGGCATCGAGTTGATGGGCCGAGGTTCGTCGATACCGTCCGCCACGAACATCGGCAACACCAGATGCCTTGGCTCCAACGACGTTTGCGCCACCAATCGGCGCATCGCCGGGGTGGACCGCAGCCGGCGCGGACGATGTCTTGGATAGGACACGGTCAAGCCTCCGCATCTCTCCGGTTAGCGTCGACGGCTCTTCTTGCGCGGCGGCGGCAACGCACCCTCGGCGCGCAACCGCGCGGCATGCTCGGCGAGCGCCTCGACCAGCGGACCCACGGCGGCCGTCTCCGGCTGGACATCGACCCGCAGCCCGAATTCAGCTGCAGTCTCAGCGGTTTTCGGTCCGATGCAGGCGACGATGGTGCGAGCGTGCGGCTTGCCCGCGATACCGACCAGGTTGCGCACCGTCGAGCTCGACGTGAAGCAGACCGCGTCGAAACCACCGGTCTTGATCATCTCGCGGGTGTGGGCCGGCGGCGGAGCCGCGCGCACCGTGCGGTACGCGGTGACATCCTCGATCTCCCAACCTCGTTCGCGCAGGCCTTCGGCCAGCGTCTCGGTGGCGATGTCGGCGCGCGGCAGCAGCACCCGGTTGACCGGATCGAAAACCTCGTCGTAGGGCGGGAATTCGTCCAGCAGGCCGAGCGAGGACTGCTCGCCCGAGGGAACCAGTTCCGGATTGATCCCGAACGCACGTACCTTGTCGGCGGTGGCCTGGCCGACGCAGGCGATCTTGACCCCGGAGAACGCACGCGCGTCGAGGCCGAACTCGTTGAACTTCTCCCACACCGCGCGAACGGCGTTGGTCGAGGTGAACACGACCCACTGGAACCGGCCGTCGACCAGGCCCTTGACCGCGCGCTCCATCTGCGCGGGGCTGCGCGGCGGCTCGACGGCGATGGTCGGCACCTCGATGGGCAGTGCACCGTGGCCCACCAGCCGACCGCTCATCTCGCCGGCCTGGTCCTTGGTGCGCGGCACCAGAACGGTCCAGCCGTACAGCGCGCGGCTCTCCCACCAATTGAGCTTGGCCCGGTTGGCGACGGTCTTGCCGATCGTGACGACCAGGGGCCCGGCCAGCGGACCGGCGGGCTCGCTGCCTGCCAGCGTGGCCTTGTCGATCAGGCCGCTCAGCGTGGTCTCCACCGAACGCTGCTGGCACGTGGTGCCGTTGGCGGTCACCACCGCGGGGGTGCTGTCCACCAGACCGTGCTCGATGAGGGTGCGCGCGGCGTCCGGGAGATGCGAGGCCGTCGCGTGCAGGATCAGCGGACCCGGCGCGGCGGCCAGAGCCGCCCAGTCGACGTCGCCGCGGACGTCGGCGACGGTGTGCGACGAACCCAGCGGCAGGCCGGCGTACGTCGGCACCGCGGTCGTATCGGGCAAACCGGGCACGATCTCGAAGTTCAGGTGCGTCTTGGCCAGAGCGCCGATCTCGGTGATCACCGCATCCACCGAAAGCGGGTCACCGGCGACCAGACGCACGACGTCGTATCCGTGGCGGGCCTCGCCTGCCAGCGTCTTGGCCACCTCGGCAGGTTCGCCGAGTGCGGGCCGCACCTCGGGCCCGCCCGGGATCACGGCCGGCTGGTCAGCCTGCGGCGTAGCGGCGTCGGCCGCGTCCGCGGACTTGGCCGCGGGCGCCGGACCGGAAGCCGGCGGAAGGTCGGTGCCGACGAGAGCCAGCACCGCTTCGGGGACGTCGGGATCGGTGAAAACCAATTCGGCGTGCGCGAGCACCGCCTGCGCCCGCGCGGTCAGCAGTCCCGGGTCACCCGGGCCTGAACCCACGAAGGTGATGCGACCGGGCTTCGCCTTGCGGCCGCGCGCTCGGACCGGATGGTCGGCGCCGCCGTGAACTACGTTGTCGGCACTACCGACGCGGGCTGCATTGTCGGCTCCGCCGACGCGAGCAGCATTGTCGGCTTCGCCAACGCGGGCAGCATTGTCGGCTCCGCCGACGGTGTCCTGCCGGGTCATTTCTCACTCCCACGCTCTTCCAACAGCTCGCGTGCGCCCAGTTCGAAAAGCTCCGCGGCCACCGAGACGCCTAGGTCGGCGGCCCGCTCCGGAGTTCCGATGCCGGACGCACGGATCACGTCGGATCCGTCCAGCGTCGCTGCGCAGCCGCGCAACGACAGCTCTTCGAAGACGTTGCCGTCCTCATCAATGGACTCGACCACCTCGGCGATCGCGCCCACCGGTGCGGAACAGCCCGCCTCCAGTTCGGCGAGCAGGACCCGTTCGGCGGTGACCGCGGCACGCGTGTCGGCGTCATCCAGCTCCGACAGCACCGCGACCAACTCGGTGTCGCCGGCGCGGCATTCCACCGCGAGCGCACCTTGAGCCGGCGCTGGCAACATCTGCACCGGCTCGAGCGTCTCGGTGACAACGTCCAGTCGTCCGATGCGGGCCAAACCCGCCCGGGCGACCACGATGCCGTCGAGATCACCGCTCGTAACCCTGTTCAACCTGGTATCTAGGTTGCCTCGTAGGGGGCGGATTTCCAAACCGAGACCCAGTGCTCTAAGCTGTGCCGCCCGCCGCGGGCTCGACGTGCCGATCACCGAGCCGGCCGGCAACTCTCCGAGCACCAATCCGTCGCGGGCGACGAGCGCGTCGCGCGGGTCCTCACGGCGGGGTATCGCGGCGATGGCGAAGCGCTCATCGCGCGCGGTTGGCAAATCTTTGTACGAGTGGACGGCCATATCGACGCGGCCGTCGTGGATCGCTTCCCGCAAGGCCGCGGTGAACACCCCGACACCGATGTCGGCAATCGGCCCCTGATTGCGGTCGCCCTCGGTCGAGATGATGACGAGCTCGCAGGGATGCCCGGCGGCCAGCAATGCGTCTCTGATGGTTCCGGCCTGCGTGGTCGCCAGCAAGCTACCCCGGGTTCCGATCCGGATCGGAGTGTCACGCGTCCTAGGAGAGTTTGCCAATCTCTACTCAGTCTTATCGAGATCTGTTGCCATAAATGGCAATTCGCTGGCTGCCACAGCTTCGACGGCCTGCGGGTCGAGTTCGAAGAGCTCGCGAAGCGCCTCGGCGTAGCTATCCCCGCCCGGGGCGCTTGCCAGCTGCTTGACGCGCACGGTCGGGGCGTGCAGCAACTTGTCGACCACCCGGCGCACGGTCTTGGCGACCTCGTCGCGATGGGCGGCGTCCAGGCCGGGAAGCCGGTTGTCGAGCCGCAGCAACTCCGCCTCGACCACGTCGGCCGCCCGCTGGCGCAGCGCGGTGACGGTCGGGGTGACCTCGGCCATGCGCTGCCCGGCGAGGTAGTTGGCAACCTCGGTGGCAACGATGTTGCGGGCCGCGTCGGCGTCCGTGGCGGCCGCGCGGGCCGACGGTTCGCGCTGGATGCGGTCCATGTCGACCACCCAGACACCGGGCAAACCGGCCACCGCCGGGTCGACGTCACGCGGCATGCCGAGGTCGCAGATGACCAGTTGATGCTCGGTGCCCGAAGCGTTGCGCTGGGCCAGCGCATGGTGCACGTCGGCCAGCGACACGACGGGACGGACGGCACCCGTGCTGCTCACGACGACATCGACGTCGGCAAGCGCCTCCGGCAGGTTCTCCAGCGCCACCGCATCGGCCACCACGCCCTGGTCGGTGAGGTTCTCGGCGAGCCGTCGGGCTCGCGGCAGGGAACGGTTGACCACGTGCACGCGCTCGATGCCGGCACGCACCAGGTGGGCGCCGGCAAGCGCACCCATCGACCCGGCTCCGATCACGGCCGCGGTGCGGCCCGCGAGCCCACCGGTGAGTTTGGCCTCGGCCATGCCAAGGGCCACGGACACCACCGAGGCGCCCGCGGCGTCGATGCCCGTCTCCGAATGCACGCGCTTGCCGACCGAAAGCGCCCGTTGTGCCAGCTCATGCAGGGTGCGGCCGACGGTGTGGTTGGCTTCGGCCGACGCGTAGGCCCGGCGGACCTGGCCCAGCACCTGCGCTTCGCCGATGACCGCCGAATCCAGGCCGCTGGTCACCGCGAACAGATGCTCGACGGCGGCCTCGGCGTAGCGAACGTACGCGTATTTGGTGAGGTCGTTGAGCCCCATGCCGGAGTGCTCGGAGAGCACCTGCCCGATCACCGAGAGACCACCGTGGAACGCCTCGACCACCGCGTATACCTCGACGCGGTTGCACGTGGACAGCACCATGGCCTCAGTGACCAACGACGATTGGAGCACCTGGTCGATGATCTTGGCCTGCTCGGCCTCGTCGGTGCTCAGCTGCTCGAGAACAGACACCGGCGCGCTGCGGTGCGAAACCCCGAATAGCAGCACGCTCACGGCTTCATCACCACGTCACCAAGGTAATCGTTTCCCTGCCCGGCCACCAAATTTCACCTAGTGATCTATGCCGCCGGTGACGTCGCGACGCAACTGCTGCTCGTCGACTTCCCAGTAGCTGTGTTCGGATCCGTTCAGCAAAATGACGGGCAACAGGTCACCGAACTGCGCGCGCAGCTTCGGGTCGCCTGCGGCGGCTTCGACGTCGACGTCGGTGGTGACCAGCTCGAACCCGAGCTCGTCGCGCAATGCGGTCAGTTGCTCCGCGGCCCGCGCGCACAAGCTGCACCCGGCCCTGGTCAGCAACGTCACGGTGTGCCGATCCGCCGGACCGGACTGCTCGCGCTCCACGCCGCCAGTATCCCCGCCGCGTGACTTAGGGTGAATTCGTGTCCGAATCCGGTAGTGCCGATGCGCCCGCTCAGGAGCTCGGCGGCGAGGCCAGCGCCGAAGCAGCGGTCACCGATCTCGCCACCGACCTTGAAGCCGATGCGTCCGCCGGCCCCAGCGCGCCTCCGCCTGATCTGACCGCGGCGGCGTTCTTCGACGTCGACAACACGCTCGTGCATGGATCGTCGCTCGTGCACTTCGCGCGCGGACTGGCCGCGCGCAAGTACTTCACCTATGCCGACATCCTCGGCATCGTGTACGCGCAGGCCAAGTTCCAGTTCACCGGCAAGGAGAACAGCGAAGACGTGGCGGCGGGCCGGCGCAAGGCCCTCGCGTTCATCGAGGGCCGGTCGACCGCCGAGCTCGTCGAACTCGGCGAGGAGATTTACGACCAGATCATCGCCGACAAGATCTGGCCGGGCACCCGGGCGCTGGCGCAGATGCACCTCGACGCGGGCCAGCAGGTTTGGCTGGTCACCGCGACGCCTTACGAGCTGGCCGCCACGATCGCCAAGCGGCTGGGGCTCACGGGTGCGCTCGGCACCGTCGCGGAATCCGTCGACGGCGTGTTCACCGGCCGGCTCGTCGGCGACATCCTGCACGGCACCGGCAAGGCCCACGCGGTGCGCTCGCTGGCCATTCGCGAAGGCCTCAACCTGCGCCGCTGCACGGCGTACTCCGACAGCTTCAACGACGTGCCGATGCTGTCGCTGGTCGGCACCGCGGTGGCCATCAACCCCGACGCGGCGTTGCGCGATCTGGCCCGCGAACGGGGCTGGGAGATCCGCGATTTCCGGACGGCACGCAAAGCCGCACGGATCGGGGTGCCGTCGGCGTTGGCGCTCGGCGCCCTCGGCGGTGCGCTGGCCGCGGTGGCGTCGCGTCGCCACGACATTCGCTGAGCAATCGGAGCGCGCTGATAGGCTTCCGCGGCGGGCCGCGAAATGGAGCGCCCGCGGCGGGCTGCGTAATCGGCACCGCGGCGGGCCGCGTAATCGGCACCGCGGCGGGCCGCACAAACGTGCCCCGCAGCAAGGGACGGTTCATGCGGAGAGCACAGGGAGCAGTACAGGGCACATGAGTATCGCCGCAGACATCATCGGGACTCACTACCGGTATCCGGACTACTTCGAGGTCGGCCGCGAGAAGGTCCGCGAGTTCGCCCGCGCCGTCAAGGACGACCATCCCGCCCACTACAGCGACGAGGCCGCCAAGGAGTACGGACACGACAGCGTGGTGGCGTCGCTGACGTTCCTGGCTGTTGCCGGCCGCCGCGTCCAACTCGAGCTCTTCGACAAGTTCGACGTGCCGATCAATCTCGAACGGGTGCTGCACCGCGACCAGAAGCTGATCTTCCACCGGCCGATCGTCGTTGGCGACAAGCTGTGGTTCGACTCGTATCTGGATTCGGTCATCGAGTCGCACGGCACCGTGATCTGCGAGATCCGGGCCGAGGTCACCGACGACGACGGCAAACCCATCGCGACCAGCATCGTCACGATGCTCGGCGAGGCGGCCCACCCCGACGAGGCCGATGAGATCAGCTCGCAGATCGCCGCCGCACGCGACGCCGCGATCGCCCGGATGATTGCTGGGCAAAAGTCCGGGAGCTGACAGCCCCCAGAATCTCAGCCGAAGAACATGTTCCGGCGGCCGGCCAACAACTGATAGAGCGTGTGCTGGATGGTCTCCCGCACCTGGTCGGTCAACTCGAACGTGACCATCGGGTCGTCGGCAGCACCCTCGTCGTAGCCCGTCGTGTCGATCGGCTCACCGAACCGGATATGCCACTTCGACGGCAGCGGAATCATCCCGGCCGGGCCGGCGAGCGGGAACAGCGGCGTCACCGGGAAGTACGGCAGCCCAAGCAGCCGGGCCAGCAGCTTCACGTCGGCGATCATCGGGTAGATCTCCTCCGACCCGACGATCGAGCACGGCACGATCGGGGCCTTGGCCCGCAGCGCAGCCGAAACGAATCCGCCGCGGCCGAATCGCTGCAGCTTGTAGCGGTCCTTGAAGTGCTTGCCGAGCCCTTTGAAGCCCTCCGGGAAGACCGCGGTGAGCTCGCCGTTGGCCAGCAGCCGGTGTGCGTCGGTCGTGCAGGCCATGGTGTGGCCGGCTTTGCGTGCGGCCTGGCCGACCATCGGCAGATCGAACACCAGATCGGCGGCCAGCAACCGGAGGTGGCGGTGCGCGGGATGGTGATCGTGCACGGCGACCTGAGTCATCAAACCGTCGAACGGCAGGACGCCGGCGTGGTTGGCCACGACGAGTGCCGCGCCCGTGTCCGGCAGGTTCTCGATCCCCGATACCTCGACCCGGAACCAGTTCTGGAAGAACACTCGCAGCAAAGGAAGAAAGATAGCGTTGGTGAGGTGTTCGTCGAATCCGAATTCGTCGACGGTGTAATCGCCCGCCATCCGTTTACGGGCGAATTCCGATAGGGCGGCAATGGCTTTGGCAAGCTCGGTGGGGTTGTCCTCGACCGGCGGAACACCCGAGGCAGCGCTGCGCCGCTGATCGATCTCGCGGACCACCGCGGCGATCTGCTCGGCCGAGGCCCTCGTCCCGGGATCGGCGAGCAGCGAAGGATGTCGACGCGCACTCTCGGTACGCTGGGCAGCCCGGCGAGTGGCCGAAGCACGGGTTGAATTCCCGTGTAGCGGAATGACTTTCGCCTTAGGTTCGCCCGCCACGTCGATACCTTCTCCCCACCCCGGATCGAGTCAGTACTAGTGTCCCCAACGCTGCGCCATCCCCACGGCGCGACTCTCCATTGAGCGTACCCATCGTGGGTCGATGATCGGAGTCAATCCACGACCACGTACATAATCGTCGAAAGCCTCCGCAGTCGTCCACTTCGGATGGTATCCCAGATCGTTGAGCATCCGCGTGGTGTCCATGACCCGGCCGTAGCTGAGGTAGTTCAACTGCTCGCGATCGAGTTCGGTGTAGCGAGTGGCGCGGCTCAGCGAATCCACGGCGGACAACGCCGAACGCGGCACCGGAAGCCGGATCCGGCCCGAGCGACGGATCGCCTGACTCATCATGATGATGCCCGCGGCACCGACGTTGAAGGTGCCCGCCTTGCCCGCCACGGTGGCGCGTTCCAGCGCCCCGAGCGCGTCCTGCTCGTGCAGCAGCTGCAACCGGGCATCGTGGCCGACGACCGATGGCACGACCGGCCCGGCCAGATAGCGCGACAGCGCGGTGTCCATCGCCGGGCCGATCATGTTGGCCAGCCGCAGAATGGTCACCGCGATGTCGGGACGGCGCCGGGCCAGCCCGCGCGCATAGCCCTCAATGTCCATGCTGTCGCGAGCGAAACCCTCACCCGGCGGTCGGCGTGCGCTGCTCTCCTCGGTGAACATCACCGGGTCGCGCGAGCTTGAGCCGTAGACCTCCGAGGTCGACTTGAGGATCACCCGGCGTACCGACGGTGTCTTCTGGCAGGCCGCGAACAGCTGGATCGCGCCCATCACGTTGAGTTCCTTCAACGTGGCCCGCCCGCCGGACCGCGGCGCGTAGGAGGCCGCCGCGGCGTGCACAACGGTGTCGACATCCCCGTTCCTGATCACCTTGGCGATGAACGGATTGCGGATGTCGGCGCGGACGAACTCGGCCCGCCCCATGCGACGCAGCAGATCCTTGCTCGGTGCGATCGCATCGACGGCGATGACATGGTTGATCAGCGGGTTCTGTGCCAGCCTGGCGGTCAGATAACCACCGAGGAACCGGCACGCACCCGTGACCAGAACCACCTTCGGGTACGGCGCCGAATCTGCGGATTCCGTACCTCCGGCATTGCCGGGGACTCCCGTCGGGCGTCCCCCAGAACGTCCATCAGAATCCATCGGCTCAGCCTAGCGGCCGCGGCGGTCGGCTACTTGCCGAGTTTTCTGCGCTGCACCCGGGTGCGTCGAAGCAGCTTGCGGTGCTTCTTCTTCGACATGCGCTTACGCCGCTTCTTGATGACTGAACCCATAAACCCCGGTGACTCCGCTACCTAGACAGCTAGTGATTGACCTGGTTACTTTACCCGGGCCAGCCTGGGAAACGGAAAACGCCTGCCTACACCGACGTCGGCGCCACCATGCCTAACCCGCGTCGAAGTACGAGGTCTCCAGCAGATCATGGACAGCCTTGGCGTGTACCCGGAACGATCGGCCCACCCGGACCGCAGGCAACTCGCCGTTGTGCACCAACCGGTACACCGTCATTTTCGAGACCCTCATCAAGCTCGCCACCTCGGCGACTGTCAGAAATTGAGCTCGGGGCTGGCCGTCGCCAGCATCCCGCGCCGATGGCCCGTTCATAGACGTCATCGCAACCCAATCAATCAGGCACGGGCAGTTCCAGCGGCTTCCCCACCGCTGGCACCAACCCGCGCATACAAAGGGAGAATAGCGTGGCAGGTGGGGTTACTGCGACGGGTGTGGGCTAATCCATCCGAATTTCTCTAATTACTCTGATGTAATTCCTAGCTGCTCAGAGCGCGTTTTCGCAGCTTCCACGGCATTGGCGACCGCGGCCCGCAGGCCCCCGCGCTCCAGTTCGCGCAGTCCAGCGGCCGTCGTTCCGGCGGGTGACGTAACCGTGGCGCGCAGCTGCGCCGCCGTGGTGTCCATCGCGGCTCCGCCCGCCGCGTCGACCTCGTCGAGACGCTCGAGCAACATCGCGGCCGAACCGGCCATCGTCTGCACCACCAGATCGGTCGCCACCGCACGCGACAGACCGGACGCGACAGCCGCGTCCACCAACGCCTCCACCATCAGGAAGAAGTAGGCCGGCCCCGACCCGGATACGGCCGTCACCGCGTCCAGCTGCGATTCGGCGACCGTGATGACTCCCCCGACCGCGTCGAAGATCGCCGAGACCTCCTTGAGTTGCTCGGCGGTGGCGAACCGGCCGGGCGCGAGCGCGCTGACCCCGCCGCCGACGACGACCGGTGCGTTGGGCATGACCCGGATCACCGGCGCGCCGGCTGGCAGCTTCGACTCGTAGAACGACGTGCTCACCCCGGCCGCGATCGTGACGAACACCTGCTCGGCGGAATCCGTCTCGGCGCGCGCCGCGGCCTCGGTGACCTCTTCGACGATGGTCGCGACATCGGCGGGCTTGACCGCGACGATGACGTAATCGGCGTTCTCGGCCGCATCGACGACCGACGTGACGCGGACCGAGTACTTGTCGGCGAGGTACTTCGCACGGTCCGGGAACTTCTCCGAGACCACCATGTCCTTGACCTGCCTACCGGCCCGTAACAGCCCCGACAGCAACGCTTCACCCATGCTGCCGCCGCCGATGATCGCGATTCTCGACATGGCGCACAGCATCGCACGGCGTGCGGTCAGGAGCCCTCGGCGGGCACCATCGCGAGTTGGCGGGACTGCACGATGATGCGGCCCTCACAGTCGACCACGATGTGGTCCTCGTCGAACCAGTCCTGACCGATCTGGACGGCGGTGCACATGACGCGCAGCCACCCATCGGCTGGCAGCGCCCGCAGAAACGCCGTCAGCTGGACCGTGGGCGCCCAACCGGTGCGCTCGACGGCGAATGTGACCGGAGCCGACACGTCGCCGCACAGAAGGGCGAACAGGACGTCGGGCGCGACGCCCTTGGGCCGGACCCAGTACTCGAAAACCGGCGGACCGCCGTCGGTCCGCGGCCCCAGCGTGTGCAGGGCGGGCCGGATGTCACAGCCGTGCGCCAGATGCACGATGTGCTCCATCGGATGTCCTGGGCCGATCGGTTCGAGGCCGGGCGGCGGTTCCGGCGTCATCAACGGCACGACCGGGTTGAACGACAGCAGCGGCGCCACATGATGTTCGGGCTCGCCGAGGGTCACCGAGGCGTGCACCGCGGTGCGGTCACCCTGATTGAGTTCGACGTCGACCACGCTGATGCGACGGCCGCGTTTGCGCACCGTCGTGACCACGCGCATGGGCCCGGGGTCGGGGGCCCACAGGAAATTGCCCGACACCGCTATGGGCTCAGCTCCTGCCCCGGCCTCGGTCCGTGCCGCGTTGGCACAAAGCGCCAGCATGGCCCCGCCGTGCACCTTTGGCCCGATCGTCCAGTGCTCGTTGAGGTGACCGTCATAGACGCCGTCGCCGGCCGGGGTGAGCGCCATGGCATCGGTGAACAGCGTGGATCCGGGCATGCGGGTATGTCCTCCGGTCGGTGGCAGCCGCGCTCAGCGCAGCAGGTGCTTGCGGGCGAACTGCAGGGACTCCACCAACAGCGCTTCGCGCTCGGCGGCGGTGCGCGCGCCCGACGTCGTGACCTCGAGGATCACATGCCCGGTGAAGTCGCCGTTGGCCAACATCTGGCAGACCTCGGCGGTCGGCTGGGTGCCACGACCGGGAACCAGATGCTCGTCGGTCGACGCGCCATTGCCGTCGCACAGGTGCAGGTGCACCAGTCCGTCGCCCATCCGGCGGGCCATGTCCAGTGCGTCGGTGCCCGCCGTCGCGGTGTGGCTCAGATCGAGCGTGTAGTGGGCGTGGTTGCCGTCGAGCGGGTCGTAGGACGGCGCGAACGCGGAGATGCCGGGCCCCGGCCTGCCGCCGCGTTTGCGCATGCGCTCGATGGACGTCTGGCCTGCGCCGTAGAACCGGTCGGCCCGGAACGGGAACATGTTCTCCACCGCGACGAGCACGTCGCTGTCCGCTTCGAGGGCGGCAACCTGTTCGGTGAAGCCCTCGGCGTAACGGCGCTGCCACCGGAACGGCGGATGGACGACGACGGTCTGCGCGCCCAGCTCCTCGGCGGCGCGCACGCTGCGTTCTAGCTTGGGGATCGGGTTGGCGCCCCAGACCCGCTGCGAGATCAGCAGGCAGGGCGCGTGCACGGACAGCACCGGAACCCCGTAATGGGCGGACATTTTCGCGATGGCATCGACGTCCTGGCTGACCGATTCGGCCCACACCATCAACTCGACGCCGTCGTAGCCGAGGCGGGCCGCGTACTCGAAGGCAGCCTCGGTCCTCAGCGGATAGACCGAAGCCGTGGACAGGCCGACCTTGATGGCAGGGCGCACAGGGTGCTGATTCTAATTGTGTACCGGTGTACTAACTCGCCTGCAGTAGCGCCAGAGGTCCGAACGTGACCAGGGCTCCGACCGCGACCGCGGTCAGCGTGCTGCCGATGTCCTCGGTCTTGCGCACCACCCGCACGCCACCGGCCAGGCCGAGGATGACCAGCACCCCCAGCACGAGCGCGACGATCGTGTTCCACTTCCACAGCTGATCGAACGCGATGAACAGGCCTGCGCCGAACGCGACCGCGATGACGCACTGACCGACGATCCACGCGCCGCGCACGAGCGGCGAACCCTCGGTGTCATCGACCTCGTCGAACTCGTCCAGGTCGTCGCGGTCATCGACAGCGGTGGCGGTGGTGCGGTCATCATCGTCGACGTCATCGTCCACACCGGGCCTGCCCTTACGGGCGATGTCGTCGGCCACGGACTGGCCGCCGAATAGCGGCCCAAGCGACGAGCCGAGGTAGGACTCGCGGTCGCCGTCGGTGTCGACGTCGTCATCGGCGGATTCCACGAGCTTGGCCGAGCCCTTGGACGTCGGCGCGTCGTGGTCGTCCAGATCGTCGAGAGGGTCGGGGCTCATCCGCTCCGCGCCGGAGCCCGACGGCGTGTAGTCGCGCGGTCCCGGATACTGCTGGCGGCGCGGGCGCGGGCGGAACTCCACGGGTTCCGGGTCGGCGTCGCGCGCCTGCAGATGCGCGTCGTAATCGGCCTCCACCGGGTCGATCTCGGGCTCGGGCTCGCGCTCGACATCGGTGCTTGTCGCGGCTCCGTTGCGTGGGCTGTGCGGCGCGGGCTCGGCATCGACGGCGGCCACGATGGCGGTGTCGACCAGTGCCGGGTCGGGTTCGCGGCGGGTTTCGGGCTCGCTGCGGGTCTCGGGCGCGGGGTCGTCGTCGCTAACGATCGGAATCTCACCGGTGAGTTCGGCGACGGTCACCGAGTCGCTGTTACCCCGCCGGCGCCGACGGCGTCCGCCGACGGGCGGTGCGCCGATCGTTCCGTTCTTTGCCAGCAACTCCGCGACCGAGATCGGGCGCGTGCCGGTGTGGCTATCTTCTGGTCCAGTCATCCTGTGTTGCCTTTGGGGCTAGCTATTTCTTATCGTCCAGCATCCCGTGCCGCTGTTCCTACCAGGGCGGTTCCGTCGGCCTCGCTGTCGAGTTTCCGCAGGATCAACCCTTCCCGCAGTGCCCAGGGGCAAATGTCGACAGATTCGACCTCCAGTGCTCGCATACTAGCCTCAGCTACCAACGCACCGGCGACGATCTGTGGGGCCCGCTCGGCACTCACCCCTTCCAGTTCAGCACGGTCAGCCGCCGTCATCCTAGAGATGAAAGCTATGAGCTGTCTTAATCCAGTTGCCGTCAACGTCCGTTTGACGCGTGGACCTGCCCCGGACGGCGCCGCGCCGGTCAACCGGGCCAGCGACCGGAAGGTCTTCGAGGTCGCGACGGCCAGGTCCGGCGTGCCCGGTTTGAGCATGGTCGCGCCCGCGTCGGCCAGTTCGGTCGACAGCCAGTCCCGCAGCATCGCGACCCGGCGCCGGCCCGGCGGATCGTCGGGCAGCCATTCCCGAGTCAGCCGCCCCGCGCCCAGCGGCAGCGACAGCGCCACCTCGGGCTCTTCGTCGACACCGTTCGACAATTCCAGCGAACCACCGCCGATGTCGATGTTGATGATCCGGCCCGCGCTCCAGCCATACCAGCGGCGTACCGCGAGAAACGTCAGCCGGGACTCGTCGACACCACTGAGCACCTGCAGCGAAACGCCGGTTTCCGACCGCACCCGGGCCAGCACGTCCTCGGAGTTGGTGGCATCACGCACGGCCGAGGTGGCAAACGCCATGAGCTCGGCACAGCCCGAGCTGGTGGCGATCTTGGCGAACTCGTCGACCGTTTCCACCAGCTTGTCGGCGCCCTTGCGGGTGAGCTTGCCGGAGTTGTCGATGGCCTCCGCCAACCGCAGTGCGGCCTTGGTCGAACTCATGGGGGTCGGATGGCCGCCCCGGCGGGCATCCACCACGAGTAGATGCACCGTGTTACTGCCCACGTCGAGCACGCCTAACCGCACGTCCCCAACCTAATGGGTCGCGCAGGCGGTTTCGTGCCCGGACCCACGTGTCTGTGGCGCGGCACACCGCACGATTGGGAAATGCCTTCGGGCAGATGCGAGTACCGTTTGCGGCGTGACACGTGTCGCGATTGAGCGCTTGCGCGAAGAGCAGACCATGAAGTCAGGTGAAGTGGAGCTCGACTTCGCCCGCGAGTGGGTGGAGTTCTATGACCCCGATGACGCGGAACATCTGATCGCGGCGGATATGACGTGGCTGCTGTCGCGCTGGACCTGTGTGTTCGGCACGCCGGCCTGCAAGGGCACGGTCGAGGGCAGGCCCGACGACGGATGTTGCTCGCACGGCGCGTTTCTCTCCGATGACGACGACCGGGCCCGGCTCGACGACGCGGTCAAGCAATTGACCGACGACGACTGGCAGTTCCGCGAGAAGGGCCTTGGCAAGAAGGGCTATCTCGAGGACGACGAGTACGACGGCAAACCGAATCTGCGCACCCGAAAGTACAAGGGCGCGTGCATCTTTCTGAACCGGCCCGGGTTCCGCTCCGGCATCGGCTGTGCGCTGCACAGCAAGGCGCTCAAGCTCGGCGTCGAACCGCTGACGATGAAACCCGACGTGTGCTGGCAGTTGCCGATCCGGCGCAGTCAGGACTGGGTCACCCGGCCCGACGGCACCCAGGTGCTCAAGACGGTCATCACCGAGTACGACCGGCGCGGCTGGGGCGAGGGCGGTGCGGACCTGCACTGGTACTGCACGGGCGATCCGGCCGCCCACGTCGGCGCGAAGCAGGTGTGGGAGTCCTACGGGCCGGAGCTGACCGCCATTCTGGGCGAGAAGGCCTACGCCGAACTGGCCGCAATGTGCAAGCGGCGCAGCAACTTAGGACTGATCGCCGTCCACCCGGCGACGCGCGCCGCCGAGTAGCCCGGTCACCCTTCCAGTTTGTAGCCGAGCCCGCGCACGGTGACGAGGTGCACCGGGTTGGCCGGGTCGGCTTCGATCTTGGAGCGTAGCCGCTTGACGTGCACGTCGAGGGTCTTGGTGTCGCCGACGTAGTCGGCACCCCACACCCGGTCGATGAGCTGGCCACGCGTCAGAACGCGCCCGCTGTTGCGCATCAGGTACTCGAGGAGATCGAACTCCTTGAGCGGCAACGTGATCTGCTCGCCGTTGACGCTCACGACATGGCGTTCGACGTCCATCCGGACCGGGCCTGCCTCAAGCACGCCGTCGCTTATGCCGGTGTCGTCGGTGTCGGCACCACGCCGCAGTACCGCGCGGATGCGGGCGATGAGTTCACGGGCCGAGTACGGCTTGGTGACGTAGTCGTCGGCGCCGAGCTCGAGCCCGACGACCTTGTCGATCTCACTGTCACGGGCGGTGACCATGATCACCGGCACGCTGGAGCGGGCGCGCAGCTGCTTGCAGACATCGGTTCCGCTCATCCCGGGCAGCATCAGGTCCAACAGCACGATGTCAGCACCCGAACGCTCGAACTCCGCCAACGCGGACGGGCCATCGCCAACCACCGTGGCTTCGAAGCCCTCCTTGCGGAGCAGGAATGCCAAAGGATCGGCCAGCGACTCCTCGTCTTCAACGATCAACACGCTGGTCATAGGTCTCGCTAATCCTCTCGTTCGTCTGGGTCTTTTGCGGGGTCGTCGGGATAGGGATAGGCCGGGATCGACAGCGTGAACGTCGACCCCGTTCCCGGCTGACTCCACAGCCGGATGGTTCCGTTGTGGTTGGCGGCCACGTGTTTGACGATTGCCAGGCCGAGGCCGGTGCCACCGGTGGCGCGCGAGCGGGCCTTGTCGACCCGGAAGAACCGTTCGAAGACCCGCTCCTGGTCGGCCTTGGCGATCCCGATGCCGCGGTCGGTCACGGCGATCTCGACGCTTCCGCCGCGCCTGCGCCTGCTGATGGAGATGCTCGATCCGTTGGGCGAGTAGGCGATTGCGTTCGACACCAAATTGGCGATGGCCGTCACCAGCAGTGCCTCGTCGCCGAGGACGCGGTAACCGGTCGGGGCGTCGGTGGTGATCCCGATCTCGGCGTTGTCGGCGGCCACCTTGTGCCGCGAGAGCGCCTCGGCGACAACGGTGTCGACGTCGACCGCCTCCAGATCGGGCAGCCGCTCACCGCCTTGCAGTCGCGAGAGCTCGATGAGCTCACCGACCATGTCGGCCAGCCGATGCGACTCGGCGACCATCTTGTCGGCGAACCGGCGCACGGTGTCGGGATCGTCGGCCGAGGCCAGCAGGGCTTCGGCGAGCACACCCATGGCGCCGACCGGAGTCTTCAGTTCATGGCTGACGTTGGCCACGAAGTCACGTCGCGTCGCTTCCATGCGCGCGTGCTCGGACTGGTCGTCGGCATAGACGACGGCGAAGCGGCGATCGTCGTCGGCGAGCAGCCGCACCTCGCCGCGTACCGAGATGCCCGACCGTCCCGGGTTGGTCACCTTGCGCGGCGAAAGGTCGACCTCGATGTTCTGTCCGGTGGCAAATACCTGCTCGGCGGCGCGCCAGGCCCGGTCGTCGAGCAGCCTGTCCCGCACCACCCCCAGCTCACCGGCGCGGTCGTTGGCGTAGACCACGTCGTTGAAGGTGTCGACGACGACGATGCCGGTCGGTGACAGCGACACCACCAGCTGCAGCATCTGGGAAACCGTCATGCCCGCTTCGTCCGCGGCGCGGCGCTGGCGCCTGGCGATGATGCGGGGAGCGACTGCGGCGCCGACGCCCACACCGACGATCAGCGCGAGCAACGCCACGACCGCCGTCAGCAGTAACGCCGACACCAAGCTCACGCGAAAATCGTACGCATCCGGTGAACGTCATCCCAGCAGCGTGCGGCCAAAACGGGACATGTCACACGGCCAAAGACAGGAGTTTGGTTGCTGTTAACCCCGTGTAACCCTGCGTTCGCCGAATGGCCCGGGTGACGGCGGCCGGCTACTTCGCGCCCTGCGCCGCGACGGCTGCCGCACCCGCGGCGGCGGCCTCCGGATCGAGGTACTGACCACCGACGACCAGCGGTTTGAGGTTCTCATCCAGGTCGTAGCGCAGCGGGATGCCGGTCGGGATGTTGAGCCCGACCACGTCCTCGTCCGACATCTCGTCGAGGTACTTGACCAGGGCGCGCAGAGAATTGCCGTGCGCGGCGATCAGCACGGTCTTGCCGTCCTGCAGATCGGGGATGATCGTGCCCTCGTAGTACGGCACGAACCGCTCGACAACGTCCTTGAGGCATTCGGTGAGCGGGCCGCCGTCGATGTCGGCGTAGCGCGGATCGGCGTCCTGGCTGAACTCGCTGCCCTTCTCAATGGGCGGCGGCGGCGTGTCATAGCTGCGTCGCCACGCCATGAACTGCTCGTCGCCGTACTTCGCCTTGGTCTCGGCCTTGTCCAGGCCCTGCAGCGCGCCGTAGTGACGCTCGTTGAGCCGCCAGTCCCGGTGCACGGGGATCCAGTGCCGGTCAGCCTTGTCCAACGCCAGATTCGCGGTGTTGATGGCTCGGCGCAGCAACGAGGTGTACACGACGTCGGGCAGCAACCCCAGCTCGGCCATCAACTGGCCGCCGCGCACTGCCTCGGCGCGGCCCTTGTCGGTGAGGTCGACATCGACCCACCCGGTGAACAGGTTCTTCTCGTTCCACTGGGACTCGCCATGGCGAAGCAGGATCAGGGTCGGCATGTCAGCGATCCTCTCATGAGTCGTCAGTCCTCGATGAGGTGCTCGAACGCCTTGAGGTTCTTCAACGACTCGCCGCGCGACACCCGCCACTCCCATTCCTTCTGGATGGACGAGCGAAAACCCAACTCCAACAACGTGTTGAAGTCGGAGTCGACGGCTTCGAGCACCTGGCCGAGCACGCGGTCGATCTCGTCGGCGGTGACGGCACTCAACGCCATGCGGCCCACGAGATAGATGTCGCCGACGTTGTCGAGCGTGTAGGCCACGCCGTAGAGCCGGCGGTTACGTTTGAGCAGGAACCGGTAGACGCCCTCGAAATTCTCGTCGGGCTTGCGGCACACGAACGCCTCGACGCGCACCGAGTGTTCGCCGATGCTCAGGATGGTGTTGGTCACCAGCCGGCGCTCACCGGGCAGTTCGACGACGATGCCGGGCAAGCCGCCGTGGGTGCCCTCGTGGTGGTGGTAGACCAGCTCGTGCTCGTCGAGCGTGGCGACGATGGCGTCGCGGATGTCTTGGGCAGCCCGCTCGGTCACGTGCGCACACCCCGTCGCATCGAGAAGCGCCTGCCGGCGCGGCGGGCCGGCCTGCGATGGCGGGACCGGTAGTCGGTCATCGCTCGCGAGTAACTCGCGAGCAGGGCATCGACCGTGTGGGCCCACGAGAATCGGGCGGCGTGCTCGACGGCGGCCCGGCTCATCACGGCAGGGTGCGCCTGCAGCACGGAGTCGATCGCAGCCGCCCAATCGCCCACGTCATGGCCGTTCACCAGGGCACCACTGACGCCGTCGGCCACGGCCACGGGAAGTCCGCCGACGGCGGCGGCCACCACCGGCGTGCCGCAGGCCTGGGCCTCGACGGCGACCAGCCCGAACGATTCCGAGTAGCTCGGCACCGCCACCAGGTCGGCGGCGCGGTACACGTTGACCAACTGTTCACGCGATTGCGGGGGTAGGAACGTCACCCGATCGGTGATACCCAGCTCGTCGGCGAGCCGAACCAGGGTGTCGGGCTCGGCCAGCCCCGAACCCGACGGGCCACCGGCCACCAGAACCCGCACGCCGGGCAGCTTGGCCGCCGCCCCCAACAGGATGTCAGGAGCCTTGAGCGGCTGGATGCGGCCGACGAAGGCCACCACCTTTTCGTCGGCGGCGAGCCCGAGCACCGCCCGCGCGGCCTCCCGCGAACCGGGGGTGAACATGTCGAGATCCACGCCGGGGTGCACGACGTCGATGCGGGCGGCATCGGCGTTGTGCAGCGAAACAAGTTGGTGCGCTTCGTGTTCGGTGTTGACGATCAACCGGTCGGCTTCGTCGATCACCTGCTGCTCCCCCACGGCGCGCAGCGGTGGTTCGGGTGAGTCACCTTCGGCGAGTGCGGCATTCTTGACCGCTGCCAGCGTGTGTGCGGTGTGTACGAGGGGCACCGCCCAGCGGTCCCTGGCCAGCCAGCCGACCTGGCCGGACAGCCAGTAGTGCGAGTGAACGATGTCGTAGTAGCCGGGCTCGTGGGTGGCCTCGGCCCGCAAAACGCCGGCGGTGAACGCACACAGCTGTGTGGGCAGATCGTATTTGTCGAGCCCCTCGAACGGTCCGGCCACGACGTTGCGCACCAACACGCCGGGGGCGACCGGCACCACGGGCGCATCGGCCGACGAGGTCGCCCGCGTGAACACCTCGACCTCGACACCACGGCGGGCCAGCTGCAGCGCGGTCTGGAGGACGTAGACGTTCATGCCGCCGGCATCACCGGTGCCCGGCTGCGCCAATGGGGAGGTGTGCACGGACAGCACTGCGACACGGCGAGGAGCCTCGGGCCGGTGCCTGTTCGATGCGACGTCGGACCCGTCTGTTGCTAGGCGCACACAGACATGTCTACACCGCTGCCGATCGACGGGTTTGAGCGCGCCGCATGGCACCGATCGGATCGGCGTACAGCCCGCCCAGCGAGACGATGCCCGCACCGGCCTCCTGCACCCGGTTACCGAACGCGGCAACCCGCAGATCACGTGGCCCGAGCACCGTGCGCTGGGCGAATGCGGCCTCGACCAACGGCATGCTCTCGGGGTACTCGGTGAACGCCTGGCCGCCGACGACCAGGTCGTCGGGGTTGAGCAGATCGCGCAGGAGCGCGACGGCTTCGCCGAGAACACGGGCGCGGTCGGCGAGCAACTCGCGGGCCTGTTCGTTGCCCTGCCTGGCGGCGCGCAGCACCGTCGGCAGCGTCGAAGCCGGGCCTTCCGCCGGGATGATCCGAAGCTTGCGGGCCGCGGTCAGCACCGCCTCGTCGCTGACGCTCGACTCCAATTGCCCTGAGCCGCCGAGCAGTTCGGACTGCGCGGGCAGACCCGCGATGGTTCCGGGGCCGCTGGCCGGCGTGTGCACCCGGCCGTCGATCGACAGGGCGTAGCCGACCGTTTCGCGGGCGTAGACGTAGAGGCTGGTCCTGGCCTGGGTACCACCGGCGTCGGGCCGCCTACCGCTCAGCAGTAGCTCCGCGCCCGCCATCGCGTCCACGTGCGAGGCCAGCGACACCGGCAGGCCGAGCGCCTCGGCCAACGCGGGGCCGACCGGGGCATCACTCCAGCCCAGCCGTGGATGGTCGAGATACCCGGTGGCGCTGTCGACCACGCCACCGGCCGCGACGCCCACCCACAACGGCCGGCGCCGGTGCCAGCGGCTCAGGTAACGGCGCGCGCTGGAGGCCAACGTCGCGAGCGCAGCGGCCTGCGGCCCGGACGGCGTCGGGGTTTCGACGACGTCGAGCGTGCGACCGAACAGATCGGTGGCCACGATGCTGGTGGTGCGGGCGCCGATGTGGATGCCCAGCGTCAGGAACGGCTCGTGGTTCACCTCGACCGGAACGCGGGGCCGCCCGATCGCGCCCGATACGGCGAGATCAGCGCGTTCGCGCAGGATTCCGGCCTCAAGCAGAGCGGTGACCTGCCGGTTCACCGTCGCGATGCTCAACTGGGTGTGTTGGGCGACCGCGTCCCGGGCGATCGGGCCACGCATCCGGACCGCGCTGAAGACCGCGGCAGGCGCGGCGTCGGGAACTTTGAGCGACGGCGCGACGATGTGCAGCAGGCGTGACTGCGGGTAGCGCGCGGTGCTCGAAGCCAGTGACCGATTGGCGCGGGGGGCGGTCTTGCCGGGGCGACGGATGGGTGCGGCGGTGGCGGTGGTCACGTGAGTTGTCCTTACTGGTTGTCGGTAGGTGGGTCGAGGCCACACCTTGCGACTCAGCAGGACAGCGGTGTCCGGGTTCAGTCAGGCGCGGCGGGGTGCGCAACAACAACACGCACGCCGCACGAAGCGGGACTGGGAGGTCTGGGACACACGACGAACTTAGCACGGCAACTAAGGTTGGGCAGATGACGACACCACAGTCCGACCGCCGGGTCGCGGTGGTCACGGGTGCCAGTGCCGGAATCGGTGCCGCGACCGCCAAAACCCTTGCCGCCCTTGGCTTTCAAGTGGTCTGCGCCGCACGGCGCGCGGACCGCGTCGAGGCTTTGGCCAGTGAGATCGGTGGAACCGCCGTTGTGGCGGATGTCACTGACCCCGATGCCGTCGCCGCCATGGCGGCCGGCCTCGACCGGGTCGACGTGCTGGTCAACAACGCCGGTGGGGCCAAGGGGCTGGAACCCGTGGCCGACGCCGATCTGGACCATTGGCGCTGGATGTGGGAGACCAACGTGCTGGGCACCCTGCGGGTCACGCGCGCCCTGCTGCCCAAGCTCATCGAATCCGGCGACGGCCTGATCGTCACGATCACCTCGATCGCGGCGTTCGAGACCTATGACGGCGGTGCGGGATACACGTCGGCCAAGCACGCGCAGGGCGCGCTGCACCGCACGCTCAGGGGCGAGCTCCTCGGAAAACCGGTGCGGCTCACCGAGATTGCACCCGGCGCGGTGGAGACGGAGTTCTCCCTGGTGCGCTTCGGCGGCGATCAGGAACGCGCCGACAACGTCTACAAGGGCATCACGCCGCTGGTCGCCGAGGACGTCGCCGAGGTCATCGGTTTCGTCGCGTCCCGGCCGTCACACGTCAACCTCGACCAGATCGTGATCCGGCCGCGCGACCAGGCGCCGCACGGCCGCTTCAACCGGCAGGTGTAGTCCGCGAAACCGACGCACTGGTCGCCCGCGCGCAGCCCCGCCCACCAGTGCGTCGGTTTCGCGGAGTGATCAGCCGCCCGGTGCGGGGCTCGGCTCAGGCGTCGTGGTGGTCGGCGTGCCCGACAGGGTCGGGGCGTCGGTCGGCGTCGCGGGGGCCGAGGCCGGGATGTCGGCGGGCGGCTTCTTGTCCGAAATCGCCGACATGGCCGTCCATTCGTCCCAGTCGACGGCCCAGTCCCAGATGTCGCCGTCGGCGTAGGACAGCTCGATGCGGGTGCCGGTGACCTCGACCGGATCGCCGTACATCGCGGTGTTGAAGTACTGCTGCGCGTCCTCGATCGAGAGGTTGATACAGCCGTTGGTGACGTTGCTGTTGCCCTGCGCGCCCGAGCTGGCGGGGTTGGCGTGGATGAACTCGCCGTTGTTGGAGATGCGCACCGCGAACCGCTCCCGCACGTTGGCGTAACCCGCCGCGGGATTGGTCATGTAGAAGTCCTCGTACTTCTCGGTGACCACGTGGATGCCGCTGCGCGTGACGTTGCGGTCGAGATCGCCTTCGCCGTAGCTGCACGGGAAGTCCATGATCACCGCACCGGCTCCGTCGAGCACCTGGATGCGGTGCGAGGAAGCTTCGGCCTTGACGACCTGGCGCCTGCCGATCTCGAAGTCGAGCGTGGCGTCGGCGGCGCCGTAGGCTCCATCGCCGAAGTCCACGCCGTACAGCGGCGCCTTGACGCTGACTTTCGTTCCGGGCGGGAAATACTCGCGGCTGCGCCAGTGCACGCGCGACCCGCCCACCTCGTCGGGCAGCCAGGCCCAGCTGCCTTCGACGGACGGCACCGTGGTGACCTGCAGCGCCTTCTCCACGATCGCCTTGTGCTCGTCGTCGATCGACGCGTCGAACTGCAGGATGACCGGCGCGGCCACGCCGACCACCTGACCGTCGGCGAGCTGGAATTGGCCGTTGACCTGCGTCTGAGGCGCGACCGTGGTGAACTTGCCCTGGACCGGAACGGATTTGCCGTCATGGCCGACGACCGTGCCCGCCCACGTGTAGGTGGAGTCGAAGCCGAGCGGTTCGGTGGTGCTGAACGCGGTGCGGTCCTGGTTGAGCCGGCCCGCGACGGCCTTGCCGTCCGGATTGGTCAGGCTGATGCGCTGGAAATAGCCATCGCTGACCTGTACGCCCACCGGCGCGGTCGGGAGGACGTCGGCGCTGTCGGCGGCGGGTTCGTAGGTCAATGTCGGCGCGGCCGGGGCGGCCTCGGGTTCGGCCTGGCCGGGCGTCTTGCCCGAGCACGCGGCCAGCGCGCCTGCGCCCACTCCGACGGCAAGCGCCGTCAGGGCGCGCCGCCGGTTTATCAGCGGCGCAGAGGCCTGAATATCACCGGCTGAGCTCACGTGGATCTAGGGTACCGACAGCGAGCATCCAAGCAGAATCGGTTCGGGTGTGAGTTCGATCCCGAACGCGTCGCGCACACCGGCTTGCACCGTCCTGGCCAGCGCGATCACGTCCGCACTTGTCGCATGACCGCGGTTGGTGAGCGCCAGCGCATGCTTGGTGGACAACCGCGCCGCGGCGCCGTCGCCGGGGAACCCTTTTCCGAAACCCGCGTGCTCGACGAGCCAACCCGCCGCGAGCTTGACGCCGTCAGGCGCGGGATAGTTGGGCACCGGCCCGGCCACCGCGGCCTGAACGCGGTCGAATTCGGGCTGCGATACGACGGGGTTGGTGAAAAACGATCCGACGCTCCAGGTGTCGTGGTCGTCGGCGTCGAGCACCATGCCTTTGCCCGCCCGCAACCGCAACACGGCCTCGCGCACCGCGAGCGGGTCGGCCCGGTCGCCCGGTTCGGCGCCCAGTGCGGTGGCCAGTTCGCGGTACCGCAGCGGCGCGCTGCGCCCGTCGGGGTCGAGCGCGAACTCCACTTCCAGCACGATCACCGCGTCGGAGTGTTTGAGCACGCTGGTGCGGTAGCCGAACCGCAGTTCTCCGGGCAGCGCCCAGCGGTCTTCGCCCGTTCGGCGGTCCAGCAACCGCACCCGGCTGATGGTGTCGGCAACCTCGGCCCCGTAGGCGCCGACGTTCTGCACGGGCGTCGCACCGGCCGAGCCCGGTATCCCCGACAGGCATTCGAGCCCGCCCAGGCCGTGCGCGAGCGCGGTCACCACAACGTCGTCGAACACCGCGCCTGCCTCGGCTCGCACGAGGTTGCCCGCGACGGTGATCTCGGTGTTGGCCACCCGCACGACCGTCAGATCGGCGATGTCGTCGGAAAGGACGACGTTCGAGCCGCCGGCCAGCACCAGCACGGACTCGTCTTCCAGATCGAGGGCGCGCAACACACCGACGAGTTGTTCGGTGCTCGTGCAGGTCAGAACCCTGCGTGCGGTGGGGCCGATGCGCAGCGTGGTCAGCGGAGCCAGCGGAACCGACTCGGCGACTTCGACGCCTGCGACATGCGAACTGACCACGGCCGGTAACGGTAGCCTGGCCAGCTATGCCGCGATCATTCGACATGGCCACCGAATACGACGGCAGCGTCGAACAGGTCCGCCGCGCATTCGCCGATGAGCGGTACTGGCTGGCCCGCCTCGCCGATTCCGGCGCCGACGACGCGAGCCTGGACCGGCTGACCATCGCCGACGATGGCGGCATCGACGTCGTCACCACGCAGGTTCTGCGGTCGGACCGGTTGCCCGGCCTGGTGTCGCAGTTCCACCAGGGTGACCTGAGCATCCGCCGGGAGGAGACGTGGCAACCGATCCGCGACGGTAAGGCCGACGGCACGGTCAGCGGTGCGATCCACGGCGCACCGGTGTCGCTCACCGGGACCGCGCTCCTCGCGCCGTCGGGTGCCGGGGCAAAGCTCGCCGTCCGCACCACGGTCGAGGTCAAGATCCCGTTGGTGGGCGGCAAGATCGAGAACTTCATCGGCTCACAGCTCGTCGATCTGCTGATCGCCGAACAGCGTTTCACCACGGTGTGGATCGGCGATAACTCCTGATCGGTGCCGTAGCGTCGAGAGCTATGAGCCCGGCAGGCAAACCCGTCGGAGCGATCACCCGGGGCACAACCGGGTACAACCGCCTGCGCCGCAGCGACCGCTGGCTGGTGCATTCGGCGCGGGTGCGCAGTGCGCTGCGCACGGCGCACGAGCCGCTGGTGGTCGATCTCGGCTACGGCGCGCTTCCGGTCACGACGCTTGAGTTGGCCGCGCGACTGCAAGTGGTGCGGGCCGACGTCCGCGTCGTCGGCCTGGAGATCCACCCCGAGCGGGTCGCGACCGCGCGAGAACTGGCCGGCGCCAACGGTGTCGAGTTCGCGCTCGGCGGATTCGAGTTGGCCGGTCTGCGGCCGGTGCTGGTGCGGGCGTTCAACGTGCTGCGCCAGTATCCGGTCGAGGCGGTCCCGGACGCCTGGGCCACGATGCGGCGGCAGCTGGCACCGGGCGGGCTGGTCGTCGACGGCACGTGCGACGAGCTGGGCCGGCGGTGCTGCTGGGTTCTGCTGGACACGGCGGGCCCGGTCAGCCTGACGCTCGCGTGCGATCCGTTCGCGATCGAGCGGCCGTCGGATCTGGGCGAGCGACTGCCGAAGATACTGATCCACGACAACATCGAGGGTCAGCCCATCCATCGGCTGCTCAGCGCCGCGGACCGGGCCTGGGCCAGTGTCGCCGGGCACGGGGTGTTCGGCCCGCGGGTGCGCTGGCGCGCGATGCTGGAGCTACTGCGCGCTGAGGGGTTCAGCGTCGAACCGCCACGGCGCCGGATGCGCGACGGGGTGCTCACCGTCCCGTGGGAGACCGTGGCGCCAGTAGGCTGAGGTTCATGCGAATTGCCATGGCGCAGATCGCGACCGGCACCGAACCGTCGTCGAACCTCGAACTCGTCGAGGACTACACCCGGCGTGCCGCCGAAGACGGCGCACAGCTCGTGTTGTTTCCCGAGGCCACGATGTGCCGGTTCGGGGTTCCGCTTGGCCCGGTCGCTGAGGAACTCGACGGCCCGTGGGCGTCGGCCGTCCGCGCCATCGCCGCGCGCGCCGGCATTGTCGTGGTGGCCGGGATGTTCGCGCCGAGCCACGACGGCCGGGTCACCAACACGTTGCTGGCCACCGGGCCGGGCATCGAAGCCCACTACCACAAGATGCATCTCTACGACGCGTTCGGATTCGCCGAATCACGCACCGTCGCACCGGGTTCCGAACCTGTGACCATCCCTGTGGGCGGCGTGCCGGTCGGCTTGACCACGTGTTACGACATCCGGTTTCCCGAGCTCTACGTGGAGCTGGCGCAACGCGGCGCGCAATTGATCACCGTGCACGCGTCGTGGGGTTCGGGGCCGGGCAAGCTTGAGCAGTGGACACTGCTGGCCCGGGCCAGGGCGCTCGACACCACCGGTTTCATCGCGGCGGTGGATCAGGCCTATCCGGGTGAGGAGATCGCGAAGTCCGGCCCGACGGGCGTCGGCGGCAGCCTGGTGGCCTCGCCCACCGGCGAGGTGCTCACCACAGCGGGCGCGGATCCGCAGTTGCTGCTGGCCGACATCGACCTCGACGCCGCGAGCGGAGCCCGCGACGCCATCGCGGTGCTGAGCAACCGATCGTCCCGCGCCCAGCTCGGTCGCTCGCATTTTGCCCAGTCCGGTAAGGCACAATCGCTGGGGTGACCGATCCCTGGGCCCGCCCCACCGACCAGGCCCCACCAGTACCGCCGGCACCGCCCCAGCAGCCTCCGCAGGGACCTGCGCCCGATTACCCGGCCGCGCCGCCCCCAGTCGCATCCCCGCAGAAGGATTTGTCGCCGATGGCGAAGATCAAGAAGCTGCTGTCCGACCCGTTGTCGATCGTCCTGGTGGTCGTGATCGTGCTGGCCTTGGTCGCGGCGGGCGTGCTCGGCGGCGAACTGTATGCCCGCAACCGTGCCGACAGCATCGTGGCCGGGGTCGTCGAGTGCATCGTGGAGGACAGCGCAACGGCGTCGTTCGACCCGCTGCCGCCGTTCCTGCTGCAGCACATGTCCGGGCACTACACGAACATCAACATCGAAACCGCGGGCAACCAGATCCGCGATGCCAAGGGCATGAAGGTCGCGCTCCACATCAAGGACGTGCGCCTGGAGGACACCGCCGACTCGGGCGGTTCGGTCGGTTCTTTGGTCGCCAACATCACCTGGTCCACCGACGGCATCCGCCAGACGGTGGCCGACATGGTCCAGCTGCCGTTCATCGGCTCGGCGATCTCGGACGTGTCCACAAATCCGTCAGCAGGCACGATCGAGCTCAAGGGCTTGGTCGGCACGATCATCGCCAAGCCCCGCGTGGTCAACAAGGGCATCTCGCTGCAGATCACCGAACTGAACGCGATCGGCCTGTCGTGGCCGCGCGAGACACTGCAGCCGATCCTCGACCAGTTCACCTCGCAGCTCACCGAGAACTATCCGATGGGCATCCACGCCGACAGCGTGCAGGTGACCGACAGCGGTGTGGTGGCTCAGTTCTCGACGCAGAACGCCTCGATGCCGAAGCCTGCCGAGGATCCGTGCTTCGCGGCCCTGTGAGCCGCGCTAGCTGAAACCGTCGAGCACGGCTCGGGTGCCCGACAGCCCGAGCCGGGTGGCGCCTGCGTCGAGCACCGCGATGGCTTGTTCGGCGGTGCGGATGCCGCCGCTGGCCTTCACCCCCAGCCGCTCCCCCACCGTGCGGGCCATGATGTCGACGGCCTGCACCGACGCGCCGCCGCTTGGGTGAAATCCGGTGGAGGTCTTCACGAAGTCGGCGCCCGCCTCCTCGGCGGCCCGGCACACGTCGGCCAGCAGCGCTTCCCCGGAGAACTCCAGTAGCGCAGCGGATTCCACGATGACCTTGAGCGTCGCGTCCGGTACCGCAGCCCGCACGGCGGCCACGTCGGACGCCACCACGACGAGGTCGCCGGCCAGCGCGGCACCCACGTCGATCACCATGTCGATCTCGGATGCGCCCGCGGCGGCGGCCAACCGGGATTCGGCGGCCTTGATCTCGGGCAGGTGCTTGCCGGACGGAAATCCGGCCACCGCGGCCACGGCCAGCCCGGCCGGGCACTTCTTGGCGGCCGCGGCGACCATCGGCGGCGAGACGCACACCGAGAACACCGCGAGTTCGGCCGCTTCGGCGACGAGCGCGGCGACATCGGCCGCGGTCGCTTCTGGCTTGAGGAGCGTGTGATCGACTAGCGCGGCGACCTGTGCGCGCGTGTACCGGCTCATCAGAACGGTTCTTCCGTACCGCCGGGATTGCAGCCCGCGGCCAGCATCATGTCCGGTGACACCTCGGGGCGCCACGGCTCGAGATTCCAGCTGGTCTTGCCCGGTTCGGCAAGCTCGGCGAACGTCCAGTGGCACAGGAACTGCTCGCGCATGCCGGCGATATCGGCGTCGGGCGAGAGCGCCAGAACCTGCGCCCATGCCTCGTCGGCCTGCACCGACGTGCCGGGCTGACGGGCCAGCCGGCGCGCGGCGTCGGTCGGATAGACCCGCAGGCTCGACAGGTCGCCCCATTTGGCCCATTCGACATGATCGACGTAAGGCGTGGCGGGCTCAGCCCAGGCCGCCGGAGCCACGCACGTCAGAGCCACGGCGAAGGTCGCCGCGCCGAGCGCGGCCTTCGAAAGGCGCATCGATCAGCGCGACTTTCCTTGGATCTCAAGTAGTTTCGGTCGGACGTCGACCAGGTACACGCCCGTCGCGCACGCCGAGATCGCAGCGCCGAACGCGTCGCGCAACAGCAGCGCCAGCAGCAGTCCCACGCCGATGATGGCGAGCCATACCGGTTTGGTGAGCTTGCCCGTGGCCGTGTAGGCGTCGGGGCGCTGCATAGCCGCATTTATGAAGGCGTAGACGCCCACGATCAGGACGAGGACGACGAGTACCGCAACAATGACGCCCGCAAGGTTGGCAAGTATCACCTCACCAGCCTATGCGGGCGCCATCGTCGACGTCGAATGACGGGGATTACTTCTGGGTGACCTTCTTGGCCGGAGCGGCCTTGGTCGCGGGGGTGGCCTTCTTGGCCGGAGCGGCCTTCTTCGCAGCCGGGGTGGTCTTCTTGACCGGTGCGGTGGCCTTTTTGACCGGCGCTTGCGCCTTCTCGGCCTTCTTCGGCAGCTCGACGCCCACCAGCTTGGCGGCGCGCTCGCCCACGGCGCGGGTCTGCGAGGCGACGGTTCCGAGCGCTTCCTGGGTCAGCTCGACGGCCTGGTCGGTGTAGCCCTCGACGCGCGTGGCGGCCTCTTCGAGAGCCGGCTGGTTGCGCAGGCGCTCCAGGGCGGCCTCGCCGCGCTCGACGAGCTTGTTGTACGTCGCGGTGGCCTGATCGGCGTAGCTCTCCGCGGTCTTGCGCAGCTCGTCGGAGCTGAGCCTGTCGCGCAGCTCACCGAACTGAACCGGCAGGTCCTCCTGCAGCTTGTTCAGGCGGGCACGGCTCTCCTCGACGCGTGCCTCGGCGTCGGTGCGGGCCTCCTCGGCACGCTCGCGCAGGCTGGCGACGATCTCGTTGACGGTGGCCAGGGCGAGGTCGGCAGCGCCGACTGCGGCGAGCAGGGGGGCCTTGAGGTCTTCGATGGTCGGTTGGTTCTTGTCGGTGGTGTTGTCGGCCATTGTTGAATTCCTTTCCAGGGATGAAGTTCTGGTTGTCATCGGACAGTGCGAAGGGTGTTAGTCAGTTGAGTCAGACGTCGGCTCCTCACCTGCAGCGGCTTCGTTCTGTTGGCGAAACGACGTGTAGATGTCGAGCAGCACCTGCTTCTGCCGCTCGGTGATCCCGACGTCGTTGACGATGGCGTCGCGGACCTCGCTGGGTTCGCTGGGTTCCAGGATCCCGGCGCGGACGTAGAGCACTTCCGCGGACACCCGCAATGCCTTCGCGATCTGGTTGAGCACGTCGGCAGACGGTTTACGCAAACCCCGCTCGATCTGGCTGAGGTAGGGATTGCTGACGCCGGCCTTCTCGGCCAGCTGCCGCACCGATACCTGTGCCGCCTCCCGCTGGGACCGGATGAAGCTTCCGATGTCCTGCGCGGCGTTGGACACAACAGCCGCGAGATTCTCATCCTGCGCCATGCGTGGCCCCCTCGTAGGTCGGGTATCCGTTAACGACGGATTCCACGCTACGACGGGGTGCTAACTTTTGCAAGCACTAGTTAGCGCAGGTCAGAAGAGTAGTTGAGCTATCGAATAGATGATCAGTCCGGCCAGCGCGCCAACGACGGTGCCGTTGATCCGGATGAACTGCAGGTCACGGCCGACATGGAGTTCGATGCGCCGGCTCGCCTCGTCGGCATCCCAGCGTTCGATGGTCTCGGTGATGATCGCGGTGATTTCGACCCCGTATTCGGACACCAGGTGCTGGGCCGCGCGGATGATCCAGTTGTCGACCTTGTCGCGCAGCTCGGCATCGTCGCGCATCGATTCACCGATGTGCATGACCGAGTCGGCGATCCGCGTGCGCAGTGCCGACGACGGATCGTCAACCGATTCCAAGATGATCCGCTTCGCCGCCGTCCACGCGGTCTCGGCGGCACGGGCCACCTCGTCGCGCGCCATGATCTGTTCCTTGACGTTCTCGGCGCGCTGGATGGTGGCTTCGTCGTTCTGGAGATCGTCGGCGAACTCGAACATGAACCGCGTCGCCGACCGGCGCAGTTCGTGGTCGGGGTTGCGCCGAACCTTGTCGGTGAAATCCATGAGCTCGCGGTGGATGCGGTCCCCGACCAGGTGGTCGACCCAGCGTGGCGACCAGGTCGGCGAGTCCCGCTCGATGACGCGCTCGATGACCTCGCCCGCGTTGAGCGACCATTGGAACGCGCGATCGCACAACAACTGGATGAGCGCCTCCTGGCGCCCCTCGGCCAGCAGCGAGGCCAGCACCCGGCCGATCGGCGGCCCCCACTGCGGCTCGGCGATGCGTTTGACGATCATGCGGTCGAGCACGTGCTGCACATCTTCGTCGCGCAGCATCTCCACCCCGACGCGCAAAACGGTGGAGGTTTCGGCGGCTACCCGCTCGGCGTGGGACCGGTCGGAGAGCCACTTGCCGACCCTGCCTGCCACCTCCGCGTCGCGAAGCTTGGTCTCGACCACCTCGGGAGACATGAAATTCTCGCGAACGAAGGTGCCGAGCCCCTCGCCCAGCTGATCCTTCTTGCGCTTGATGATCGCGGTGTGCGGGATCGGAATGCCCAGCGGATGCTTGAACAGCGCGGTGACAGCGAACCAGTCGGCCAGCGCGCCGACCATCCCGGCCTCGGCGGCCGCACGTACGTAACCCACCCATCCCGGGGCCCCGTTCGACTGCGCCCACGTGCACACCAGAAAGACGATGGTGGCGCCGATGAGAAAACTCAGCGCCACCAGCTTCATCCGCCGCAAACCCCGTCGGCGTTCGGCGTCGGCTGCGCTGTCCGCACCGGCCAGCGTCTCGGCGAAACTCGCCCGCGGCGCCGGCAACGCGCGGTTCTCCGCATCGAATCGATGTGCCACAGGTCCATCATCCGCTATCCCGCGAGTACCGGGCCGATCCCAGAAGCAGATGGGGGCCGATTCGCCGTAGTATCAAGTGGACCTAGGGATTGGAATTACTGCGAACAGTGGCACAGCAGACTCCGCCGGCGGCGGTGAAAACCGATGGACGTAAGCGGCGCTGGCACCAGCACAAGGTGGAGCGTCGAAACGAGTTGGTAGACGGCACCCTGGAAGCCATCCGGCATCGGGGCAGCAACGTCAGCATGGACGAGATCGCAGCCGAGATCGGCGTGTCGAAGACTGTGCTGTACCGCTATTTCGTCGACAAGAACGACCTCACCACCGCCGTGATGATGCGGTTCGCGCAGACCACCCTGATCCCGAACATGGCGGCGGCGCTGTCGTCGAATCTCGACGGGTTCGACCTCACCCGCGAGATCATCCGGGTGTACGTCGAGACCGTGGCCGCCGAGCCCGAGCCGTACCGATTCGTGATGGCCAACAACTCGGCCAGCAAGAGCAAGGCCGTCGCCGACTCCGAGCAGATCATCGCACGCATGCTCGCGGTGATGCTGCGTCGACGCATGGCCGAGGCGGGCATGGACACCGCCGGTGCCGAGGCGTGGGCGTTCCACACCGTCGGCGGCGTGCAACTGGCCACGCACTCGTGGATGTCGAATCCACGGATGACCACCGACGAGCTGATCGACTACCTGACCATGCTGTCGTGGTACGCCCTGTGCGGCATCGTCGAGGTCGGCGGATCGCTTGAGAAATTCAACTCGCAGCCGCATCCGTCGCCGGTTCCGCCGCGGCGCCTGCTTGACTAGGGCCCGTGAGTAACGACTCCGACCTGCCCGAGCTCTGGACGCACGAGCCGCACATCCACCTGGCGTTCCGGCCCGGCGACAAGGTCGCCGACATCGAGACCGAACACACACCCGGCTTCAGCGGTTCCAAATCCGATGCGCCCGAGCTCCAGACCCAGCGCAACAATCGCTTCGCCGAGCTGCAGGAGATGCTCTACGCCCGCAACAAGAGCGGCGACGACAACCGCTCGGTGCTGCTGATCTTGCAGGGCATGGATACTGCCGGCAAAGGCGGGATCGTCAAACACGTTGTGGGAGCGGCCAATCCGCAGGGCATTCGGTACACCAGCTTCGGCAAGCCCACCGAGGAGGAACGCGCCCACCACTACCTGTGGCGGATCCGCAATGCCTTGCCGCCGGCGGGGCACATCGGCGTGTTCGACCGCTCGCACTACGAGGACGTGCTCATCGTCCGCGTACACAACCTCGTGCCGCCCGACGTGTGGGGCGCCCGTTACGACGAGATCAACACGTTCGAGCGCGAACTCGTCGACGCCGGCACGACTTTGGTGAAGGTGGCGATGTTCGTCTCACTCGACGAGCAGAAAGCACGCCTGGCCGAACGCCTCGAGCGGCCCGACAAGTACTGGAAGTACAACCCGGCCGACATCGACGAACGCCTGCTGTGGCCCAAGTACCAAGAGGCTTATCAGGCGATGCTCGACCGCACCTCGACCGAGTACGCGCCATGGCACATCGTGCCGAGTGACAAGAAGTGGTACAGCCGGCTGGCCATCACCGAACTGCTCATCGAAGCGCTCAAAGGTCTCGACATGTCATGGCCGCCGGCTGATTTCGACATCGAGGCGGAGAAGAAGCGGTTGGCGGAGGCCTAGGTGCGCCGAGACTACGCTTTCTGACGAATGTCGCCGCAAATCCGTCATAAACCGTAGCCTCGGCGGGTGAAGGAACCGGACGCCTCGCTGGTGCGTCGAACATCGGTGTGGGGATCATCGTCGGAAGCGAGGCAATGGCGGCCGGGGCCGTGACCCGGCAGATGCTACGGGCGAAATACACCATGGTGCACCAGAATGTCTATGCACCAAAGGGTTTCGCACTCACGGCACGTTCGCGGGCATTCGCCGCCTGGCTGTGGTCCGGACGGTCGGCAACGCTGGCCGGATACTCCGCTGCCGCGGTATTGGGCAGCAAGTGGCTGCCCGATGACGCGCCGGCTGAACTCGCTCGTATCCGCCAGCCTTCGCCGCCTGGCATCCTGATCCACACCGGCGTCATCGCGCAGGACGAACTACGGGTCGTCGACGGTATGACATGCACCAACGTCGCGCGTACCTGCTACGACATAGGGCGACGTCAACCGCTCGACACCGCGATCATCCAGATCGATGCGCTGCTCAACAGCGCTCGCGGGCAGGTGGCCGATGTCGTGCGTATCGCTGAACGTTACCCCGGGGCCCGCGGTATCCGCCTGCTACGCAGTGCACTCGGCCTGGCCGACGCCGGGGCCGAATCTCCGCAGGAAACCCGGCTACGGCTGATGTTGGTCCGCGGCGGGCTCCCCCGCCCTGCCACGCAGATACCGGTCACCGACGAGTGGGGCCGGACGCGTCGGCGTATCGATATGGGGTGGCCCGAGTGGACGGTCGGCGTCGAATACGACGGACAACAACACTGGGTCGACCCGGACATCCACGATGGCGACATCGTCCGGCTGGAATTCCTGGCCGCACGTGGTTGGACGATCGTGCGGGTGAGCTCGCGCCAACTGCGGTATCGCGCACCCGAGATCATGACGCGGGTTTGGAATGCCCTGTATCAGGCGGGCTATCCGCGGCGAGAATACGGTTTATGACGGAATTCGCTTGAATTCCGTCATAAACCGTACTGTCGGCGTTACTTGACCAGCGTGAACTGGCCGATGTTGGTGATACCGCGGCGGAAGAAGTCGGCGCAACCGGTCAGGTACTTCATGTACCGGTCGTAGACCTCCTGCCCCTGCATGGCGATGGCCTCGTCCTTGGCGGCCTCCAGGTTGGACGCCCACATGTCCAGCGTGCGCGCGTAATGCGGCTGCAGCAGGTGAATGCGCTCCAACTTGAAGCCCGAGCCGTCGGCGAGCTTCTCGATGTCCTCGACCGCGGGCAGCTGCCCACCGGGGAAGATCTCCTCGCCGATGAACTTCATGAACTTCAGGTCGCTGATCGTCAGCTTGATGCCGTTCTCACGGAAGAACTGCTGCGTGTGAGCCAGGATCGTGTGCAGCAGCATCCGGCCTCCGTTGTCCGGCAGGATGCTGTAGGCCCGCTCGAAGAACACCGGGTAACGCTCGGCCTTGAATGCCTCGAACGCGCCGATCGACACGATGCGGTCGACGGGCTCGTTGAACTCCTCCCAGCCCTGCAGCCGGATGTCGACGGTCCGCTCGGTCTCGATCTTCGCCAGCCGCTCACGGGCGTAATCCGACTGAGCCTTGCTCAGCGTGATTCCGATCACGTTGACGTCGAACTTCGTGACGGCCCGCTCCAGCGCACCGCCCCAGCCGCAACCGATGTCGAGCAGCGTCATGCCCGGCTTCAGGTCGAGCTTGCCCAGCGCGAGGTCGAACTTGGCGTTCTGCGACTCATCGAGCGTCATGTCCTCACGCTCGTAGTACCCGCAGGTGTAGCCCATCGTGGGACCGAGGAACAGCGCGAAGAAATCGTTCGAGATGTCGTAGATGGACTGTGACTCTTCGTAATACGGCGCCAGTTCGGACTCGACTTGTGACATGCGACTAGTAACCCTTTGCGTTTCTCTTCTGCTGACGCCCAACGGTTGGGCCGACGCGTGTCCGCGCAGACTCAACGACCCAGCCAGCAGGCCCTTCGGTGGGTAGACTAGCTAAGACAAGCGTCAAGTGCCAGCTCGGGTGGGCTCAGTACTTGTAGAAGCCCTGACCCGACTTCTTACCGAGCTGCCCGGCCTCGACCATGCGCAGCAGCAGCGGCGGCGCCGCGTACAGCGGCTCCTTGAACTCGTCAAACATCTTGTCCGCGATGAGCTTTAGCGTGTCGAGCCCGACGAGGTCGGACAGCCGCAGCGGACCCATCGGATGCGAGAGCCCGGCCACAACGGCCTTGTCGACATCTTCGATGGTCGCGAAGCCGCCTTCGACCATCCGGATCGCTGCGAGCAGATACGGAACCAGCAACGCGTTGACCACGAAGCCGGACCGGTCGGCACAACGGACGACCTGCTTTCCGAGGACCGTGCTGGCGAACTCCTCGACACGGGCCGCGGCGGAATCGGTGGTGACCAGCGTGGTGACCAGCTCGACCAGCGGCAGCACCGGAACCGGGTTGAAGAAGTGCAGGCCGAGGACCCTGCTGGGGTTCTTGGTGGCTGCGGCCAGCTTCATGATGGGGATGCTCGACGTGTTCGACGCCAGGACGGCGTCCGGATCGGCGATGACCTCATCGAGCTCGGCGAAGATCTTGCTCTTGACGGCCTCATCCTCGATGACCGCCTCGATCACGAGCTGGCGGTCGGCCAGGTCGGCGATCTTGGTGGTGAACGTCAGCTTGGCCAGCGCGGCGTCCTTCTCGCGCTCGGTGACCTTGCCGGCACTGACGCCGCGCTCGAGCGACTTGGTGATGCGGTTGCGCCCGGCCGTGACGAGCGCTTCGGTGGTCTCGAAGACGAGTACGTCGACGCCGGCACGGGCGGACACCTCGGCGATACCCGCACCCATCTGCCCGGCGCCGATAACCCCTACTCGTTCAATTGGATTGGTCACTGTTCTCACTTTCGTCTCAATACGCGAACATGCGACAGGCCCCGCCCAAGAATTCTGAGCGGGGCCTGCGCTGTCAACTCCTGACGACCGCGACCGTGGGCGCTGTGCACGGATTATCGGCGATATCTGTACACAGGACCCACACTCGGCGGACGCATCGTCAGTGGAACTGGCCCTCTTCGGTCGAGCCCGCGAGCGCGGTGGTCGAGCTGGTCGGGTCCACCGTGGTGGCGATGCGGTCGAAGTAGCCGGCGCCGACCTCGCGCTGGTGCTTCGTCGCGGTGTAGCCACGGTCCTCGGCGGCGAACTCGCGCTCCTGCAGCTCGACGTAAGCGCTCATCTGGTTGCGGGCGTAACCGTAGGCCAGATCGAACATCGAGTAGTTGAGCGCGTGGAAGCCGGCCAGCGTGATGAACTGGAACTTGAAGCCCATCGCGCCGAGCTCCTTCTGGAACTTCGCGATGGTCGCGTCGTCGAGGTGCTTGCGCCAGTTGAACGACGGCGAGCAGTTGTAGGCCAGCATCTGGTCAGGGAACTCGCTCTTGACGCCTTCGGCGAACTTCTTGGCGAGCTCCAGGTCCGGGGTGCCGGTCTCCATCCAGATGAGGTCGGAGTACGGCGCGTAGGCCTTGGCGCGGGCGATGCAGGGCTCCAGGCCGTTCTTGACCCGGTAGAAGCCCTCGGCGGTGCGCTCACCGGTGATGAACGGCTGATCGCGCTCATCCACATCGGAGGTGATGAGGGTGGCGGCCTCGGCGTCGGTGCGGGCGATGACGACGGTCGGCACGTCGGCGACGTCGGCCGCGAGGCGGGCCGAGGTCAGGGTGCGGATGTGCTGCTGCGTCGGGATCAGCACCTTGCCACCGAGGTGGCCGCACTTCTTCTCCGAGGCCAGCTGGTCTTCCCAGTGCGAACCGGCGACACCGGCGGCGATCATCGCCTTCTGCAGCTCGTAGACGTTCAGCGCGCCACCGAAGCCGGCCTCACCGTCGGCGACGATCGGGGCGAGCCAGTTCTCGACCGAGGTGTCGCCCTCGACCTTGGCGATCTCGTCGGCGCGCAGCAGCGCGTTGTTGATGCGGCGGACCACCTGCGGCACCGAGTTGGCCGGGTAGAGGCTCTGGTCGGGGTAGGTGTGTCCGGACAGGTTGGCGTCACCGGCGACCTGCCAACCCGACAGGTAGATGGCCTTCAGGCCGGCGCGGACCTGCTGGACGGCCATGTTGCCGGTCAGTGCGCCAAGCGCGTTGACGAAGTCCATGTCGTGCAGCTGCTCCCAGAGCACCTCGGCGCCGCGGCGGGCCAGGGTGGCCTCCTCGACGACGGAACCCTGCAGTGCGACGACGTCGGCCGGGGTGTAGGTGCGGGTGATGCCCTTCCAGCGGGGGTTGTGATCCCAGTCGTGCTGGATCTGTTCCGGTGATTTCGGGGTGCCCACGGTCGACATAGGACTTCTCCTTTGGTTGTTAAGTCGCTGCGGCGCCGTACGCGTCGTTGGTTGTTAACGCCGCAGCAGCTTCACTGTTGTGCTAATCCGACGATGGCACAGCACATATCCGCAGGTCCACCCGTTTCAGTTGCCAACTTTCGCCAAACCGCTGCGTTAACTTGCAAAGTTTGCGAAGAAATATGATGGCTGTACCGGTTCAGAAGCTACCGCCGAGTAACCAGTTTTCGCTGGTCAGTACGCTCGTACTGTTAAACCTGATGGATTCAGAGCGCGAACAGAGAAGCGACGGCTTTTGTCTCCTCGCCGACCGCATATGTGAGCGTTGTAACAGTCCGGTCCGTGAGCTCGGGCCCGAACTTGTCGGTCGAACCGGGCGGGTGCGTGTGCGAGATGATCTCGAGCTTGTCGCCGAGCGCGACCGGAGCGTCGTGTTCGATCGTCACCCGCAGCGGCTGCTCGAGGAGCTCCGGATGGGTGTGTAGGTAGTCCTCGATGACCGTCCAGTACACCGAGTTGTTCATGTGGTCGAACAGGTCGATGTCGGACACCCGGACGGGATATTCGCGGATCTCGTTGGCGTCTTCACGACTGCCTGCCTTCAGATAGGCCTTCCATCTCAGCCGGGCCTCGTCGGTGGTGCGTCGCAGGCCCTCGAGGAAGTCATCGGAGATACGGGCGGGCCCCTGCGTCTCGCGGTTGATGTTGATCCAGAACGCCTCGGACTCCATGAGCCCGCCCTTGCGGCCATCGATGCGCACGCGCATCTCGCACCACCGGTTCGACGTCCCCGAACACCACCGCCGCATCCGCAGCATGTCCTGGAATTCGATGGGCCGGATCAGGTCGATCATCGTGCGCCGGACGATCCACAGCGGGTGGGTCTCCTCGAAGCCCATCTCGCGCAGCTGATCGGAGCCGATGTCCTGGATGTGGCGGCACGCGGCGTCGAACCGCAGCCGGCCGACCCGGTTGATATCGCCCACCCGCAAGGGCCATTGGCGGTCGAAGACGTCGGGATGAGGATCGGGCACCGGCATCATCGTCTTGCCCAGTCCGGTCGTCGGCTTGCCCTCGGTGCCCGTCATCTAAATCTCCCCATTCGGTGGCCTAGGGCGATCATGCCAGGCGTCTCGACGCAGCCCTAAGTACCAATCTGCCAAGAATGCGAAGTCAACTCTTTGCAACGTTGTTAGCCTGTTTGACGTGGCAAAAACCTTCGTCGGCTCACGAGTGCGACAGCTGCGAAGCGAGCGTGGATTCAGCCAGGCGGCGCTGGCGCAGATGCTCGAGATCTCTCCCAGCTACCTCAACCAGATCGAGCACGATGTCCGCCCGCTGACGGTTGCGGTCCTGCTTCGCATCACCGAGGTGTTCGGCGTGGACGCGACCTTTTTCGCGTCCCAGGACGACACCCGGCTGGTCGCCGAACTGCGCGAAGCGACGATGGACCGCGACTTCGGCGTGGACGTCGAGCTCAGCGAGATCGCCGACATGGTCGCCGCGCATCCCAATCTGGCCAGAGCGATGGTCAACTTGCACCGGCGCTACCGGCTGACGACGACCCAGCTCGCCGCCGCGACCGAAGACAGGTACTCCGACGGCAGCGGCAGTGGATCGATCACCATGCCGCACGAAGAGGTGCGTGACTACTTCTACCAACGCCAGAACTATCTGCACGAACTCGACACCGCGGCCGAGGACCTGACCGCCCGTATTCGAATGAACCGCGGCGACCTGGCAGGTGAGCTGTCGAATCGGCTGACCACCGTGCACAACGTTCGCATCGTTCGGCGCATCGATCTGGGCGACACCGTCCTGCACCGCTTCGACCCCGCCACCAAGACGCTGGAGATGGGCAATCACCTCTCCCGCGGCCAGCAGGTGTTCAAGATGGCCGCCGAGCTCGCCTACCTGGAGTTCGGCGACCTCATCGACAAGCTCGTCGACGAAGGCATGTTCACCAGTGACGAGTCACGCACGCTCGCACGGCTGGGCCTGGCCAACTACTTCGCCGCGGCAACGGTGCTGCCCTATCGGCAGTTCCACGACGTCGCCGAGAATTTCCGCTACGACGTCGAGCGGCTCTCGGCGTTCTACTCGGTGAGCTACGAGACCATCGCGCACCGGCTCTCCACGCTGCAGCGCCCGTCGATGCGCGGCGTGCCGTTCTCGTTCGTCCGCGTCGACCGCGCGGGCAACATGTCAAAGCGGCAGTCCGCCACCGGTTTTCACTTCTCGTCCTCGGGCGGAACCTGTCCGCTGTGGAATGTCTACGAGACGTTCGGCAACCCGGGCAAGATCGGGGTGCAGATCGCCCAGATGCCCGACGGCCGCAACTACATGTGGGTCGCGCGCACCGTGGAACGTCGCGCCTCGCGATACGGGCAGCCGGGCAAGACGTTCGCGATCGGGCTCGGTTGCGAACTGCGCCACGCCCACCGACTCGTCTATTCGGAAGGCCTCGACCTGTCCGGTGAGGTCGCCACACCGATCGGGTCGGGCTGCCGGGTGTGTGAACGCGACAACTGCCCGCAACGCGCCTTCCCCGCCCTCGGCCGGGCCCTCGATCTCGACGAGCACCGGTCAACTGTGTCGCCGTATCTGGTGAAGCAGTCCTGACGGCTTGCCTGTGCCAGACTCGGTTGAGTGAGCGCATTAGAGCCTGCCCGTATCGCGCCAGGCGGATTTCGGGAGCTGGGACCGATCAACTGGGCCATCGCCAAGCTTGGCGCCCGGGCCATCCGAGCCCCGAGGTTCACGCTCTTCAACGTGCTGGGACAGCACAAGTTGCTGTTCCTGGCCTGGCTGCCGTATTCCGGGGTGTTGCTCGGCCCGCTCGGCAAGCTGCCCCGCAAGGATGCCGAGCTGATCATCCTGCGGGTCGGGCATCTGCGAGATTGTGAGTACGAGCTGCAGCAGCACCGCAGGCTGGCCCGCAGCCGCGGCGTGGACGCCGAAACGCAGGCCAGGATATTCGAGGGTCCCGATGCCGAGGGACTGACCGATCGCCAGCGCGTACTCATCACCGCGACAGACGAATTCGTCGTCACGCGCTCGATGTCCTCGGAGACGTGGGCGACGCTGTCGAAGCACCTCACCAAGCAGCAGCTCATCGAATTCTGCATGCTGGCAGCGCAATACGACGGCCTGGCCGCCACGATGACCACGCTCCGGATGCCGCTCGACTTCCCGGACTAGAGGTAGGTCACCCCGAGCACGCCGAGCGAGAACAGCACGGGCGAGACCGGCAGGCACCACAGGAACGCCGCCCACACGAGCGACTTGTCCTGGTATTTACGCCAGCCGAACCAGGCGGCCGCCAGAGCGCCCGCGAACGACAGTCCGGCGACCACCAACACCCACCGGGTGACTCTCGAGCTGTCGGTCGCCAACGTGATGGCGGCCAGCCACAGGATGTGACCGACCACCAATCCGGCTATACCGGCGACGATTTCGTTTCTCAAAAGTTGATCATGTGGCCGGCCAGGCCGTGGAAGCACTCCTGCAACGCCTCCGACAGCGTCGGGTGGGTGTGCACGTTGCGGGTCAGCTCGTTGACCGTCAGATCCCACTTCTGGGCGAGCGTCAGCTCGGGCAGCAACTCGGAGACGTCCGGCCCGATCAGGTGCCCACCGAGCAGCTCACCGTACTTGGTGTCGGCGATCAGCTTGACGAAGCCGGTGGGGTCGGCCAGGCCGTGCGCCTTGCCGTTCGCGGTGAACGGGAACTTGGCGACTTTAACGTCGTAGCCCTCTTCCTTGGCCTGTTCTTCGGTGAGGCCGAAGCTGGCCACCTGCGGCTGGCAGAACGTGGCGCGCGGCATCATCCGGTAGTCGCCGAGCGGCAAAGTCTCTGCGCCGCCGATGGTTTCGGCGGCGACGACACCCTGCGCCTCGGCCACGTGGGCGAGTTGCAGCTTGCCCGTGACATCGCCGATCGCGTAGATGTGCGGCACGTTGGTGCGCATGTAGTCGTCGATCCCGATCGCCTTACGGTCGGTGAGCGCGACGCCGGCCTTCTCCAAGCCGAAGCCCTCGACGTTCGGCGCGAAGCCGATGGCCTGCAGCACCTTGTCGGCCTTGAGCTCTTCGGACTTTCCGTCCTTGCTGACGGTGACGCGGACCGGGCCATCAGCCCCTTCATCCACGATCCCCTCGACCTTGGTGCCGGTGAGGATCTTCACGCCCAGCTTCTTGTACTGCTTCTCGATCTCCTTGGAGACCTCGGCGTCCTCGTTGGGCAGGGCCCGCGGCAGGAACTCGACGATGGTCACGTCGACGCCGTAGTTCTTCAGCACGTAGGCGAACTCCATGCCGATGGCACCGGCGCCGGCGATGATGATCGACCCGGGCAGGTCGCGCGAGAGGATCTGGGTCTCGTAGGTGACCACGTTGTCGGAGAGCGAGGTACCGGGCACGAGCCGAGTGGACGATCCGGTGGCGATGATCGCGTTGTCGAACTCGACCTTCACCGGGCCTTCTTGGCCGACCTCGCTCGATTCGACCTCAAGGCTGTTGGGCCCGGTGAACTTCCCGTACCCGTGGATCTCGGTGATCTTGTTCTTCTTCATCAGGAAGTGCACACCGGCGACCCGGCCGTCGGCGACCTTGCGGCTGCGGTCGAATGCCGCGCCGTAGTCGAACGTGGCTTCACCACTGATGCCGAAGGTTTTGGCTTCCTTGTTGAAGATGTGGGCGATCTCCGCGTTGCGCAGCAGCGCCTTCGACGGGATACACCCGACGTTGAGGCA
Source organism: Mycobacterium venezuelense (assembly GCF_054919535.1). Lineage (NCBI taxonomy): Bacteria > Bacillati > Actinomycetota > Actinomycetes > Mycobacteriales > Mycobacteriaceae > Mycobacterium > Mycobacterium venezuelense. The sequence continues at coordinate 258,419 of NZ_JBONDW010000001.1, forward strand.
CACGCCGCCCCAGTACTTGGGTTCGACAATGGCGGTATTCAGCCCCAGCTGGGCGGCGCGAATGGCCGCGACGTATCCACCGGGACCGGCTCCGAGAACGACGACGTCAAAGTGGGTCACGCTCCCACCCTAGTGGGCGCGGCAATCTTTCTACCGGGCGATCCATCCGAAGACGTAAGCGCCGTACAACACGGCCGCCGCAGCCACGGAGGCCAGCGGGGCCGACATCAGGGCGATGGCCAACGCCGAGACCAGTGGTTTGCGCTGCGCCATCGCCGCCAGCAGCCCGGCCACCGTGGTGATGACGACATAGCCGAACACCAGGAACACCGGCCAGGTTTTGTCGACCGCCCCGAACCAGAAGTGATAGAGACCCAGGCCGGCCGCGCCTGCGACGATCCACACCCCGGCCACGACGAGGACGAACGACCAGCGCCCCAGGTACTGGTAGGTGCTCGGTACCTCCATCGGCGGTGCGGGCGCGGGCAGCGGCTCGGAGGGCAGCTCGTCCTGGTGTTCGAGCACCGGGGTCTTTAGACCTCCGGTGTCGAAGGACGGCGTGAACGGCGCGGTCGCCGTGTCCGAATCGTCAGCCACCGGAGGCCGCCTGCATCGCAACGAGTACCCCGAACCAGCCGGGTGCGAGCGCGAGAACGAAGGCGCCGAGCGCCGTGATCCAGCGCCGCCCGGACGACACGATCAGCAGCATGCCAAGCACGCCGGGTACGCCGACGACGATGGCGATCACGACGTCAGGACGAATAGTTGCGGTCACAAACACCGTCGAGGCCACCCCGGCAACGAGCCCGACCGCCGTGCCGACCAGCATTGCGCTGGTCAGCAGCCACGCCCGTGGCAGCGGGATCACTATTTGACGATAACGCCAGTTGACGCATCTTCCGCGGCAGCTTGACGGCGTGCCGAACCGGGTATCTGGTCGAGGTGATCCGCGCCGCTGTCGGCTTCGAATGCTTGATGTGGGCGAATGGCGTCCACAGGAAGGTGCCCGCACTATGCCAAAGCTGACCCCCCACTTTGCCGACGTCCAAGCTCACTATGACCTCTCGGACGACTTCTTCCGCCTGTTCCTGGACCCGACCCAGACCTACAGCTGCGCATATTTCGAACGCGACGACATGACGCTGGAGGAGGCGCAGCTCGCCAAGATCGACCTCGCGCTCGGCAAGCTCGGCCTCGAGCCGGGTATGAAGTTGCTCGACATCGGCTGTGGTTGGGGCGCAACGATGCGCCGCGCGATCGAGCGCTACGACGTCGACGTGGTGGGGCTGACGCTGTCGAAAAACCAAGCCGCACACGTCAAGCAGATGTTCGATGGCATGGACACCGAGCGCAGCAGGCGGGTGCTGTTGGAGGGCTGGGAGCAGTTCGACGAGCCCGTCGACCGCATTGTGTCCATCGGCGCGTTCGAGCACTTCGGGCGCGATCGCTATGACGCGTTCTTCGCCAAGACGTATCGGGCCCTGCCTGCCGACGGAGTGATGTTGCTGCACTCCATCTGCGGAATCCATCCGAAGGATGCACAGGAGCTCGGTATCCCGGTCACGTTCGAGTTGGCCCGGTTCATCAAGTTCATCCTCACCGAGATCTTCCCGGGCGGGCAGCTACCGTCAATTCCCATGGTGGACGAGCTCGCCACCAAGGCCGGGTTCACGGTGACCCGCAAGCAGTCGCTGCAACCGCACTACGCCAAGACTCTCGACATCTGGGCGGCCAACCTGGAGGCCAACCGGGAGCAGGCCATCGCGATCCAGTCCGAAGAGGTCTACGAGCGGTACATGAAGTACCTGACGGGCTGCGCGAAACTGTTCCGGCGGCGCCAGGTGGACGTCGTCCAGTTCACGCTGCAGAAGACTCCGTGAGCGCGCTAGCGTCCCGGAATCGGGCACGCCTCTTCGGCTTCGGCGACGATTAAGCTGCCCGCCCGCACCGGCCGCGCGCCGTCGGCGTACTGCGCCCCGGTGATGGGGGGCTGACCGGCCAGCTCCTGATTCTCGGCGTCGGTGAATGCCCGGCCGCGCGACAGGAAGCGCATGCCTTCGGGGGCTTCCAGACTGAAGCCTCCGCCCCGGCCGGGAACCACGTCGATCACGAGCTGGGTGTGCTTCCACGCCTCGAACTGCGGGCCCGAGATCCACACCGGCACGCCGTCGCCGACGTCGAGGACCGCGAGCAGGATGTCCCGGTCGCCGACGATGAAATCCCCATCGGGATAGCACATGGGCGACGATCCATCGCAGCACCCGCCGGACTGGTGAAACATCAACGCGCCGTGGCGTTCCTGCAGGGTCCCGAGGAGGTCGGCGGCGGCCGCGGTGATCAGGGCTCGACTGGTCATGTTTTCCTTTCGAACGTTGGCTTGTGTGCGAGTTCTACGCGATTTCTCGCACACAAGCCGACGCTGGGCGCTTTAGAAGAAGCCCTGGGCCTTGTTGCTGTAGCTGACGAGCAGGTTCTTGGTCTGCTGGTAGTGGTCGAGCATCACCTTGTGGTTCTCACGACCGATGCCCGACTGCTTGTAGCCACCGAACGCCGCATGTGCGGGATAGGCGTGATAGCAGTTGGTCCACACGCGGCCGGCCTTGATGTCGCGGCCTGCGCGGTAGGCGGTGTTGCCGTCACGGCTCCACACGCCCGCACCCAGACCGTAGAGGGTGTCGTTGGCGATCGAGATCGCGTCGTCGTAATCGGTGAACGACGTCACCGCCACCACGGGACCGAAGATCTCCTCCTGGAAGATCCGCATCTTGTTGTTGCCCTCGAACACCGTCGGCTGCACGTAGTAGCCGCCGGACAGGTCACCGCCGAGGTCGGCGCGCTCGCCACCGGTGACGACGCGAGCACCCTCGCTCTTGCCGATCTCGATGTAGGACAGGATCTTCTCGAACTGGTCGTTGGACGCTTGCGAGCCGATCATGGTCTCGGTGTCGAGCGGATCGCCCTGGCGCACAGCCTTCGTGCGGATCGCGGCCAGTTCCAGAAACTCGTCATAGATGTCAGCCTGGATCAGCGAACGCGACGGGCACGTGCAGACCTCACCCTGGTTCAGCGCGAACATCGTGAATCCCTCAAGCGCCTTATCCTGGAAGTCGTCCCCCGCCGCCATCACGTCGTTGAAGAAGATGTTCGGCGACTTGCCGCCCAGCTCCAGCGTGACCGGGATCAGGTTCTGGCTCGCGTACTGCATGATCAACCGGCCCGTGGTGGTCTCACCGGTGAATGCGATCTTGGCGATCCGATTCGACGACGCGAGCGGCTTGCCCGCCTCGACCCCGAACCCGTTGACGATGTTGACCACACCCGCGGGCAACAGATCACCGATCAGGCTGAACAGGTACAGCACCGAGGCCGGCGTCTGCTCGGCGGGCTTGAGCACCACGGCGTTACCGGCAGCCAGCGCCGGAGCCAGCTTCCACACCGCCATCAGGATCGGGAAGTTCCACGGGATGATCTGGCCGACCACACCCAACGGCTCATGGAAGTGATAGGCAACCGTGTCCTCATCGACCTGGCTGAGGCTTCCCTCCTGCGCGCGGATCGCCCCGGCGAAGTAACGGAAGTGGTCGACCGCCAACGGAATATCGGCATTGAGGGTCTCGCGGATCGGCTTGCCGTTGTCCCACGACTCCGCCAACGCAATCGACTCCAGGTTCTGCTCGATGCGATCGGCGATCTTGTTGAGGATCACCGCCCGCTCGGCAGGCGCGGTCTTACCCCACGCCGGCGCCGCCGCATGCGCGGCATCCAGAGCCTTCTCGATATCGGCCTCGGTCGAGCGCGCCACCTCACAGAACACCTGACCCGTCACCGGAGTCGGGTTCTCGAAATACCGGCCATCGACTGGCGCGACCCACTCACCACCGATGTAGTTGTCGTAGCGCGATTCGAATGACATCAGGGCGTCGGCAGCACCAGGGCGGGAAAACACGGTCATCATCGACTCCTCGTAAGCGGTGTTACGCAGCTCACACTACGCCCACGGCCACAATGGGGTGATGGCAGACGACCCATATCTGTGGCTCGAGGACATCACCGGCGAGGACGCGCTGGAGTGGGCACGCGCCCACAACGACGCGACGCTGGCCGAGCTCGGCGGCGACCGTTTCGAGGAGTTGCGCGCCGAGGTGCTCGAGGTGCTCGACACCGACGCCCGCATCCCCTATGTGGGTAGGCGCGGGGACCATCTGTACAACTTCTGGCGCGACGAGGCCAATCCCCGCGGCTTGTGGCGGCGCACCACATTGGACAGCTACCGCACCGATGATCCGCAGTGGGAGGTGCTGATCGACGTCGACGAACTCGCGCGCGCCGAGGACGAGAACTGGGTGTGGTCGAGCCCCGAGGTGATCGAACCCGAACACACGCTCGCGTTGATAAGCCTGTCCCGCGGCGGCGCCGACGCCACGGTGGTTCGTGAATTCGACATGCGGACAAAGCAGTTCGTGGACGGCGGCTTCGAGCTGCCGGAGGCGAAGTCCTCGGTGTCATGGGAGGACGAGGACACCGTGCTGGTGTGCACCGATTTCGGTGAGGGTTCGATGACCGAGTCCGGCTATCCGCGTATCGCCAAGCGCTGGCGCCGTGGCGAGCCGCTCGAGAATGCCGAAACGGTCTATGAGGCCGAACCGACGGACGTGCGGGTCATCGCCGGCGTCGACCGTACGCCCGGTTATGAGCACACCAGGCTGGGCCGGTACACCGACTTCTACAACCGCATCCGCTACGAACTCCGCGACGGCGCACTGATTCCCATCGATGTTCCCACCGACGCGACGACGGCGACGCACCGCGAGTGGATGCTGATCTCACTGCGGACGGACTGGCAGATCGGCGATGTCACCTATACCGCCGGCAGCCTGCTGGCCACCAAATTCGACGACTTCCTCTCCGGTGAACGTGATCTCACCGTCGTGTACGAACCGGATGAGCACAGCTGCCTGTCCGGCGCCAGCTGGACGAAAGACAAGCTCGTGCTGGTCACGCGGCGCGACGTCGCCAGCCACATCGAGATCGTCACGCCGGGAACCTGGGAACGCGTGGACGCCCCCGGCATCCCGGCGTCCGACGAGACCGTCGTGGTGGACACTGACCCATTCGGCGACGAAGTCTTCTATGACACAAGCGGATTCACCACACCGTCGAGACTGCTGCACGGAACCGCGGGTGGCGCACTGGAACAGCTCAAGTCCGCGCCATCGTTCTTCGACGCCGACGGCATCGATGTCGCCCAGTATTTCGCGACGTCGGCCGACGGCACGGCCATCCCGTATTTCGTGGTCGGGCAGCGCTCCACCCCCGCACCGACGTGGCTCTACGGATATGGCGGATTCCAGAACTCGCTGACCCCCAGCTATGCCGGCGGACTCGGCCGGGGCTGGTTGACCCGCGGCGGCACGTACGTCATGGCCAACATCCGCGGCGGAGGCGAGTACGGGCCGCGCTGGCACACCCAGGCGATGCGGGAGAACCGGCACCTGGTGTACGAGGACTTCGCGGCTGTCGCCGCCGATCTGGTGCGACGCGGCATCACGACCGTCGAGCAGCTCGGTGCGTCCGGCGGCAGCAACGGCGGACTTCTCATGGGTGTCATGCTCACGCAGTATCCGGAGTTGTTCGGTGCGCTGGTGTGCAGCGTGCCGCTGCTCGACATGAAGCGGTACCACCTGCTGCTCGCCGGTGCCTCATGGATGGCCGAGTACGGCGACCCGGATGATCCGGCCGACTGGGAGTTCATCTCCAAATACTCGCCTTACCAGAACATCTCGGGCGACCGCCGGTATCCGCCCATCCTGATCACGACCTCGACCCGCGACGACCGCGTACACCCGGGCCACGCCAGGAAGATGACCGCCGCACTGCAGGCGGCCGGCCACCGCGTGTACTACTACGAGAACATCGAAGGTGGGCACGGCGGCGCCGCCGACAACAAGCAGGCCGCGTTCAAGGCGGCGCTGACCTACGAGTTCCTGTGGCGGATGCTCGGCGGATAGCCGGCGCGCCGGACACCACGCCGGAGCGTTCCCGCGCCGTTATGCTGACCCCGATGCACGCATTCCGGCGTTATCTCGCGATCCAGGGCATGACCCTGATATTCGGCATCGTCGGGCCCATCTTCCTCGTCGTCTACTTCGCCGTCCAACCCGAACCAGGCCTCAAATGGATGTACTGGTTCGGCTTGTTCATCACCGCGGCCGACGTACTCATCGCCCTGGCCGTCACCGAATCGAGCCTCAAAGAGGACCGGACACCGACCGACGTCCGCCTCGCGGTTGCGTTCCAGAACTTCCGCCAGCGCCACGACGACTCTTGACTTCACGGGCCGAAGTGGCTCGACTGCTTCCATGGCCCACGAGTTCGAAACACTGCTCTACCGCACGGCTGCTCCGATAGCGACCATCACGCTGAACCGGCCCGAGCAGCTCAACACGATCGTGCCGCCGATGCCCGATGAGATCGAGAAGGCCATCGGCCTGGCCGAGCGCGACCCGGAGATCAAGGTGATCGTGCTGCGGGGTGCCGGCCGCTCATTCTCCGGCGGATACGACTTCGGCGGCGGCTTCCAGCATTGGGGTGCAGCGATGAACACCGACGGCCGCTGGGACCCGGGCAAGGACTTCGCGATGGTCAGCGCCCGCGAGACCGGGCCGACCCAGAAGTTCATGGCCATCTGGCGCGCGTCCAAACCGGTGATCGCCCAGGTGCACGGCTGGTGCGTGGGCGGTGCGAGTGACTATGCGCTGTGCGCCGACATCGTCATCGCGAGTGACGACGCGGTCATCGGCACCCCGTATGCGCGCATGTGGGGTGCCTACCTCACCGGAATGTGGCTGTACCGGCTGAGCCTGGCGAAGGTGAAGTGGCATTCGCTGACCGGTGAGCCGCTCACCGGAAAAGAAGCCGCCGCAGTGGAACTCATCAATGAATCCGTTCCGTTCGAGCACCTTGAGGCCCGGGTGGCCGAGGTTGCGGGCAAGCTGGCGCGAATCCCGTTGTCCCAGCTGCAAGCCCAGAAGCTCATCGTCAATCAGGCCTACGAGAACATGGGCCTGGCCTCCACCCAGACGCTCGGCGGCATCCTCGACGGCTTGATGCGCAACACCCCCGACGCGCTGAGTTTCATCGGCACCGCTGCGCACGACGGCGTGCGCGCCGCAGTCGAGCGCCGTGACGGGCCGTGGGGCGACTACAGCCAGGCACCGCCGGAGCGCAGGCCCGACCCGTCGCACGTCATCGAACCGGACGTCGACGCATAACGTTTCTCGGATGCGTGACCATCGATTCGCCCTCACGTTGTCCCCTCGGGCTCGACCGTGATCCCGATACGGTTCGGTGGATGCGCTCCCTGTGCGGCCATGGCACCGAACGCGAAGACGGGATCAACCGCCTGTTCGGCGTGCTCGTGCGGGTCGCGCGCCGCGAGGTCCGCCGACGTGCGGCCCGAACACCCGTCACCGGGCGGGAACTCGACGACATCGCCGAGCAGGCCGCCGCTGACGCGCTTCTTGCGGTACTGGCCAAGTTGGTCAGCTTCCGCGGCGAAAGCCGGTTCACCACATGGGCGTATCGCTTCGTCGCGTTGGAGGTGTCGGAGAAGCTCAACCGCCATCACTGGCGCGTCCCAATGGCGGCACTGTCAGATGAGGATTGGACCCGGATACCGAACCGGACGCTGGTCGATCCCGCGTCGTACGCCGAGGGACTTGAGTTGCTCACCGTCATCAAGCAGGCCATCGAGCAGACCATGACACAACATCAGCGTCGGCTGTTCGTCGCCGTCGTGGTCGACGAAACCCCGCTCGACGTCCTGGTCGACGAGCTGGGGATCAGCCGAAACGCCATACACAAAGCGATATTCGATGCACGGCGGAAACTTCATCACTGCCTTGCCGCCAACGGCTATCTCCCTCAAGCGAATTGACGCAGGTCGCGTCATCCGCATTCGGTCATCAGCAGGGCCCGCATGCCAGCCAGGAAGCCGCCAGGCGGCGTGTACGCGCACGTGACCATACGCAGCCTGCCCCGATACGTGACGATACCCGTGACATACTCGCCGGCGAACTGCTCGTGCACCACGGGCCCCCACACCGCGACCGGGGCGATCGGCCCGGTGGCGGTGAGATCTCGCGCTCCGAGGTTCGTGATCAACAATTCCGACGGCAGCGATTCGGTCAGGAAGTGTTCCGCGTCAACGGCTTCCGCATCGATCGTGATACTGTCCTGCACTCGCGCGGTCACTGCGGCAACCGCATGCGCCGATCGGCATATCGCGAGTTCGGCGCTGACCGCGCGGGCCCGGTCCCAGAATGCGACATCGCCGTCGACCGCAACCCCGTTCAGCGCACCGCCGATGTAGAGCCCGTAGACCTCCCCCACTCCCACCGTCTCCCGGACGTTGATGGGGCTGAACACGCGAACGAAGTTCTCGCCGAGCTCTTCGGCTCGTACCAGGCTCTGGGCCACCAGGATTGCGGCGTGCACCGTGGTGTGTTCGACGCGGCACCGCTTCACCAGCCGGTCGGTCTCCGCACCGCTCAGCTCGATCGCCGCGATGTCGGGAGCCGTGCCGTCGAAAGGACGGATCTTGGCCGGAATACCCATGCGGGGATCGACCGGCGGGACATCGAACTGCGCAGTGGGCACGACGCGGTTGATCACGTCCTCCACCGGCTCGGCCACCGGCAATTCGTTCAACTGCCTGCCGTTGAGCGCGGCCACCAGGCTGTCGATCACCAACGTTGCCGATATCCCGTCTGAGGCAGTGTGATCGAACGTCAGGACAACGGTCGACGTGGTGGCGTCGGTGATCAGCACGGCGCGGATGAGAGGGTTCCCGGCACCACCCAGCGGTTGGATCAGTTCCTCGGTGACCGCAGACTGCCAGTCGGTGCGATCGTGGCGGACAACCCGAAGCGGGATTGGCGAAGCCTCGGCAGCACGGTAGAAGCCCAACCGCGTCCCGGGCCGATCCTCGGCATGCGCCGACAACACCGGGTAGCGCCGCTGAACAGCATCGAGCGCGGCACGCACCATGGTCTCTTCGAATGGGACCGCGAATTCGACAACCACCGAGAATTGCACCTGATTGTTTTCGTTGTAGCGGTAGAAGAACCGCTCCCACGCGCCGAATGGCCGCACCAAGGTCGTCATGCGTCTGCCTCCTCACACGAGGACCCGCGTTCGCGGGCCGTCATGTGATTAGCGGCAGCCGATCAGCTCGACTTACCCCACAACCGCTGTGAGGTCACTGTCAGTCCGTCCGGCGGCGCAGGCCGCCCAGCATCGCCACGATCACGCCCAACACCACAAGGCCACCGCCGGCCGCGAGGGTCAGGTTGAGCCACTGGTGCAGGCTGCCGATTGCGTGGCCGACCATCGAATCGGCGATCTGGCGGATGTCGCCGCTGGTGTGGTTGAGCGCATCGTTGATGTACCGACGTGCGGCCTCCAGCCCGGCCCACCCGGCCGCACCGACGAGAAGTGCCGAAACACCCAACGCTGCAAGCGTTTTGCCGCGGGAACGGGCCGCAGCCAGCGTCAGCAGGGCAAAGACTCCGGTGAGCACCGCGGCCGCCACACTCACCCATGGCCCCCACACCGCCAGCAACCGTAGTTTCCCCGGTTCCAGGCCGGCAGGCGGCGATGCCGTGATCTGCACCGTAAGTGTCTGCGGCACTTCGACATCGAAGTTCGCCAGGGTCTGTTGAAACGACGTGTCCGACAGCATCGGCGCGAGATCGATCACCCAGCCGCCGTCGGCGTCGCGAGCCACCCGGTCGGTGAACATCCAGGTGTGCGCGATTTCGTTGGCCCTGGCGAACTGTCCGGGAAACGCTTCACCCGCGGTGTAGGCGTTGGCCACCCCGCGCACCATGCCGGCATTCACGTCGGCGCCGCGTTGCGCGGCCAATGTGGTCACCTGGGTGGTGAGCTCACCAGCGACCGCCTGCTGCAGCTGTGGGTCCTTGGCGGCCGCCGCGGCGAACGCCGAGTACCCGGTGCGATCGATGACGTTCTTCTGCGCCCACGCGCTCGGTACCGCCACCGCGAGCAGAGCCGTCGTCAGCACCCACAGGAACAGCGTCGTCACAAACCGCACGCCGCCCTCCTAGCCGGGGCGGCACCGGGGATCAATCCGAGAGCGCACGCCCCACGATGAGTGGATCGGCATGGCCGACCACCTCATGGTCCTTGTTGTCGTAGTCGAACTTACCGAGCACGTAACGCATGGCGTTGATACGGGCGCGTTTCTTGTCGTTGCTCTTCACCACAGTCCACGGCGCGGTTTCGGTGTCGGTCCAGGCGAACATGTCTTCCTTGGCCGCGGTGTAGTCATCCCATTTGTCCAGCGACGCAAGATCGGTCGGGGAGAGTTTCCATTGGCGCACCGGATCGACCTGGCGGATGGTGAAGCGCGTGCGCTGCTCGGACTGCGTCACCGAAAACCACAGCTTCGTGAGGCTGATGCCGTCGTTGACCAGCATCTGCTCGAACAGCGGGGCCTGGCGGATGAACTCCGCATGCTGCTTGGGTGTGCAGTAGCCCATCACTCGCTCGACACCGGCGCGGTTGTACCAGGACCGGTCGAACAGCACGATCTCACCGGAGGCGGGCAAGTGGCCGACGTAGCGCTGGAAATACCACTGAGTGCGTTCCTTCTCGGTGGGTTTCTCCAGCGCGACGACGCGAGCACCGCGCGGGTTGAGGTGCTCCATGAACCGCTTGATGGTGCCACCCTTGCCCGCGGCGTCGCGGCCCTCGAACACGATGACGTGCCGGTGGCCGTTGGCCTGACTCCACTTCTGCAGTTTCAGCAACTCGATCTGGAGCAGTCGCTTCTGCTCCTCGTAGTCGTTGCGCTTCATCCGCTCGTCGTACGGATAGCCCTCGCGCCAGGTGTCGACGACTTCGCCGCTCGGAAGAAGCAGCAGCTCAGGGTCGTCGTCATCGTCGTCGCGGACGGCGTAGCCAGTGGAGTCCAGAGTCACCGGCCGAAAGTATCGGCCCCGGCAGAAGCCAAGGTGACACCGCAGTGAACGGCCGGTGGCGAGTTACCCCTCTCCTACTTGGCCTTGCGCCGCGGGCGCGACAGCGCCATTTTGGTCATGAGCTTGTTCATCCGCGCCAACGCCTTGTGGGAGTTGTTGTAGTAGTTGCCGCCGGCACCGACATTGGTGCGGGGCACCACGACGGTCTCCTGCTTGCAGAACTTGCGAACGCCGTCGACGCCGCCGAACCGCGCGCCGATGCCCGACGTCTTCCATCCGCCCATCGGCGCGGTGGTGCACATCAGGTTCGAGATCACGTCGTTGACGTTGACCGCTCCACAATCCAACTGCAATGCAACGGCTTTCGCCCGGTCGGTGTCCTTGGAGAACACCGAGGCGCTCAAGCCGTACTGGCTGTCGTTGGCAAGCCGGACAGCTTCCTCGACCGAGGACACCTTCATGATCGGCAGGGTCGGGCCGAACGTCTCCTCGGTCATGCAGGACATCGAGTGATCGACGTCGACGAGAACCGTGGGCGGGTAGAAACTGCCCGTCCCGTCATACCGCTTGCCACCGGTCAACGCCTTGGCCCCGGCCGCGATCGCCTCGTTCACATGCCGCTCGGTGATGGCCACCTGGTTCTCGTCGATCTGTGCGCCGAAGTCGTAGCCCTCGCCCGCACCCATCTTGAGGTTGTTCACGGCTTTCACGACAGCCGAGACGAACTGGTCATAGACGGGCTCAAGAACATAGGCCCGCTCGACCGACACACACGTCTGGCCCGCGTTGAACATCGCGCCCCACACCGCAGCGTTCGCGGCGAGCTCGACGTCGGCGTCCTCCAGCACGATCATCGGATCCTTGCCGCCGAGCTCGAGGCTGACCGGGGTGAGCCGCCGCGCGGCGCGCTCCATCACCTTGGCACCGGTCGCGCTGGACCCGGTGAACTGGATGTAGTCGGAGTTGTCGATGACGGCCTCGGAGACCTCACGGGCGCCCTGGGCGAGTGCGAACACCTCCGGCGCGCCGGAGTCCAACCAGCCGCGCAGCAGCACCTCGGCCGTCAGTGGGGTGCGCTCGGACGGCTTGAGCAGTACCGAGCAACCGGCGGCGAGTGCGCCGATGGCGTCCATCATCGCGTTGGCGACCGGGTAGTTCCACGGAGCGATGATGCCGACGACCGCGCGCGGGCGGTAGTGCACGGCGATCTTCTTGATCGACAGGAACGGCAACGGAGCGGGCCGGGTCTCGGGCTCCATCGCCTTCTCCACGGTCTTGATGTAGTACGACAAGATCATCAGCAGCAGCGGCACCTCCTGCGCCGCGTCCACTGCCGACTTGCCGGTCTCGGCGATCAGCAGCTTTTCGATCTCGTCGCGGTGGTCGCCGAGCCACACGGCGTAGCGGGCGAGCACCTTGGCGCGGCCTTTCGCGCCGCGGGCCTCCCATTCCTTCTGCGCGGCCCGCAGGCCCGCCGCGATCCGCGGCACATCGGCCGGATCGGTCCAACGCACCTGGCCGGCGACGGCGCCGGTCGCAGGGTTGTGAATAGTGCCGGTCTCCGGCAGTTCTACTTCAGGCGTCGCTGTCATGCGCCCTATGTTAACCACCGTTTGTGACCCACGTCGCACCGGGGTTGACACCTGTCAAGTGTGGGCCGGGTCGTGACGTAGACCAGACAGACGACCGACGTGGCCAGCAACGCCGCGCCGACCGTATCGGTGAAGTAATGGTGCGTGATCGCCTGCCCGAACATGCCGAGAAGGCTCACGGTGACCGCCACGGCAACGGCCCATGCGGCGAACCCGGCGGCGATCAAGAACATCCCCATCACCATGACGACGAACGTCGCGTGGCCGCTGGGATAAGCCAGGGCACCGCCCTTCTCCCGACCGAAGAGGTGTTTGCACGCCCGCGCCACGGCAATCGCGAGCGGCGGGCTCACGGCCATCGCCGCCGCAAGCCACCACTGTCTGCGCCACAGCACCACGACGATCGCGGCCAGAAGCACCGGCGTCAGCCATCGCCAGTCCGTGAACAACAGGAACGTCCGGCGGTACGGACCCAGGTCGCGGCCCAACGCCTGAAACCAGCCGTCGACGGGGGTCGGTCCGTGACGCACCGCCACGCCCAGCACCAACATGGCGACCATCGCGACCGGTGGCCACCAGCGCGTCATTTCCCGATGATTCCTCGCAAGTAGGCCGCCTGGCCGAGATGCTGTGCGCAATCGTCGACAATGCTGACCAGCCGTGCGCTCGCCGTCACCGGCGGATCCCAGTTGGTGTCGACGACTCGCGCCAACTCGTCCGCGGTGACCGTGGCGATGTACTCGAGCGTGACCTTGTGCACGGCTCGGTAATAGCCGGCCAACAGGTCGGCCGGTGCCTGCACCTTGGCGACGTCCTCGGGCCGGTGGCCGTATCCGATGTCGTTGCGCGGCAAGTCGAGGCCGAACCGGTCGACCCATCCGTCGCGGGTCCACACCTGCTCGACGCCCGCGATGTCGCACAGCTGCAGGTCCTGGCATCGGGCACTGTGCCAGATCAGCCACGCGATGCTGTTGGCCTGCGGCGTCGGCCGATAGCTCGACACCTCGTCGGTCAGCCCCTCGGTGAGGTCGTCGACGTGCTCGATCAGCCGGGTGAACGCGTCACGCAACAGCTCCCGGACGGCTTCGGAATCGGCGGCGGTCATGATCCTGACGCTACTCGCGCTGGAAAGGTCCCCGGTCACCGCTACTATCACGGCCATGCCGCTGAACACCGGTGACGTGTTCGCCGGGTACACGATTCAACGTTTGCTCGGCTCCGGCGGCATGGGCGAGGTGTATCTGGCGCAGCATCCGCGGCTGCCCCGTCAGGACGCGCTCAAGATCCTGCCGACCTCGCTGACCGGCGACACGCAGTACCGGCAGCGGTTCAATCGGGAAGCCGACATCGCCGCCCTGTTGTGGCATCCCCATATCGTCGGCCTGCACGACCGCGGCGAGAGCGACGGTCAGCTCTGGATCGCCATGGATTATGTGGACGGCACCGACGCGTCACGGTTCGTCCGCGAACACCATCCGACCGGAATGCCGTTACCCGAGGCGATCGAGATCGTCACGGCAATCGCCGACGCGCTCGATTACGCCCACACCCGCAACCTCTTGCACCGCGATGTCAAGCCGGCGAACATCCTGCTGACCGGATCCGGGGACCATGCCGATACCGCTCCCCGCGTGCGTACGAGACGCCGAATTCTCTTGGCGGACTTCGGTGTTGCGCGCCGCGTCGACGACATCAGCGGCCTGACCGCCACCAACATGGCGGTCGGTTCGATGGCCTATTCCGCACCCGAGCAGCTGCTGGGGCAGGACATGGACGGCCGGGCCGATCAATACGCCCTGGCTGCCAGCGCATTTCATCTCCTGACCGGACGCTCGCCGTTCCACCACTCGAACGCGGCCGTCGTCATCAGCAAGCACCTCAGCGAACCGCCGCCACGCCTGAGCGACTCACGCCCAGAACTCGCCCACCTCGACGACGTGATGGCCAAGGGCCTGGCCAAGAATCCGGCCGAGCGCTACGCCCAGTGCAGTGATTTCGCCAACGCGCTCGCGAACGCCGCTCCCAAACCCGCGCCACGTCCGCCCGTGGCGAGCACCGCGCGGCCGGTCGTCTCACCGCCGTCGCCGCCACCGGCTCCTGCGCCGCAACCGCCTGCGCCGCACATCAGTAGCCCGTCGATCAGCACGCCGCCCCCTGCGGCGGCCTGGTCGTTCACGCCTCCCGCACTGCAACCCCGCCCGCGACAGAAGCGCAGCGCGGCAAGGACTCTCGTGCCCGCCGTGCTCGGTGTGTTGTTGGCATGCGCGATCGGCTTTGCCGCCACCCAGTTCCTCCGCAGCGCCCCGACGGCGAGCACCACCCCACAATGGCAGCCCTACGTCGACGCGGCTAAGACCCTGGCGGTCGATCTCGTCACCGTGAATGCCGACACCGTCGACGCTGACATCGAGCGCGTGATCGATCAGACGACCGGTGAATTCCAGGACCGGCTGCGCAGTGGTTCGGCGAAGATGAAGCAGGGCACGGTCGACGAGGGCAAAGAGACCGAGGCCGACGTGACCGGCGCCGGTGTCGAATCGTTCACGACCGACGAGGCCGTGGTGCTGGTCAGTGTCACCACGAAAACGACGTACAACACCAATGCCCCGCGCGAGGACGCCGTCCAGCGGCTCGAAATCACGATGGTCAAGGTCGGCGACGGTTACAAGGCCTCGAAGATGGAGTTCGTGGACTGATGCAGCGCCGGACGGGATGGGTGGTTCTGGTTGGCAGCCTCGTCGTGGGCATAGCGGTTGCGCTCGGGCTCGGCACGTGGCAATTGATGGACAAGAACCGGCCGGCACCGACACCGGTCGCCGACGAGACCGCCGCGCGCGACGAGGTGCTGGAGTTGGCGACCGCCAACCTCGAGAAGCTGCTGAGTTACACGCCGAGAACCGACGATGACGACGTCGATGACCTCGCTTCACTGCTGACCGGCAAGGCCGTCGACAACTACCGCGAACAGATGCGCTCGAAGACGGCCATCGCCCGGTCCAACGGCGTCACGCAGACCGCGACCGTTCGCAACGCCGCGATCGAAACCTTGTCGGCCGACAAGGCTCAGGTGCTGACGTTCGTCGACCAGACCGTCGCCTCGACAAGCAACAAGACCAAGACGGAGGCGCAGCTGGCCATCCGGGTCGAGCTCGCGCAGATCAACGGTGCGTGGCTCATCACCGCGATCAGCACGTTGTAGGCGCTATTGCGGCGGGGCCCCGTGGAAAACGGCCTCGACGTTGTTGCCGTCCGGGTCGCGGACGAACGCGCCGAAATACCCGGGGTGATACTCGGGCCACAGGCGTGGTGCGTGCAGCGGCTCGGCACCCAGCTTCAGCGCGGTCTCGTAGAACTCGGTGACCACATCGACGCCGGACGCGTGAAACGCCACATGGATCTCGCGGTTGGGCCCGCCGGCGGCACCGGCACTGATATCGGCGATCCAGAAGGCGGGATGCCCGTCCTTGCCGTAACCGATGGCCACGTCGTAGTCCATCTGACGCGTGTAGCCCAGCACGCCCAGGACCGCGTCGTAGAACTCCTTCGACTTGGCGAAGTCTGCGCAGTTGATTCCGAAATGATCGATCACGCGCTCGATCCTGGCACGCGACACCGACAGGTGGTCGTAGGTTTGTTAGATGACCTACGACGTATGTATCCGCGGTGGCCTGATCGTCGACGGACTGGGCGGCGAACCGTTCATCGGCGACGTCGCGGTACGCGACGGCGTCATCGTCGAGGTGGGGTCCGTGGCCGGGGCGGCCGAGCGCGAGATCGATGCGACCGGCCTGCTCGTCACGCCGGGGTTCGTGGACCTGCACACCCATTACGACGGCCAGGCGATCTGGTCCGACCGGCTCACGCCGTCCTCCGCGCACGGCGTGACGACAGCGGTCATGGGCAACTGCGGCGTCGGGTTCGCGCCGTGCCGGCCCGACGATCACGACGTGCTCGTCGACGTCATGGCAGGCGTGGAGGACATCCCGGGAGTCGTGATGGTCGACGGACTTCCGTGGACATGGGAAACGTTCCCGGAATTCCTCGACGCGCTGGACGCGGGGCGTCGCGACATTGACGTCGCAGCGTTCCTTCCGCACTCGCCGCTGCGCGTGTACGTGATGGGCAGGCGCGGCGTCGACCGCGAAGCCGCCACCGACGAGGATCTGGCGCTGATGCGCAAGCTCGCGGCCGAGGCCGTGCGATGCGGTGCACTCGGCTTCGCGTCGTCGCGGCTGACCATCCACAAAACCGAAAGCGGCCAACCGATTCCGAGCTACGACGCGGGCTACGCCGAGATCGAGGCGATCGCCCGCGGAGTCGACGACGCCGGCGGCGGGCTCATCCAGTTCGTGCCGGATCTGGTGGCCGGCGATTACGAGCCCGCACTTCAGACGGTGTTCGATGTGGCCGCCGACGTCGGCCTGCCCGTCACGTTCACGCTGGCGATCGGCAACGCGGGCCCGCCGTTCTTCCTCGATGCGCTGCGGATGGTCGAGAAGGCCAATGAGAACGCCGGAGCGGACGGTCCTTTCATCACCGCCCAGATCTTCCCGCGGCCCATCGGGCTCGTGCTGGGCCTCGAACTGTCGGGAAATCCGTTCGTGCTGTACCCGAGCTATCGCGAGATCGCGCATCTGCCACTCGCGGAGCGGGTCGCCGAGATGCGCAAACCCGAAGTCCGCCAACGGATTCTGGCCGACTCACCGGCAAGCGACGGGCACCCGCTGATGTTCGCCGTGCAGGCCTGGGACTACATGTACCCGCTCGGCGACGCACCCGACTACGAACCAGACCCGGCCAATTCCATCGGCGCACGGGCCCGTGCCCGCGGCGTGAGCCCGCTCGAGGAGGCGTATGACCGCGTGCTCGACGACGACGGGCACGCCATGCTGCTCGTGACGTTGGCCAACTTCCGCGACAACTCGCTGGACACGGTCGCCGAGCTGATCCGCCGCGACGACGTCGTGCTCGGCCTCGGCGACGGCGGCGCGCACTACGGGATGATCTGCGACGCGAGCTTCCCCACCTATCTGCTCACGCACTGGGTTCGCGATCGGGCCACCGGCCGCATGAGCGTGCAAGCTGCCGTCCGCGAGCTCACCTCGGTGCCCGCCCAGGTCGCGGGTCTGGCCGACCGCGGCCGGATCGCCGTCGGCTACAAGGCCGATCTCAACGTCATCGACCAGGCGGGACTGCGATTGCACCGGCCGGTCGTCGCTCACGATCTGCCCGGCGGCGGCCGTCGCCTCGACCAGGCCGCGGACGGCTATGTCGCGACCATCGTCTCCGGCGAAGTCATCGCCGAGAACGGCGTGCCCACCGATGCGCGACCCGGCCGGCTCATCCGCGGCCGCCAAGTTGCGCCGGTCTGACAGGTCCGGCCCGACGGCGGGCAAACCGAACTATCCTCGCGTCATGAGCGTGAAAGTGGATCTCAACCAGCTGGCCGCCAAGCTGACGGACTACACGTTCGCCTATCTCGTCACCGTCGACGACAACTACCACGCACACACCGTGGCGGTGGAGCCCCAGTTCGTCGACGGCGTCATCGATGTGGGCCCGGTCGGCGGGCACACCCGCAGAAACCTGGCCCTGCACGACGGGGTGACCCTCATCTGGCCACCACGCCAGCCCGGTGGTTTCTCGTTGATCGTCGACGGCCGCGGACAACCCGCCGCCACCGACGACGACACCCAGCAGATCGTGCCGAGCCGCGCGGTCCTGCACCGCAAACAGTCGCGGAACGCGGCGAACCCCGGCACCAACGACTGCGTGGTGCTTTCGGAGAACTGACGTGCCGCCCAGTGTGGGGTTTGTGCACGCGATTGCGGCGAAATCCGTACACAATGCCCACGCTCGGCCTCAGACTGGACAGCCAGCGGCCCGCAATTTTGCCCGCACACGTTCGACGATGATGTGCGGTCGCGACATCATCTCTGCGCTGACCCGCACTACCACCCAGCCAGCCTCCTCAAGCATCGCGATTCGGTCGATATCCCAAGACCGCTGCCGCCGATCGGTCCAGTGTTGAACGCCGTCGTATTCCACTGCGACCTGCCATTCCCGCCATCCCATGTCGACGCGTATGTGCAGTTCGCGGAACTCGATCTGGGTCTCTGGGACAGGTAGCCCACCCCGGACAATGACCAGTCTCAACCTGCTCTCCTGCGGAGACTCGGCACCGCCGTCGATCCAGGGCAACAGGACTCGCAGCTGTGCGACACCGCGTGCACCCGGATGGACATCGGCCACCGCAGTCACATCGGCGGGCTTGATCCCTGTGGCATTGAGCAACGCGTCCACCATGGGGACTGCGTCGTCGAAGTAGTGCCGCCGGCCGATGTCAAACGCTGTGCGGGCGGCACTCGTAGCTTCTGTGCCGGCAACACGGCATGTCTCCCCTGGATCGAGTGTCCAAGAGCGCACCACGATCCCGCTCGGCGCGTGCCGGTCGGCACGAATGATCTCGGCGGGCATCGCCGGGTTCAACCACTTCGTGCCATGCACCGCCGCAGCCGACATCCCCGCGAGCGTGGCGCCTGTGCTCAGCCACGCCGCCTGTGCCCGGATTCGAGCGGTCAGCTCGACATCGCGCCGGACATATACGTCGCGGTAGACCGCTCGATGCCCGCGCACCAGGGAGCGCCGGGTTAACTCGCCGCGACGAATCGCGGCACTTCCGACAAAAGGTTCCATGCCCGGCACGTTCGGCGAGACCGCCGACGAAAGTGGGCCCAGTGCACCGAAATACAGCAAAACCTGTGCATGAACCCCACGCTGGGGATAAACGAAAAGGCCCGGCTCGCCAAGCGAGCCGGGCCTTCTCGTAAAGGGACTTAGAAGTCCATACCGCCCATGCCACCGGTCGGGTCGCCGGCGGGTGCGGCGGCCTTCTCCGGCTTGTCGGCGACGACGGCCTCGGTGGTGAGGAACAGCGCCGCGATCGAGGCTGCGTTCTGCAGCGCCGAGCGGGTGACCTTCACCGGGTCGGCAACGCCGGCCTTGAGCAGGTCCTCGTACTCACCGGTGGCGGCGTTGAGGCCGGTGCCGGCGGGCGAGTTGGTGACCTTCTCGGCGACGACGCCGGGCTCCAGACCACCGTTGAAGGCGATCTGCTTCAGCGGAGCCGACAGCGCCACGCGGACGATGTTGGCGCCAGTGGCCTCATCGCCGGTGAGCTTGAGCTCCTCCAGCGCCGGAGCCGACTGCAGCAGAGCCACGCCACCACCGGCGACGATGCCCTCCTCGACGGCGGCCTTCGCGTTGCGGACGGCGTCCTCGATGCGGTGCTTGCGCTCCTTGAGCTCCACCTCGGTGGCAGCGCCGGCCTTGATCACCGCAACACCGCCGGCCAGCTTGGCCAGACGCTCCTGCAGCTTCTCACGGTCGTAGTCGGAGTCGCTGTTCTCGATCTCGGCGCGGATCTGAGCCACGCGGCCGGCGATGGCGTCGGAATCACCGGCACCCTCGACGATCGTGGTCTCGTCCTTGGTCACGACGACCTTGCGGGCCTTGCCCAGCAGCGCGACGTCGGCGGTCTCGAGGGACAGGCCGACCTCTTCGCTGATGACCTGGCCACCGGTGAGGATCGCCATGTCCTGCAGCATCGCCTTGCGGCGGTCACCGAAGCCAGGGGCCTTGACGGCGACGGACTTGAAGGTGCCACGGATCTTGTTGACCACCAGGGTCGACAGTGCCTCGCCCTCGACGTCCTCGGCGATGATCAGCAGCGGCTTGCCGGACTGGATGACCTTCTCCAGCAGCGGCAGCAGGTCCTTGACGGTCGAGACCTTCGACGACACCAGCAGGATGTACGGATCCTCGAGGACCGCTTCCTGACGCTCGGCGTCGGTGACGAAGTAACCCGAGATGTAGCCCTTGTCGAAGCGCATGCCCTCGGTGAGCTCGAGCTGCAGGCCGAAGGTGTTGGACTCCTCGACGGTGATGACACCCTCGTTGCCGACCTTGTCCATGGCCTCGGCGATCAGGTCGCCGATGGACTGGTCACCGGCCGAGATACCGGCGGTGGCAGCGATCTGCTCCTTGGTCTCGACCTCCTTGGCCGACTTCAGCAGGGTCTCGGTGACCTTCTCGACGGCCTTCTCGATGCCGCGCTTCAGGCCGAGCGGGTTGGCGCCGGCCGCGACGTTGCGCAGACCTTCGCGAACCAGAGCCTGGGCCAGAACGGTGGCGGTGGTGGTGCCGTCGCCCGCGACGTCGTCGGTCTTCTTGGCGACCTCTTTGACCAGCTCAGCGCCGATCTTCTCGTACGGGTCCTCCAGCTCGATCTCCTTGGCGATGGACACACCATCGTTGGTGATCGTGGGGGCGCCCCACTTCTTCTCCAGGACGACGTTGCGACCCTTGGGGCCCAGCGTCACCTTTACCGCGTCGGCGAGGCTGTTCAGGCCCCGCTCAAGGCCGCGACGGGCCTCTTCGTCATACGCAATTGTCTTAGCCATTGCGAAGTGATTCCTCCGGATAGGGGATCGCACGTTCGTTGGTCGGGTTCAGTGCCCGCGACGGACGACTGGGGTGTGCTCCCGCAGGTGCGGCCCCGGTCTCACCGTCCCGACCTAGCACTCACGAATCGAGAGTGCCAACTGCATTCTTAGCACTCGACCAGTGCGAGTGCAAGGTTGTTACGCACCGGATTGGTACTGCTCGACGCGCGCGGCGAAGTCGTCGAGCAAGCGCAGCGATTCGTCCTCGCCGACCGACGGCAGGAACAACCCGAGTTGACCGAACCCGAGATCCTCGGCCGCCCGCCAATAGTCGGCATCGATGGGTGTCCCGAACATCGCGAGCGCGACATCGTGGCCCGCGCCGTCGCGCATCTGTCCGATCCGTTGGGCCAGCACGTTCCTCGGCAGCGGATTGGAGATCCACCCTGCGCCGTGACGGAGAACCCGTTTCACCGTGGCGTCGGAGTTGCCCCCGATATAGATGAGCGGATGCGGCTTCCGGACCGGCTTGGGACGGCAAAAAGACGATTCAAAGTCGACGTGTTTGCCGTGGTACTCGGCGGGTTCGGTGGTCCACAGCGCCTTGATCGCCTCGATGCTCTCGTCCAGCCGTGCCCCGCGGGTTTTCGGGTCGGTGCCGTGGTCGCGCATCTCTTCGAGGTTCCAGCCCGCACCCACGCCGAACACGAACCGGCCGCCGGAGATCAGGTCGATGCTCGCGGCCTCCTTGGCAGTGTGGATGGGATCGCGCTGGATGAGCAGGGCGACGCCGGTGAATAGTTCGATCGTTGAGGTCACCGCGGCCGCGGCGGCGAGCGTGACGAACGGATCGAGGGTGTTGTAGTAGTACGACGGCAGATCGCCACCGCTCGGATACGGGGATTCCCTACTCACCGGGATGTGACTGTGCTCGGCCACGACGAGCGAGACGAAGCCCCGCTCTTCGATCGCACGCGCCAGCGTTGCCGGGTCGATGGTGTCGTCGTCGACAAACGTGGAGATGCCGAACTTCACCTCGCCGACGCTACTCCCGGCGCGCGCAAACCGTCGAAGACGACGTGGGTCGTGTGCTCGGCCACGTCGGCGTTGTAGCTCTGTATGGCCTGGCAGCCGACCATGAGCGCTTTGACGTCCGCGGCGTCGATATCGCGGCGCACCGCACCCGCTTCCTGCGCGACCCGCAGGAGGTCGCCCAGCACAGCCATGTACTCGTCCTCCGCCTCGGGTACCACGGCTTTGATGTCGATACCCGCACCGGCGAACGCGTCGACGAGGCCGCGGTCCTCTGCACTCCACCGCACCATTGACCGCAGGAACTCGAACAGCGCGTCGGCCGGGTCCGCCTCGGCCAGCAGCGTCCGGCCCTCTTCGACGATCGCGTTGATGCGGTCGGCGATCACCGCACGAAACAGGTCTTCTTTGGCCGGGAAATGCCGGTATACGGTGCCGGCGCCCACCCCGGCCCGGCGCGCGATCTCATCGATCGGCACCGTGAGCCCCTCGGCCGCGAACGTTTCGTACGCGACCTCCAGCACCCGGGCACGGTTGCGGGCCGCATCCGCGCGCATCGACACCACCTCACAAAATCGGGGATTGACAAAACGGGGCGCACGTTCCGTATATTCGGAAGCAACCGGAGCGCACACTCCGTTTAACCCTCACCAGGAGTCTCTCATGACGAAATGGACCACCGCCAGCATTCCCGACCAAACCGGCCGCATCGCCGTCGTCACCGGAGCCAACACCGGGCTCGGGCTGGAGACCGCGAAGGCACTCGCGGCCAAGGGCGCGCACGTCGTGCTCGCCGTGCGCAACCTCGACAAGGGCAACGCCGCGATCGACTGGATCGGCAGGACCGTTCGCGACGCCCGGCTCGAACTGCAGGAACTGGACCTGGGCTCACTCGAGTCCGTCCGCACCGCGGCAGCCGAGATCAAGGACAAGCACGAGCACATCGACCTGCTCATCAACAACGCAGGCGTGATGACCCCGCCCAAACAGACGACCGCCGACGGCTTCGAACTGCAGTTCGGCACCAACCACCTCGGGCATTTCGCTTTCACCGGCCTACTGCTCGACCGCCTGCTTCCGGTGACCGGCTCACGTGTCGTGACCGTCAGCAGCACCGGCCACCGCTTCGCCCCCGGCATCCGGTTCGATGATCTGCAGTGGGAACGCAGCTACAACCGGCTGCAGGCATACGGTCAATCCAAGCTCGCCAACCTGCTGTTCACCTATGAACTTCAGCGCCGTCTGACCGGTCACCAGACCACCGCACTGGCCGCACACCCGGGCGGATCCGACACCGAACTGGCACGGCACCTCCCGCGTGCCTTCCAGGTGGCGATGCCCGCAGCCCGCCTGCTGTTCCAGGACGCGGCGATGGGTGCCCTGCCGACACTGCGCGCGGCGACCGACCCGGCTGCGCTGGGCGGTCAGTATTACGGTCCCGACAGCTTCGCCGAGCAGCGCGGCTACCCCAAGCTGGTGCTGTCCAACCAGCTGTCCTATGACCTCGATCTGCAGCGCCGGCTGTGGACGGTGTCCGAAGAGCTCACCGGGGTGACGTTCCCCGCGCTGCAGGAGGCCACGGCCTGACCTGACGTCTCGTCGCCGATTTCGGCACCAGGGCCGCGCCGCGACGGCGCGAACGACCCGGGTGCCGAAATCGGCATCCCAACTAGGCTGGGTCGCGTGTCGCTCTGGGACCCCAGGAATGTGCCGCCCTATCCCCCGCCCCGCTACACCAAAGACGAGCCGGAGGTCAGCGCCCGTTTGAGACGCGCTGACGAGCCCGCCGACTACGACTCGTTCGGCCTGGTGAAGTACCACTATCTGGCCAATCAGCAACAGACCGATGGTGATTACGGCCTGTACCGCGTCGACATCGGCCCGCAGGGCGGCGGCCCGGGTCCCCATTTCCACCGCGCGATGTCGGAGGCGTTCTTCGTGCTGTCCGGCACGGTCAAGCTCTATGACGGCAATGACTGGGTCGACGGCAGTCAGGGTGACTTTCTCTACGTCCCACCCGGGGGCATCCACGGCTTCCGCAATGAGGCCGATGCACCGACGTCGCTGTTGATGTTGTTTGCTCCGGGCGCGCCGCGCGAGGCGTACTTCGAGGGCTTCGCCCAACTCGCCGATCTCACCGACGAAGAACGCGCCGAGTGGTTCATCAAGAACGACAACTACTTCGTGTGACGGCCTAGTGTCCGCGGGACAACACGAATAACTCCACCTGCCCGCCGGTGTGCACCACCAGGATGGTCTCGGTGTCCGGCGGCGTCCCGTGGTAGTGGTCGGCCAACACGTCCACACCGTCGAGTGTCCGCGTGGTCACCGCGAGTTCGGTGCCCGCGCTGCACGTGAAGCCAGGCGCCTCAAGGAAATCCGCACGCACGATCTCATCGGTACATGCCGCGCTGCGCAACTTCGGAAAGTCGGGATTCGCTTCGGCGAGCAGCTTCACGGCATCCGGGAACGACAAGTCGATTGAATACCTGCCCGCGTAGTCGTCGGCGCCGACGAACTGATTCAGCTCGGTCATCTCGATGAAGGCGAAGCCGTCGGGTATCGCGATCCCGCGGTCCTGCATCGCCGCGGCCGCCGCCGTGGCGTCGATGGAGTGCAGGCCGAGATCGTTGCTGTCGAAAGCACGATCCACCGCGTACTTGAAGACGAGGAACGCTGTTGCGACGAGTACGACACCGGCCACAAGCATGACGCCCAGCACGATGAGCAACACCCGCAGACCGTTGGTACTGCTCGTGGGTTTTCGGCTCATCGTCCGAGCGTAATGAGCCGGTTCGGCGGTGAACCGCGGCAATTCCGCAGCGGCGGATGGACGGCTGAGTGTTTGCCGAGTGTCACGAAGACGCCCGCGATTCGAAAGTTGACACCCGCGGCCCATTGTGCCGTCCATGAACTTCGGACCGAAAGCACGCGAGCGACACGCCCGGCTCACTCGCGGGAAGATGCGCCGACGTAACGCGCTGGCCTAGACTGCATCTCGACTGAGAGGAGTCCTCGGGTGCGGGCTGATGCAGCGCCCAGCACCCAGGCACTGCGGGGCTGGCAGCGCAAGGCGCTGGTGAAGTACTTGACCGCCAAACCGCGGGATTACCTGGCGGTCGCCACCCCTGGCGCCGGCAAGACCACGTTTGCGCTGCGGATCGCGGCGGAGCTGCTGGCCGACCGTACGGTCGACGCGATCACCGTGGTGGTGCCCACCGAGCACCTCAAGATTCAGTGGGCGCAGTCGGCGGCGCGTAACGGTATCGCACTGGATCCGAAGTTCAGCAATTCCAACTCTCAGACGTCAGCGGAGTACCACGGCGTCGTCGTCACCTACGCTCAGGTGGCCAGCCACCCCACGCGGCACCGCGTGCGCACCGAGAACCGCAGGACGCTGGTCGTCTTCGATGAGATCCACCACGGCGGCGACTCGAAGAGCTGGGGCGATGCGATGCGCGAGGCGTTTGACGACGCAACGCGGCGCCTGGCTCTGACGGGTACGCCGTTCCGCAGCGACGACAGCCCGATCCCGTTCGTCAACTACGAGCCCGACGAGAGCGGATTCCAGCGCTCCCGGGCCGACCATGTCTACGGCTACGCGGATGCCCTGGCCGACGGAGTTGTCCGGCCCGTGGTGTTCCTGGCCTATTCGGGTGAGGCCCGCTGGCGCGACAGTGCCGGCGAAGAACACGCCGCGCGCCTCGGCGAACCGTTGACGGCCGAGCAGACCGCCCGCGCGTGGCGCACCGCACTGAACCCGGCCGGCGAGTGGATGCCCGCGGTGATCGCGGCGGCCGACAAGCGGTTGCAGCAGAAACGCCAGCACGTACCCGATGCCGGCGGCATGATCATCGCCACCAACCAGACGACCGCGCGGGCCTACGCCGATCTGCTCACCAAGATCACCGGCGAGGTGCCCACCGTGGTGCTCTCCGACGATCCCAGCGCATCGGACCGCATCAGCCAGTACTCGGAGTCGACGAGTCGGTGGCTGGTCGCGGTGCGCATGGTGTCCGAAGGCGTCGACGTCCCACGGCTGTCGGTCGGCGTGTACGCGACGAGTGCGTCGACGCCGCTGTTCTTCGCACAGGCCATCGGCCGCTTCGTGCGGTCGCGCCGCCCCGGTGAAACCGCCAGCATCTTCCTGCCGTCGGTGCCCAACCTGCTTCTGCTGGCCAGCGAGATGGAAGCCCAGCGCAACCACGTGCTGGGCAAGCCGCACCGCGAATCCGACGGGCTCGACGACGAGGCGCTCGAAGCCGCCGAGAAGCGCAAGGACGAAAAGAGCGAGCTCGAAAACGGTTTCGAGTACCTCGGTGCCGATGCCGAGCTGGACCAGGTCATCTTCGACGGCGCCTCGTTCGGCACCGCAACTCCGGCGGGCAGCGACGAGGAGGCCGACTACCTCGGCATCCCAGGGCTGCTCGACGCCGAACAGATGCGAGACCTGTTGCGCCGCAGGCAAGATGAGCAAATCACCAAGCGCACTGCCGAAGCGGCGGCTTCTGGCGGCCCGCCGCCACCGCGCACCACGCACGGGCAGTTGCGCGAACTGCGCCGCGAACTCAACGCTCTGGTGACCATCGCCCACCACCGCACCGGCAAGCCGCACGGCTGGATCCACAACGAGTTGCGCCGTATCTGCGGCGGCCCACCGGTTGCCGCGGCGACGACCGATCAGCTCAAGGACCGCATCGAAGCCGTCCGGACACTGCAGGCCTAGCTGACCCAGAAATCGAGTACTTCACTACTCGTGTGGGCCGCGTTCCTCGCGAATGACACTGCGTCTGACCACCATTGGCAATCAGACAGGAAAGTGCCATGAACAGCGTCCTCTATTGGAACTCCGTTCTGCTCGAAGCCTCGCGGCGGGACTTCACCAACGGCTATGTCAACAACCAGCAGCCTGGTCCGATTCGCACCTCGCGAGCGATGGCCATCGTGCATCTGGCGATCCACGACGCCGTCGCCTTCCAAAGCAACCAGCCGGCTGCCGCCTATCTCAACAAGAAGATGGCACCGCACAACATTTCCAACGTGACGGGCCCCGTCGATGACGTCATCGCCGGCGCGGCGGTAACCACGCTCAAAAGGCTCTACCCCGCGTACGAGTCGTTGTTCGACGATGCGCTGGGCAACGTCAACCAGACGGCGTTCGACCACGGCAAAGACATCGCCGAGGCCATCCTGAAGTACCGGGCGAACGACGGTTCGGCGGATATGGTGACCCGTGGGCAGCCGGCCGACCCCGGCTATGGCGTGCACCGGGCGGACCCCTACAACGTCGGCCAACCGCAGCTTGGGCCGGTGTGGGGCGAAGTCACGCGATTCACCGGCGCCGACCACCAGGATCTGCTCCCCTTCCCCGGCTACGGGCTGTCCGACTTCCTCGACGACAAGGACTACGAGGACGACTTCGTCGAGGTCCGTGACCTCGGCTCGGTAACGCGTGGCGACCGCACCGCCGAGCAGCAGCGGATCGGCGTGTACTGGGGTTACGACGGGGCGAACAACCTCGGTGTGCCGCCACGGCTGTACAACCAGATCGTGCGCGTCCTCGCCCGGAAGCACGCCTCGACGCTCAACCGGGCGCGGCTGGCAGAGTTGTTCGCCGTGGTCAACGTGGCCATGGCCGACGCGGGCATCGACGCATGGCACTACAAGTACGTCTACAACCTCTGGCGGCCGGTCGTCGGTGTTCGCAACGAGGCGGCGCCGGACGGCGATCCGTTCTGGGCACCGCTGGGAGCGCCGCAAACCAATGGCCCGCGGGGTACCTTCACGCCGCCCTTCCCTGCCTACCCGTCCGGCCATGCCACCTTCGGCGCAGCCGTCATGCAGGCGCTGCGGCTCACGCTGAACAAGTCCGCCGGCCCGATTTCACTGCAAGATGTCCTCAACATCGAAGAAGGGCTTTCGGCTCCGCTCACGGCCGAGACGTTCACGTTCACGTCGGACGAACTCGACGGTGTTTCACACGATCCCGACGGCTCGGTCCGTCCGCGAGTGCCCGTCACGTTCAACAATTTCGTCGAACCCGTGTGGGAGAACTCCGTGAGCCGGATCTATCTCGGTGTCCATTGGCGCTTCGACGGAATTCCGCGATCCGACAAGAAAATCGGCGGCGTTCCGCTCGGCTTGGACATCGGGCAGGAAGCGCACGCGTTCTTCAACCAGCCGCCATCGCTGGGCGGTAGCGTCTAAAGCTCCAACAGCTCAGGAAGATCGGCGACCGAGTCGATGACGAAGTTCGGCTGCATCGCGAATTCGTCTGCGGCCCAACGGTCCAGCGTGCTCTGACGGAACTTACCGGTCCGCACGAGCACACCGGTCATGCCGACCACCTGAGCGGCGAGCACGTCGTTGTTGAGGTCGTCGCCGATCATGTACATCTCGTCGGGGTCGACGCCGAGCCGGTTGGCGGCCGCGACGAAGCCCTCCGGCGCCGGTTTGCCTACGGCGGTGGCCTTGCGCCCGGAGGTCTCCTCCATGCCGATCAGATACATGCCGGTGTCGACCCGCAGACCGTCGGTGGTGTTCCACGCCGTGCTGCGATGCATCGCGACCACCGGGACACCTTGTGCCATCCAGTCGTAGACCCAACTCAACGTGAGGTGGCTGTACTCGGGGCCGGCCCCGCCGAGCAACACGACGTCGGGTGTGTCCGGGGCCTTCGGCCCGGTGAAGTCACTCGAGTACACGACGTCCACGCCGGGCATGTCCTCGCCGATCTGCCCGCTGTTGACGAGGAAGCACCGCGCGTCCGGGTACCGGTCGCGCACGTATTCGGCCGTCAACACCGCGGCCGTGATCACCTCGTCGGGCGCGACCGCCATGCCCGCCTCCGTCAACAACTCGGCGATCTGGGCGCGCGTTCGCGTCGTCGTATTGGTCAGATAGGACCGGGCAATCTGGTTGTCTTCCAGCACCTGCAACGTTTCAGCCGCACCGTCGATGGGCTGCCAGGAGGTCACCAGCACACCATCGATGTCGAACAGCACCCCACCGATAGCCATGCAGCGACAGTAAACGCCTGAAGGTTCAGCGCAACTCGGGCCCCACCCCATCGGCCCACTGATTGTGTGCCACCCATGGAGACGCGGCCGCGACGATCGACCACGCCTGGGCGGCAGGCACGTCGATCACCTGGTAGCGCTTGTCCCCCGCCGCGGTCGCCGCGATCAGCGTCGCAACGCCGGCGCGGCGCTGCAGCAGCGTCTGGCGCACCGTCCAGCCGATGATGCCCGCGGCTTGCAGGCAGTCGCGGCGACGTTCCAGGCTGCCGGCCCTTGCCACGAGCCAGCCGGCGCCGACCCGATGGCCCAGTGATCGTGCCCGGTCCGCGGCGAGCAGCGCCGCGGCCAATGTGAGCACCGCCCACAGCACCCACGCCCACACCGGCGCTCGCACAACCACAAGGGGCACAAGTATCAACGCAGGCAACAGAAGCGCCCTGGTCCAGCGCCGCCGCATGGCCGCGCGCCCGTGCGAGCGCAGCGGGCCGCTCACGGCGTCAGGCTGCTCGATGAGATCGGCCAGCACCGTCGTGGCGGTGGCCGACGGACATGGCGGAAGCAGCAGCGACGCCTCGCCCTCGCCGCCGACCCCAGTCATCACCGCGTCCAGACGCGCTCCGCCGAACAACCGGACCAGGAGCGGCTCACGCAGCGAGCCACCCCGTAACCGCCGCATGTCGTAGGTGTGCTCGCGCACCCGAAGCAGCCCGTGCTGCAGATGGAGCACGTCGCGGTCTCGCCTGAGCTCCAGATTCCCGTACGTCACGAGCGACCGCAGCACCGAGAGCACCACCGACAGAACAAGCACGGCAAGCACCGAGACGATCACGCTGACGAACACGCCCATCCGCTCTGCGAACGCCAGCCCGGACCGCGCGAGCTGCGAATTACCCAGCAGCGCACCGGCTCCGGCCTGGTACACCAGGCCGACCGCGGCCGCGATCATCGCCAGCCCGGTGAAACTCAGCGGGCTGTAGCGCAGCCAGGCCGGCTGCCAGCGCGCCAGCACGCGACCGGGCGGCGTATCGGCGACCGGCACCGCGTCGGCCAGCAGAATCGCCCGCAGTCGCGGTACCTGCTCGGCCTGGACCGCGTCGAGTGCGAACTCGGCATCGCCCTTGGCTTCCTGGCCGGTGCTGATCCGCAGCACCGTCAGCCCAAGCGCCCGGTGCAGCAGCCGCGCGTCGGTCGACACCGAACGAATCCGATTGCGCGGCACCGACAGTACTTTCCGTTGCAGCACACCGGTGCGCAGCTGCACCTCGGTTGGCTCGATGCGGTACGTGGTGGTGAACCACCGCGCCAAACCGAATGCGATGGTCAACGCGATCGCGGCAACCGTCCACAACGGGTTCCCGGTCGCCGAGCCCAGCACCACCGAACCGACCAACAGCGGGATCTGTTGCAACACCTCGTGGACCGGGTGCACGAACAGCATGCGCGGGCTGAGCCGCTGCCATTGCGGCGAAACAGCAGGCACCTCGGTCATGTCGCGTCCTGTTCGCCGATCGCGGCGATGTCGGTCAGCTGCGCCACCACCCGGTCGGCCACCCCGGCATCCAGCGCGACGATGCGGACCGCCCCGGCCGACGATGCCGTCGTGACCGTCACGTTGGCCAGGCCGAACAGCCGGTCGAGCGGGCCGCGATAGGTGTCTACGGTCTGCACCCGCGAGATCGGCGCGATCCGCCGCTCCTGCACGAGCCAGCCGGTGCGCGTGTAGACCGCAGGCGTCGCGGAGTCGACGCACACGTCCCACCGGTGCACGCGGTACCGCCACATCGGAACCACCACAACGAACAGCACGATCCCTACCAGCGTGGCGGCCGCGGCGAGACCATGCAGCCACAGCATGCGACGGTCGACGACGACCCACACGAGTTGCGCGAGCACCAGTAGCGCCCACGGGATGGCCGCGCCGAGCGCCCACACCAACGGCGCCTTGCGGCTGGGCGGGTGTGCGGGATCGAGAAGGGTCAATCCCGAAGCAGTGCCGCCTGACTGCTCGTCACGTCCGCGGTCCATGAGTCGAGCATGCCCGACGAACCGTAGAGTTCGAACCATGAGCGCCGACACGAAATGGACCGAGGCCGACGTCCCCGATCAAACCGGCCGGATCGCCATCGTCACCGGATCCAACACCGGGCTGGGCTATGAGACCGCACGGGCGCTGGCCGCCAAGGGAGCACACGTGGTCATCGCGGTCCGCAACCTCGACAAGGGCCGCGAAGCCGCCGACCGCATCCGTGCCGCCGCACCGAAGGCCGACCTGAAGCTGCAGGCGCTCGACGTGGGCTCGCTGGATTCCATCCGCACGGCGGCCGATGAACTGCGGAGCGCCTATCCGCGCATCGACCTGCTGATCAACAACGCCGGGGTGATGTACCCGCCCAAGCAGACCACTGTCGACGGCTTCGAGCTGCAGTTCGGCACGAATCACCTCGGGGCGTTCACGCTCACCGGGCTGCTCCTGGATCACCTGCTGCCGGTCGACGGATCGCGCGTCGTCGCGGTCGCCAGCATCGCCCACCGCATTCAGGCCAAGATCCACTTCGACGATCTGCAGTGGGAACGCGGCTACAACCGCGTCGCGGCCTATGGGCAATCGAAACTGTCCAACCTGTTGTTCACCTACGAACTGCAGCGCCGGCTCGCGGCGGCCGGCAAACCGACGATTGCGGTGGCCGCGCACCCGGGCATCTCGAACACCGAACTGATGCGCCACATCCCGGGCTCGACGCTGCCCGGTTTCAACCAGCTGGCGGGTCTGTTCACCAACAGCCCCGCGATGGGCGCGCTGGCCACATTGCGGGCGGCGACCGAGCCTGGTGTGCGCGGCGGCCAGTACTACGGTCCGGAAGGATTCCGTGAGTTGCGGGGTTATCCGAAGCTGGTGAATTCCAGTAGTCAGTCCCATGATTCAGACCTGCAGCGGCGGCTGTGGGCGGTGTCGGAGGAACTGACCGGCGTCACGTACCCGGTGTAGCCATGCGGACCGTCGAGGAACATCAGACCATCGTCGCCGGGCTGATCAAAGCCCGTGCGGCACAACAGTTGCCGCTGGCCGAAACGCTGGGCCTGGTGTTGGCGGCCGATGTCGTCGCGCCGTTGTCGCTACCCGGCTTCGACAATTCCGCCATGGACGGCTATGCCGTCGTCGCCGAGGACATCGAAGGCGCGTCGGCGGACGCGCCCGTCCGGTTGCCGGTCGCCGAGGACATCCCGGCCGGCCGCACCGACCCGCTGACGCTGAAACCCGGCACCGCGCACCGGATCATGACGGGTGCGCCGCTTCCGTCGGGCGCTACGGCCGTCGTGCCGGTCGAGGCCACCGACGGGGCCACCGACACCGTCACGATCCGCACGGCGGCCAAGTCCGGCCAGCACATCCGGCGAGCCGGTGAGGACGTCACGGCCGGTACCGCTGTGCTGCGCGCGGGTAAGGTCGTCACCCCGGCCGCACTGGGGCTGGCTGCCGCACTCGGCCTGGCGGAGTTGACAGTGCTTCCGCGCCAACGCGTGCTCGTGATGTCGACCGGGACCGAACTCGTGGCGCCCGGCACGGCGCTGCAGCCGGGCCAGATATACGAATCGAACGGCGTGATGCTGTCCGCTGCAGTCCGTGACGCGGGCGCCCAGGTGGTGGCCGTGCCGATGTCGGGTGACGACGTGGACACATTCCGCGCGATCCTGGCCGAGCACGCGCACGACGCCGATCTGATCATCACCACCGGCGGCGTGAGCGCGGGTGCGTACGAGGTGGTCAAGGACTCACTGGCCGATCAGGTCGAGTTCGTCAAGGTCGCGATGCAGCCGGGCATGCCGCAGGGGTCGGGCATGGTCGATGGCGTTCCGATCGTGACGCTGCCCGGCAACCCGGTGAGTGCGCTCGTGTCTTTCGAGGTGTTTGTCCGTGAACCGCTGCGTACGGCCATGGGCCACGCCGGACCGGGCCGGCCGCGGCGCACCGCGGTGCTGACCGAGGACCTGACGTCGCCGCGCGGTAAACGGCAGTTCCGGCGTGGCGTGCTGACCGGTGACAGCGTCACCAGCTACGGCCCGCCGGCCTCACATCATCTGCGGTGGCTGGCCTCGGCGAACTGTCTGCTGGAGATTGACGAGGACGTCACCGAACTGGCGGCCGGGGCACCCGTCGCGGTGTGGGACCTGAGCTAGCGAATCCGACCCGGCACGCACGTAGAATCCAGCCGATGGCCAGACGCCCCGACCTCCAATCCGGTCCAGAACGCCTCGCGGCGCTGGTGCGATCCAGCATTCCGCCGATGCATTCCGCGGGCCTGCCCTTCGTCGGCGCGAGCCTCGCCGTCGCCGCCCTCGGCCGTAACCGCCGGTGGGTGCGGCGCGCGGGCCTGCTCGCCGCGGGCGCGAACGCCGCGTTCTTCCGGCACCCGCCACGGGTCCCACCGACCCGCCCTGGTGTCGTGGTGGCGCCGGCCGACGGTCTGGTGTGCCTCATTCAGGACGCAGTGCCGCCCGCCGAACTGGGGTTGTCCGATACGCCAATGCAACGGGTCAGCATCTTTCTGTCGGTGCTCGACGCGCACGTGCAGCGCGCGCCGATCGGCGGTGAGGTGGTCGCCGTTCAGCATCGCCCCGGTCGATTCCACTCGGCCGAGTTGGAGGCGGCCAGTGAGGACAACGAGCGCAACAGCGTCGTCATCCGCACCCCGGAGGGCGTCCACGTGATCGCAGTGCAGATCGCCGGGCTCGTCGCGCGGCGCATCGTGTGCGACGCGCACGTCGGCGACAAGCTCGACATCGGCCAGACCTACGGGCTCATCCGGTACGGCTCGCGGCTCGACACCTACCTGCCTGCCGGATCGCGGTTGATGGTCTCGCGGGGCCAGCGGGCGCTGGCCGGCGAAACCGTGCTGGCGGAGTTGCCATGATCGCGGGGCTGTCATGATCAAAGCGCGTATCCGGCCCCCGTCCTTCACGGTGCGGATGCTGCCCAGCGCCATGACGGTCGCCGCCATCTGCCTCGGACTGACCGCGGTGAAGATGGCCCTCGACAACCGGCCGACGGAAGCCATGGCTTTCCTGGCGGTCGCCGCGATCCTCGATGCGCTCGACGGCCGCGTTGCCCGCATGCTCAAGGCCACGTCCAAGATGGGCGAGGAGATCGACTCGCTGGCCGACGCGGTGAATTTCGGTGTGGCACCGGCATTCATCATCTACGGGACCCTGCTGTCGCAATCGCGGGTCGGCTGGATCGTGGTGCTGCTGTATTCGGTGTGCATCGTGTTGCGGCTGGCTCGGTTCAACGCGCTGCTCGACGTGGACCAGCCCGCGTACGAGAAGGAGTACTTCGTCGGCATGCCTGCGCCGGCAGGCGCGATCGGGGCGATCGGACCGCTCGCGGCCAAAATGCAATTTCCGGGCGAATGGTGGACAACGTCCTCAGCGGAGTGGGCGGTGATCTTATGGATGATCGGCGTCTCGATGTTGGTGGTCAGCCGTATCCCGATGCGCAAGATCCATACGTTCGCGGTATCACCCAACATGGTCGCCCCGCTGCTGGTCCTCGTCGCCATCGGGGTCGCGGCCTCGGTGTTCTACGGCTACATCGTGATCATGGTGATCATCGTGGCCTACGTGATCCACATACCGTTCGCGGTCCGCACCAAGCACTGGGTCGCCAACCATCCGGAATCCTGGGACGAGCAACCGCGGCAGCGCCGGGCCGCCCGCCGCGCGATTCGCCGCGCGCAACCGCACCGGCGTTCGGTAGCCCGCCTGGGGCTGCGCAAGCCGGGTCGCTGACGTGACTCAGATGGAAGACGACGCTGACGCCGTGGCGCTGAGCCACCTGAGGCTGACCGCACGGCTCAACACCTCTGCGCTCGACTCCCGTCGTGGCGTCGTCCGGCTGCATCCGGAAGTCCTTGCCGCGCTGGGCATCCGTGAATGGGACGCGGTGGCGCTGACCGGCTCACGCACGACCGCGGCGGTTGCAGGCATCGCGCCCGCCGGCACGCCCGCCGGTACGGCGCTGCTCGACGATGTCACGTTGTCCAACGCGGGATTGCGGGAAACCGCAACGGTGATCGTTGCGCCGGTGACGGTGTACGGGGCTCGCGCCGTCACCGTGTCCGGCTCGCGGCTGGCCACCGATTCCATTTCGTCTGCGACCCTGCGCCAGGCGCTGCTGGGCAAGGTTATGACCGTCGGCGACACCGTGTCGCTGCTGCCGCGCGATCTCGGCCCCGGGACGTCGACGTCGGCGGCGACCAGTGCGCTGGCGTCATCGGTGGGCATCACCTGGACATCGGAGCTGTTGACGGTCACCGGGGTCGATCCCGCCGGACCGGTGAGCGTGCAACCCAATTCGGTGGTGTCGTGGGGTTCGGGCGTCGAACCGGCCGAGCCCGTGCCTGGTGCTCAGCACACGGTCAGCGCCACGCGTGACGAACCGGCCGTGAGCTTCGACGACCTCAAGGGTCTGCACACTCAGGCGGGCAAGCTCACCGAATGGCTCAAGCTGTCCCTCGACGAACCCGAACTGCTCAAAACGCTCGGCGCGACAGCCAGTCTCGGCGTCTTGGTCTCCGGCCCGGCCGGGGTCGGGAAGGCCACCATGGTCCGCGCGGTGTGCGCGTCGCGGCGCCTCGTCGAGCTCGACGGCCCCGAAGTCGGCGCACTGCATGTCGAGGATCGCCTCGGCAAGGTGACGGCCGCGGTGCAAACCGTCAAGAACGGTGGCGGCGTGCTGCTGATCACCGACGTCGACGCGCTGCTGCCTGCGGGTGCCGGCGACCGTCCGCCCGATCCGGTCGCGACGCTGATCCTCGCCGAACTGCGCGATGCGGTCGCCACTCCGGGGGTGGCGTTCATCGCGACCTCCGCGGTGCCCGAGGGCGTCGACCCCCGGCTACGCAACCCGGATCTGTGCGACCGCGAGCTGGGATTGAGCCTGCCCGACGGCGCGACGCGTAAGGCTCTGCTGGAGGTGCTGCTGCGCGATGTCCCGACCGCCGAGCTGAGTCTCGATGAAATCGCCGACCGCACACCCGGATTCGTGGTCGCCGATCTGTGCGCGGTGGTTCGCGAGGGCGCGCTGCGGGCCGCCGCCCGGGCCAGCGCCGACGGTGCCGAGCCGGTGCTGCGTCAGGAGGATCTGACCGGAGCCCTTACGGTCATCCGGCCGCTGTCGCGTTCGGCATCCGAAGAGGTCTCGGTCGGTTCGGTGACGCTCGACGACGTCGGCGACATGGTGGAGACCAAGCAGGCGCTCACCGAGGCCGTGCTGTGGCCGTTGCAGCACCCGGACACGTTCGCGCGGCTGGGCGTACAGCCGCCGCGCGGCGTGCTGCTGTACGGCCCGCCCGGCTGCGGCAAGACTTTCGTGGTGCGGGCCCTGGCCAGCTCGGGGCGGCTCTCGGTGCATGCGGTCAAAGGCGCTGAGCTGATGGACAAGTGGGTGGGCTCGTCGGAGAAGGCCGTGCGCGAACTGTTCGCCCGCGCGAGGGACTCGGCACCGTCACTCGTGTTCCTCGACGAGATCGACGCACTGGCACCGCGGCGCGGGCAGAGCTTCGACTCCGGGGTGACCGATCGCGTGGTGGCCGCGCTGCTCACCGAACTCGACGGCATCGAACCACTGCGCGACGTCGTCGTGCTGGGCGCCACCAACCGGCCCGATCTCATCGATCCGGCCCTGCTGCGGCCGGGCCGGCTGGAACGTCTGGTGTTCGTCGAACCGCCCGACGCCGAGGCTCGCCGCGAGATCCTGCGTACGGCAGGCAAATCCATACCGCTGGCTGACGACGTCGATCTCGACACCCTGGCCGGCGAGCTGGACGGCTACAGCGCGGCCGATTGCGTGGCGTTGCTACGCGAGGCGGCCTTGACGGCAATGCGCCGTTCGATCGACGCGGCCGACGTCACCGCAGCCGATGTCGCGAAGGCGCGCGAAACCGTCCGTCCCTCACTGGATCCCGTTCAGGTGGATTCACTGCGCGAGTTCGCGGCCGGGCGCTAGCCCTCCACAATCGCGGCGAGCCGGTCGATCGAGCCCTGCAGTTTGTCGGCCGTGGTGGCGCGTGCCCGCACCATGCGCTTCTCGTCCGCGAGCTGTGACCAGTCATAGGTGTGGGTGACCAGGGTGCGCCCGGCGTCGAGCGGCGCGAGCTCCCAACGCCACAGGTGCCCCGGCGGTTGAGCGCCCGGTTCGGATGGGCGCCAGGCGATCCGGCGACCCTCCTCGAACTCGACGACATGGTTCTCCCGGTCGCCGCCTTGTGAGATGGTCATGATGAAGACGTCACCGACCGCATGGACGCGCTGTCCGGCCGCCGCCTCGGCCAGATTGCCGTTGCCGTCCCAGCGCGGCTGCTGCGCCGGATCGGCGATCAACTCGAAAATGGCATCGGCAGGGGCGGCGATCTCACGGCTTGCGGTGACGATTGTGTTCACGCCCAACAGCTTACGGACCGCATCGGCCAGATCTTCTTCCAACCAGGCCGGCAGTCGGTCATCGTGCGCGTGCCTGCGCACGACGGCATAGGGCAGATCAACGACGGCGCGCGCCATGGCGTCCATGGTCCGCGCATCGTCGTCCCCGTACAGGCGCCGCGCGAGGTCGTGCAGCCGCGCGATGAGCGGCGCGTTCATCGCGGCGAGTTTGGCGTGGAAGTCGGCGTCGGGTTCGCCGTCGAGCAGATCGGCGGGCCGGATCGTCAGCAGCAGGCGCGCGTCGTCGGGCACCTCACGGGCGAATCGCACCGCGCCGACAGCCATGGCCACCGCCGATTCCAGCGCGGACTCCGCCCCGCCGGCCATCGCCCGCGATTGGAACCGTTCGAGCGCTCTGAGCCAGGCGGCCGCGAGGATTCCGTTGCGGTTGCCGAATCGGTGATAGAGCGTCCCCGCCGGCGCGCCGCTGGCCTTGGCGATCGCCGCGACGCTCGCGGCCCGCGGTCCGTCCGCGAGTACCAGCGTGCGCGTCGCGTCGAGGATCACATCGGTTTCATGCTTCCGCGGAGGTGCCACGATCTAGTACGGTCCTTCTATATGGAACGCTTACCCTATATCGATCAGCATGCCATAACCGTCGAGGCCGACGCCGCCACGACATGGGCCGCCGTCCTGCGCACTCTGTGCGACGATCCCGCCGACCCCCGTCCGCCGTTCGGCTTCGCGATCGACGAGTGCAGCCCACGCGAACGCCTCGCACTGAAGGGACGCCACCCGTTCTCGGTCTACAAGTGGGTGTTCGAGCTCGACGCCCTCGGCCCGCACCGCACGCGTGTGCGCTCGCAGACCTGGGCGGCGTTTCCGGGTTTGCACGGCAAGGTTTACCGCGCACTGGTGATCGGCACGGGTGGTCATCGCATGGCGGTGCACTGGACGCTCAAACGCATTGCGGGGCAACTGCGTCCACGTCCTGAGGTGTTGGCGTGATCATGAACTGGGGCGCGACGGCGGATGAGCGGACCGCCACCCTGCCGTGCGATGCGATCGCGCCCACCGCACGCACCCGCGCGGACCGGGCGATCACCATTCAGGCGCCCACGCCCACCGTGTTCGCATGGCTGTGCCAATTGCGGGCGGCGCCATACAGCTACGACCTGCTGGACAACTTCGGCCGCCGCAGCCCGCGCACGCGCAGTCCGGAACTGACCCACCTCGCCGCTGGTCAGCGGTTCATGGGCACCTTCGCGCTGTACTCGTTCGCGACCGACCAGCACATCACCCTGCACGCCCGCCGGGTCGCCGTCACCTATGCGGTCCGCGCCGTCGAGGAAGGAGGCCGCCTACACGTCCGCGTGCTGTTCGACGGCCCCCGACCGATCGGCTGGGCACTTGCCGTCGGCGATCTGGTGATGATGCGCAAACAGCTGCTCACGCTGCGCGACCTCGCCGAGGCGGAGGCGTCGTCGATCACATCTTGACGATGACAAGTTTGAGTGCGATAGTGAACTTGTCACTGCCTAGTTCAAAGGGAGTCGAGATGCCTGCCACTGTTGAGACCACCCGCGCCGGCGACCACGAGCGTGAGAAGACCGCCAACGACCTGGGCCAGGCGCTCGCACAGGGCTATCTGACGATGGCCGAGTACGAAGACCGTCTGCACACCGCATTCCAGGCGCAGACCACCGGCGAGCTTCGCGGCCTGCTCGCTGATCTGCCCGTCGCGCAATTGCGCCGCAACGATCCCCGCCGCCGCGAAGCGCAGCTGCGGGCCGCCCGGCTCAGCGTGCGGCTGCACCTCGCCGCCTACCTCGCCGGTTCGTTGTTGATGGTCGGCATCTGGCTCGCGGTCGGATTCGGCGGTGGCGGCTGGTACTTCTGGCCGGTCTGGCCGATCATGGGCTGGGGCATCGGCGTTGCGTCGCATGCGATCCCGGTCTTCGCGCACGGTTCGACGGGACTTCGACCACATTGTCGAGCCCGCTGACTGCACCACACCGCACACGGTCACGAGATTGCAGCCAGGGACGAGATCGCGCGGATTTCTGTCCCTGAGCGCAATCTGGGCGCTCACCCCGATGCGGAAGTCCAGTGCGCGATCGCCGCACGGACCTCATCGGCATGCGGCAGGCGTTCACTGGCCCAGGCTACATAGCCGTCGGGCCGCACGAGTACCGCGTCCGGCAGCTCCGGCCGGTTGTCGATCGCGTGGATGACGTCGTCGTCGCCGATATCGACCGCGGCAGCGGTGACGAGCACGAACTTGCCCGCCCGCAGCAACTCGTAGAGCCGCGCACCGCCACAGTCCACGTCGGCCATGCGGCGTCCCACGAGCCAGTCCTCGTCCTTCGACCGTGGATAGGCGATGCCGATGCCGCTGAGCCGCTCGGCCAGGAACCGTCGCGTACGCGGTATGCGCAACACGGTCCCCAGCACGAGGACCCGCAGCCGACGCGTCGCCGCCGAGCTCAGGACCACCTGATTGAACGCATCGGTGAGCCGCAGGACAGCCGCGCCGACCGGATGGCGCTCGCGTTCGTAACTGTCGAGCAGCCACGACGGCGCCTGCCCGCGCACCGCCGCGGCGAGTTTCCAGCCCAGGTTGATCGCGTCGCCGAGCCCGGTGTTCATGCCCTGCCCGCCGAGCGGGGAATGGACATGCGCCGCATCGCCCGCCAGGAATACCCGGCCCGACCGGTAGTGGCGGGCTTGCTTTCGTTCGCTGAGGAACCGCGA
The DNA here is from genome assembly GCF_054919535.1 of Mycobacterium venezuelense. Lineage (NCBI taxonomy): Bacteria > Bacillati > Actinomycetota > Actinomycetes > Mycobacteriales > Mycobacteriaceae > Mycobacterium > Mycobacterium venezuelense. Next base: position 298,678 of record NZ_JBONDW010000001.1, read on the forward strand.
GCTCCACCGCATATCGCTCATGCCGAAGTCCTGGCCCGCGATCCGATGGAACGCGTCACGTATCTCGTCGAGCGTCACCGGTTCGCTCAACGGCGCCTGTTCGCGCAGCCGGTCCCACGCGATGGCGCGGAACCAGCCGTCGCCGAACGGGACGAACAACACGACGCCTTCCGTACCGGTGCGGGCGAACAACGTCTCGTCCGGTGGCGACGACAGCCGGACGTCGGCGAGCAGGATGTGCGTCTCGTACTGTTTGCCGACGAAGTCGATCCCTACCAACTGCCGAACTTTGCTGTGTGCGCCGTCGCACCCCACCACATATGCCGCGCTGAGGCTTTGCCCGCCGGCCAGATCGACCGTCACCGAGTCGGCGTCCTGGCGCAGGCCCACCACTTCGGCTCCGCGCCGCACCTCGACTCCGAGCTCGGTGGCGTGCGCCTCCAGCACCTGCTCGGTACCGCTCTGCGGCACGATCAGCACCATCCCGAACCGCGTCGGCAATTCCGTCAGGTCGAGCGTCGACCCGCCGGGCGGAGCCACCTCGCGCACCGGCAGTCCCCGGTTGAGCAGTTCATCGGCCAGGCCACGCCCGTCGAGCAGTTCCAGGGTCCGCGCATGTACGGCGAACGCCCGCGTGATGTTGGGTGCCGACGTGCGTTCCTCCAGCACCGTCACCTTCGCGCCGCCCAGCGCGAGCTCACACGCAAGCATCAAACCGGTGGGCCCGGCCCCGACCACAAGAACCTCGTTGGTTGCCAAGAGAATTCACCCCTTCGCTGCGCGACGGCTCTGCACGCTGATGGTAGCCACAACTGCGCACGTAGAATGGGAAAAAGTCGTAGCCACTCATGCCGATGCTCTTCGCGCAAGCGCTCATCGGTAGCCGACACCCCGACCACAACCAGATCGGAGTGCCATGCTCGCCGTCCTGCTCGCCCACGCGGTCGCCACCGCGCTGGCTCCACTTCTCGTGGCCAGATGGGGCCGGCTGGCGTTCTATCCCCTGGCACTCGTTCCGCTCGGCTCGCTCGTATGGGTCGGCCTGAACTGGCCGAGCCAGGACCGCGTGCCGACGCTGCACATCCCGTGGCTGCCCGAGCTGTCGATGGACATCACCCTGCGGTTCGACTCCCTCGCGGCCATCATGAGCGTCCTGGTGCTGGCCATCGGGGCACTCGTACTGTTCTACTGCGCGGAGTACTTCCACCATCACGGCGGAAAGGTCGAGAAGCGTCTGCCCAGCTTCGCCGCTGAGCTCGTCGCGTTCTCCGGGGCGATGTTCGGCCTGGTCGTAAGCGACAACATGCTGGTGCTGTACGTGTTCTGGGAAACGACGACGGTGCTGTCGTTCCTGCTGGTCGGCCACTACGCCGAGCGGGCCACCAGCCGCCGCGCGGCAACCCAGGCCCTGCTCGTCACGACGTTCGGCGGGCTCGCCATGCTCGTCGGCATCATCGTGCTCGGCAATCTCGCAGGCACCTATCTGCTGTCGGAACTCATCGCCGCGCCGCCCACCGGGACTGCCGCGTCGATCGGCATCGCGCTCATCCTGGTCGGTGCGCTGTCGAAATCGGCGATCGTGCCCATGCACTTCTGGCTGCCGGGCGCGATGGCCGCACCCACCCCCGTCAGCGCCTATCTGCATGCCGCCGCCATGGTGAAGGCCGGTGTCTACCTGGTGGCGCGCATGACGCCCGGATTCGCCGACACCCCGCTCTGGCGGCCCATGGTGATCGGGCTCGGCCTGCTCACGATGTTGCTGGCGGGCTGGCGCGCGGTGCGCGAGTACGACTTGAAACTCATCCTGGCGTTCGGCACGGTCAGCCAGCTCGGCCTGATCACCGTGATGGTCGGCGCGGGCGGCTCGGACATGATGCTGGCGGGCCTGGCCATGCTGTGCGCGCACGCGATGTTCAAGGCCTCGTTGTTCATGGTGGTCGGTGTCATCGACCACGCGACCGGCACGCGCGACATCCGCAGGCTCGCCGGTTTGGGGCGCCAGAACCGGCCGCTGCTGATCATCGCGTGCGGAGCCACCGCGAGCATGGCCGCGCTGCCGCCGTTCTTCGGCTTCGTCGCCAAAGAAGCCGATCTGGAGACCGTGCTGCACAGCGCGGCGCTCGGCACCGCCGCGCCGTACGTGCTCACCGGCATCGTGGTCGGCTCGGTCTTCACCACGATGTACAGCCTGCGGTTCCTCTGGGGCGCGTTCTCCGGTAAGGGATTACCGCAGCCGAGCGTGCGGGTCGCCGAAATGCACCGGCCCCCGGTCACTTTCCTGGCCGCGCCGGCCATCCTGTCGGCGGCCGGTCTGTTGTTCGGTCTGTGGCCCGCCGGGTTGGACGCTGTGCTCGACGAGTACGCCGACACCGTGCCGGGCGGATCGGGCTACCACCTGGCGTTGTGGCACGGCTTCGGTCTGCCGTTGCTGCTGTCGGTTGTCGTGCTCGCGGTCGGTACCGCACTGTTCGTGAGCCGGCGCCGACTTCCCCGCACCCCATGGGCCTACCACCCGCTGGGCAACGCCGACCGTATCTACGACGCGGTCATCCGCGGCCTCGACGTGGTGTCGGTGCGGCTGACCGCGCAGACACAGCGCGGGTCGCTACCGCAGACGCAGTCGGTGATCCTGCTGACGCTCGTGTTCCTGCCTGTCGCGACGCTCGTGCTCGGCGGTGCCCGCAACCATCCCGACTTCGCACTGGTGGATTCACCGCTGCAGGTGGTGGTCGGCTTACTCATGCTGGCCGCGGCACTGGGTGCCGCGGTGATGCGCAACCGCTTGGCCGCGGTGCTGTTGGTCGGGGTGACCGGATACGGCTGCGGCGCGATCTTCGCCTTCCACGGCGCACCGGACCTGGCTCTGACCCAATTCCTCGTGGAGACACTGGTTTTGGTGATCTTCGTGCTGGTATTGCGGACACTGCCCGCCGAGGCCGACGCGACCAAGATCAACAAGAACCGCCTCCCGCGCGCCTTGCTCGCGCTCGCCGTCGGTGCGGCCGTCACGTCGCTGGCGGTGTACGCGATGGCGGCGCGTACCGGGGCAGGCATCGCCGAATTGCTGCCGGACGCCGCCTATTACCGCGGGCACGGCGCCAACACCGTCAATGTCCTCCTGGTCGACATCCGTGCCTGGGACACCATGGGCGAGGTCATGGTGCTGCTCGTCGCGGCGACCGGTGTGGCCTCACTTGTGTTCCGGCACCGCAGGTTCGGCTCGGCACCGCGCGTCAGCACGGCCGTCGGCCAGCCTGACATCGGTCCGGTAGGCGCCTACAGTCCCGCGGTCGGCGACGTGACGTGGCTGCGCGGAAGCGAGCTGCGCGACCCGCGGCACCGCTCACTGGTGTTGGAGGTCGCGACGCGCGTCATCTTCCCGCTCATCATGGTGTTGTCGGCGTACTTCTTCTTCGCCGGGCACAACACCCCCGGCGGCGGCTTCGCGGGCGGTCTCACCGCGGGCCTGGCGCTCGTGCTGCGCTATCTGGCCGGTGGCCGTTACGAACTGGGTGAGACGCTGCCGCTGGACGCAGGCAAGATTCTCGGCACCGGTCTTGCGCTGTCGGCCGGAACCGCGGTCGCCTCCCTGCTGGTCGGTGCGCCTGCCCTGTCGTCGGCGCTCGTGCAGTTCGAGCTGCCGGTGCTGGGATCGGTGAAGTTCGTGACCGCGCTGTTCTTCGACCTCGGGGTGTATCTGATCGTGGTCGGGCTCGTGCTCGATGTGCTGCGCAGCCTCGGCGCGCGGGTGGACTTGGACCTGGCGGAGACGCCCGAACCGGCTAAGGCGGTGGCACGATGACGACCTTTCTGGTTCCGTTGATCCTCATCGGCGGCCTCACCAGCGCCGGCGTGTACCTGCTACTGGAACGCAACCTCACCCGAATGCTGTTGGGTCTGTTGCTCATCGGCAACGCCGTGAATCTGCTGATCCTCGCGGCCGGTGGCCGCGGAGGCAATCCGCCGATCCGTGACCGCACCAGCAACGGCGCCACCACCACAGCCGACCCGCTGGCCCAGGGCATGATTCTCACGGCGATCGTGATCAGCATGGGCATCGCGGCGTTCGTGCTCGCCCTGGCTTACCGGTCGTACCGATTGACCACCGCCGAAGAGGTCGCCAACGATCCCGAGGACACCCGGGTTTCGCGGCTGTCGGCTGCCGAGGAGGACGTCATACCGCTGCCGGACGCGAGCCGCGACACCGATGCTCCCGACGAACTCGACGCGCTGCCCGGATTCGAGGGCTCGAAGTGACAGCCCAGACCTTGATGCCGCTGCCGGTGCTGATCCCCGCGATCGGCGCGGCGATCACCCTCGTCGCCGGGCGGCGCCCGCACCTGCAGCGCATCATCACGCAGGTGGCGCTGACGGCCGTGGTCGGCGTGTGCGCGGCGCTGCTGTACCTGGCCGACCGGGACGGCACGCTCGCGCTGCATGTCGGCGGCTGGAGCCAGAGCGTTCCTGGCTTGGGTCCGCTCGGCATCACGCTCGTCGTCGACCGGCTCACGGCGCTGATGCTCGTGGTGTCGTCGATCGTGCTGCTGGCCGTCGTCGTATACGCCATCGGCCAGGGCATCCGCGACGGCGATGAACGCCAGCCCGTGTCGATATTCCTGCCGACCTACCTCGTGCTCTCAGCGGGTGTGTGTACGGCTTTCCTTGCCGGTGACCTGTTCAACCTCTTCGTGGGGTTCGAGGTTCTGCTCGCCGCGAGCTTCGTCCTGCTGACGATCGGGGCCAGCGAGGAACGCGTGCGCGCCGGCATCGCCTACGTGATGGTGTCGATGGTGTCGTCGCTGATCTTCCTGATCGGCATCGCGCTGGTCTACGCGGCCACCGGCACGCTGAACATGGCCGAGCTCGCCGTCCGTCTCGACGATGTGCCCGAGGGCACCCGGTCGGCCTTGTTCGCGGTGTTGCTCGTCGCGTTCGGCATCAAGGCCGCGGTGTTCCCGCTGTCGACGTGGCTGCCCGATTCCTACCCCACCGCCCCGGCGCCCGTCACCGCGGTATTCGCCGGTCTGCTGACGAAAGTCGGTGTGTACGCCATCATCCGGGCCCATTCGCTGCTGTTCCCCGGCGGCGGGCTCGATGCGGTACTGCTGGTGGCCGGGCTGCTGACAATGGTGATCGGAATTCTCGGCGCCATCGCGCAGAGCGACATCAAGCGATTGTTGTCGTTCACGCTCGTCAGCCACATCGGCTACATGGTGTTCGGCATCGCGCTGGCCAATGAGCTCGGGATGTCGGGTGCGATCTACTACGTCGCACACCACATCGTGGTGCAGACGACGCTGTTCCTGGTGGTCGGCTTGATCGAACGCCAGGCGGGCGCGTCGACGCTGCAGCGGCTGGGTGGGCTTGCCGCGGCCAGCCCGGTACTGGCGTTCGTGTTCGTGGTTCCGGCTCTCAATCTTGGCGGGATTCCGCCGTTTTCGGGCTTCATCGGCAAGGTCGCGCTGCTGGAGGCCGGTGCCGAGAACGGCTCGGCCCTGGCCTGGACGTTGGTGGCGGGCGGTGTTGTCACGAGCCTGTTGACGCTGTACGTGGTGGCCCGGGTCTGGACGAAGGCGTTCTGGCGGGCCAGGGCCGACGCACCGGAAGGGCATCTGGCCGCGGCCGCGCCCGCGGTGCTGCTCGACGATACGGAAAGCTCAGCGGACATCGAGTTCGCCGACCGCGACAACGTGGGACGCATGCCGGTCGGGATGCTGGTGCCGACCGGTGCCCTGATCGCGGTAGGGCTCGTGCTGACCGTCGCGGCAGGCCCGATATTCGCCTACAGCGAGCGGTCAGCCGCTGAGGTGATCGATCGCGGGCAGTACATCTCGGCGGTGTTGGGAGAGTCTCGATGAGAAGACTCATGCTGCGCGCCTGGGTGCTGTGCTTCCTGATCATGGTGTGGACGTTGTTGTGGGGCAACGTGTCTGCCGCGAATCTGATCAGCGGGCTGGCCATCGCACTGTTGATCACCGTGCTGCTGCCGCTGCCCGCGGTGCCGGTGGAAGGCAAGCTGCATCCGCTGTCGCTGGCCAAACTGGTCGCACTGGTCAGCTACTACCTGGTGCTGTCATCGGTCCAGGTGGCGTGGCTGGCGGTGCGGCCCGGTCCGCCGCCGCTCACCGCGGTGCTGCGCGCGCACATGCCGCTCAAGTCGGATCTGGTGCTGGCCCTCGCGGTCAACATCATGAATCTGACGCCGGGCAACATCGTGCTGGAGATCGACCAGTCCAGACGGATGCTGTATGTCCACGTTCTCGATGTCGGCTCGGAACGGTCGGTGAACCGGTTCTACCGCCAGGTCGATCAATTCCAGCGGCTGCTGGTCGCCGCGTTCGAACGCGAATCCGATTGGCAGCCATCGGCAGACAAGGAGGTCGACGCCTCATGAGCTGGGTATGGATCACCGCTGGCGTCATGCTCACCGCGGCCGCGGCCGTCACGATGTTCCGGTTGTTGGCCGGCCCGAGCACACTCGATCGGCTGGTGGCTCTCGACACCCTGGTCGCGGTGACGTTGTGCGCGATCGGCACATGGGCCGCGTTCAGCCTGGACACCACGGTCACCTACAGCCTGACCGCGCTGGCGTTGATCAGCTTTGTCGGTTCGGTCAGCGTGGCCCGTTTCCGCGTGCCGGACACCGACAATCCGCGGCCCAAACGGAGGCTGCTGTGAACGTTCTCGACATCATCACCGCGATCCTGATTCTCAGCGGCTCGACGCTCGCACTCACGGCCGCGATCGGTATTGTCCGCTTCCCGGACACCCTTTCGCGCATGCACGCCGCGACCAAGCCACAGGTTTTGGGGCTGCTGCTGGTGCTGGCGGGCGCCGCGATCCGGCTGCGTGGCCACGCCGACGTCGGCATGGTGATCCTGACCGGATTGTTCACCCTCATCACCGCCCCCGTGATCGCCAATCGCGTCGGTCAACTGGCCTACCGCGAGCAGAACATTCGCGACGATCTGCTGACCCGTGACGAGATAGCGGAGTTCGAGGGCCGCGACTGAGCGTTTCGCACCCACGCCGACGCCCGCCGGCGAGCTACTCCGAAAGCTGGAACTCGACCATCGCGGTGACGGTGTCGACCGCTTCGCTCAAGGCTTCCAGCCGCGCGGCCTCGGTGGGTGCGGACAGCACGGAGTAGCGGTCGGCCTGCCCCATGGGTAAGCGAGCGGCCAAGGCGTACAAGTGATTCGCCGGGTCGAGCCGGGCAGCAGCCACGATCTCGCGGCTGTGAATCGACATCCCCTTGGCCTCCCCGATCCGGTCGAACAGCGCGACCATGCGGTCCTCGATCCCCGCGATCTGCGCAGCATCGACCGGGTCGCCGGGTTCGTCGGGCCAGGCCTCGATCTCGGCCCGCGGGTATGGGTCGTCATCGAGCCAGCGCTGCACCCGGATTCGCTCCCCCATCACGCACGCGAGCCGAAACCGCTCCGCTCCCAGGGTCTGGCAGTCCACGATCCGGGCGAGTGCCCCCACGTCGCACCGTTGATCGCCACCACCCACCTCGCGGCCCGCGGCGATCAACACCACTCCGAATGCCGGTTCCGGCATGGCCATGCAGTCGCCGACCATCGCCACGTACCGGGGTTCGAAGATCCGCAGCGGCAGTTCCTCGCCGGGCAGCATGGCCACCTCGAGCGGGAACATGGGCGATACGGCCACAGCTCAGCCCGGAACCTTGTTGTTGATCGCTTCGACCACGGTCGCGTTGCGGTCGGCGAGTGCGCACATCGCACCGATGAAGCTCACCCAGATGAACGGGTTCTTCTTCATGCCCGGATAGCCGTTCTCACTCAGGAGGTCGACCATGCCGCGCTGTGTCGCCTCGTCCAGCGATGCGTATTCGCTACAGGTTGTCGACATGCCATTGGGCGGCGGTGTGCTGGCCCCACTTCCGCTGCCGCCGCCGGGCGACGGCGGTGGGAACAACGGTGTCGAGGGAGACGCGGTCCTGGTCGGCGTCCGCTTGGTGGTGGTCGTCGTCGATATGCCGGTCTGATCCGGATCGGCCATCGGCGTGCCCGCAGTGACGTTGCTACAGCCCGCCAAACCGATCGCCGCGGCGGCGAGCCCGGCCACCATCAAACGCTGCATGCGCCCACCCTATAGCTGAAGTTCCCCGATCAATGCGTCAACGACTTCACGAAGGTCCCCGTCGTTTTCCTCGGCCACCCGCCGTTGCCGCTGATATGAGGCCCCGGAGTGGTAGATGTCGGCGACGGCCGCCAGTTCGTCGCTGCAGCGCAGTGACGCCGCTACGGGCTCGAGCCGGTTCAGCAGCTCGTCGAGATCCTCTGTGACCAGCCGCTCGTTGCTGTCGGCGTCGAGGATGATCACCGCGTCCAGGCCGTAACGCGCGGCGCGCCACTTGTTTTCCTGCACGTGCCAGGGCGGCATGACGGGCAGTTGGTCCCCCGCGTCGAGCCTGCGGTCCAAGTCGACGATCAGGCAGTGCGTCAGTGCCACCAGCGCACCGAGTTCGCGGACATTGGAGACGCCGTCGAAGATCCGCACCTCGACGGTGCCGAGATGCGGTGAGGGCCGGATATCCCAACGGATTTCGTTGAGGTGGTCGATGATGCCGGTCTTCTTCTGGTCGTGGACGAATCCTTCGAATTCAGGCCACGTCTGGAACTGGAACGGCAGACCCGCGGTCGGCAGCTGCTGGAACATCATCGCGCGGTTGCTGGCATAGCCCGTGTCCTCGCCTTCCCAGAACGGCGAAGACGCCGAGAGCGCCAGCAGATGCGGGAACTGGTTGAGCAGCGAGGAGATGATCGGCATCACCTTGTGCGCCGAGGAGATACCCACGTGTACGTGCACGCCCCAGATCAGCATCCGCCTGCCCCACCACTGCGTGCGCTTGATCAGTTCGGCATAGCGCGGCGCGTCGGTGAGCTGCTGGGCCGACCACTTCGCGAACGGATGCGTTCCGGCGCAGAACAGTTCCATACCGCGGCCGCGAACGATATTGCGCACCGTGCCGAGCGTGCCGCGCAGGTCGTCCATCGCCTCGCCGGTGTTCTCACAGATCCCGGTGACGATCTCGACGGTGTTGCGCAGCAGCTCTTTGTGCACATGCGGGTTCTCGCCGATCTCGGCGATCACCGCAGCGGCCTCATTGCTCAGCTCACGGGTGTCGGCGTCGACGAGAGCGAACTCCCACTCGACGCCGACGGTGGGCCGGGGCGACCCGGCGAAATCGATGCGGCTGTCAGCCGGCGCCGATAACACCGCACGCCACCCGACTTCCGGCGTCGCCGGTGGCCATAGTCGTCTGATCGGGACCCGGGGTGCCGTTGACCTGCTGGTAGCGCTCCGGCGGGATGTTGGCGAAGTTGTCGGCCTTCTCGTGGATGATGATCGCGGTCTTCGTACCGGCCTGCAGATCCTCAGCGGTGAAGGCGTCGGTCGTCGTCACGAGCTTGCCCGAGCCGTCCTGACGGATCTGCAGCGAGCTGAGATCGCCACTGGCCGGGTGTGCCGTGTGTCCGGGGACCTGGAAATGCCCGCCGGCGGAGTTGAAGTCGCCCGGCGCACCGCCGGTCGGGGCGACCGAGTTGGCCTCGCACTTGCCCACCGAGTGGATGTGCAGGCCGTGGAATCCGGGAGCGAGCAGACCGGGGGCGGTGGTCTCGATGGTGACGGTGGCGAAGCCATCGGCGAACTGGAAATCCGCGGTCGCAACGGACGTGCCGTCGGCGGTCTTGATATCGGCGGTCAGCGTCTCGCCACCACTGGTCGCACCCGAGCCGTGCTCACCGCCGTGCTCACCGGGCGAGGCCGTGGGCGACGGGGATCCGGTCCAGATCGCAGGAGTGGTACCGGGCTGGGTGGCCACCGGTTCGTTGGGGGCGCATGCACTCAACGCAACAACGGGGGCGGCGAACAGGACGGCGACACCGACGGACTTCAGCATGGCCAAAGCCTAACCGGTGACCACCACGATGACGCCCGGTGGTTGCTCGGCAAGCTCGGGGCGCCGCGGTTCCACCGGAGCCTGCAGCAGCTTGCCCACTTCCTCGGCCGATTCCCGCTCACCCGGAGCCTCGCCGAAGAACACCGTCGTACCCGCGACCCCCTCCAAGGTGAGGTTGCCGGTTTCGGTGACATTCCACTGTGCGTCGCGCAGCCGCGTGGCGGTGCCTTCGGCCGCGCCTGCGACGTCGGAGATGTTGTACACCCGCACGTCGGCCTTGGCCGCTGGCTCGGGCTCGGCTTTCGGCGAGCTCTTCGGCGGGGTGGTCGTCGTCGCGGTCGCGACGGTCGACTGCTGATCGGAGGAGTCGTCGTCGGATCCGATCGCCTGGAATCCGACCAAGAGGAACACGACCCCGAGGAACAACAGCACCATCACCATGGCGCGCAGGGGTAGCCCGGACGACTCTCGCTGATTCATCGCGTCCACTGTATCGAGCGCATGGCCCGAACCGTCACACCGGCCATCTGTCCTCCTCGCGTGCGGGAGCGACCGTCAGGTGTTGATATCGAAGCCGAGCCGCCGCGCGGCCCGTGCCTTCTGGCGCGTGGCCCGCATCCGGCGCAGACGCTTGACCAGCATTGGATCGGCGGCCAATGCCTCTGGCCGGTCGACTAGTGCATTGAGCACCTGGTAGTAGCGCGTGGCCGACATGGAAAACAGCTCTTTGATCGCGTCTTCCTTGCTGCCCGCGTACTTCCACCATTGGCGTTCGAAAGCCAAAATATCGTGTTCGCGCCGGGTGAGCCCATCGGTCAGATCAGAGTCGTCCCCGGATTGCTCAGTCCGCGCCATGGCGCCGTCCATATTGCTCCCTGGACCCTTCCGACACTCGAGAAATTACATCGCTGTGGTTCGGGCTGTATTCAACCACGGCTTGCTGGCTTGAGGTGACACCTAAGCCCGCGAGTCGGCTCACATAAGCTTTCCGACCATGGCCGTCGTACCGATTCTCATTGTCGGAGATCCCGTTCTGCACACCCCGACCGAGCCGGTGCCCGTCGGCGCGGACGGTTCGCTGCCACCTGACCTGCCCGAGCTCATCCAGACGATGTTCGACACCATGGACGCGGCCAACGGGGTTGGCTTGGCCGCCAACCAGATCGGTGTCGCCAAGCGGTTGTTCGTCTATGACTGCGCCGAAACGCGCGGCAGTCGCCCGCGCAAGCGGGGTGTGATCATCAACCCCGTTCTGGAGACCTCGGAGGTTCCCGAGACGATGCCCGATCCGGACGACGACGAGGAAGGCTGCCTGTCGGTGCCGGGTGAGAACTTCCCGACCGGCCGGGCCGACTGGGCGCGCGTGACGGGCCTCGACGCCGACGGTTCCGAGATCACGCTCGAGGGCACCGATCTGTTTGCCCGCATGCTTCAGCACGAGACCGGACACCTCGACGGATTTCTCTACATCGACCGGCTCGTCGGCCGGCATGCGCGCGCCGCGAAAAAGGCCGTGAAGCGCAACGGCTGGGGCGTTCCCGGCCTGTCCTGGATGCCGGGCGAGGACCCCGACCCGTTCGGTCACTGATGGCCGCCCTTCCTGCCGTCGGCAGCCGGGTGAGCCTGCGTTATCGCCTACCGGCCGGCTCGGCCGAACCGCTCACCGACGTCATCGGGCACATCGAACGAACCGCTCCGACGGTGCGCGTGCGCACCAAATCCGGCGAACTCGTCGACATCGCACCCGCCGACATCGTCAGCGTGCGCGAGCTTTCCCACACCCCGGTCCGCGCGTCGGAAATCCGCGCCCTCGAGCACGCGGCCGCCCTCGCGTGGCCTGGCACCGAACACCAGTGGAACCGGGGCTGGTTTCTGCGCGCCGGCCTCGGCGCCACGAGCCGAGCGAATTCAGCTGTGCCACTCGATATTTCAGCACAGATCGCCGACGTCCCCGCGATCGTCGACTGGTATCGCGCACGCGACCTGCCGGCATGGCTGGCCCTGCCCGAGCGCCTACTGCCGATCCGGGCGTCGGGCATCAAGCCGGCCCGTGTGATGGTGCGCGACATCCCCGCCACTGTCACGCCAGCGCAACCCTCGACGCCGAGTGTCACGCTGGCGTGGCAGCCGGACGAGCAGTGGCTGCGGACCTACGAACGCGACGTACCCGTCGAGGTGTTGACCGCCGTGGTCGACGGCACGCTGACGTTCGCCTCGGCCGCCGGCTGCGCGGTCGGGCGCGGTGCGGTGACGGCAGCGCCGAATGGGACGCCGTGGCTGGGCATTTCGTCGGTGCGGGTGGCCGCCGAACACCTGCGACAAGGGCACGCCCGCGCGGTGTGTGCCGCGCTACTGGCCTGGGGCGCCGAGCACGGCGCTCAGCGTGCCTACGTCCAGGTCGAGACCGACAACGCGCCGGCCATCATGCTCTACACCTCGATGGGCTTCCGGCTGCACCACCACACCAGGTACGTGGCGGCCGAGGACGTGATCACGCCGCGCTGATGCTGCCGCCGCCGTCGACCCGGATGACCTGCCCCGTGAGGTAACCCGCGTCCTCGTCGAGGAGTGCGCAGATGGCGTGGGCGATCTCGTTCGGTTTGCCGACGCGACGCATCGGGATCGTGTTCAGGAACCGCTGCTCGCGTTCGGATCCCTCGGGGCTGCGCTGGCGGTACATCTCGGTCTCGGTCGGTCCGGGCGCCACGGCGTTGACCGTGATGCCGGTGGACGCGAGTTCGCCGGCCCAGATGCGGGTGGCCGCTTCGAGCGCGGCTTTCGACGCGGCGTACGGCGTGCGTTCGGGAGTGCCGAGTGTGGTCAGGCTCGTCACGTTGACGATGCGTCCCCACCCCTTGGCCAGCATCCCCGGCAGCGCCGCCTGCACGACCTGCACGGCGGTCCGCACGTTCATGTCGTAGTTGAGGGACAACGCGTCGAGGTCGATGCTGCCGATGCGCGCGAACGTCGCAAGACCGACATTGTTGACCACCGCGTCGACCGGTCCATCGGCAAGGACAGTGGCCAGGGCGACGTCGGTGGCCGCACGGTCGCTGAGGTCGACCTCGATCAGCTTGCCGGGGAAACCGGGTGCGGCCGATCGGGCGAATCCGACCGGTTCATGGCCGGCCGCCGCGAGCCGGTCGGCCACCGCTCGGCCGATGCCCTTCGATGCCCCGGTGATCAGAACTCGTCGTGATGTCATGTCCGTTCCCTTCGATTCGGTCAGTGTGTATTACGTAAACGTTCTGGTTCGCGGCATCTTCCATGTCATTAGTGGTATAGCTGCATGTAGATTGCGCATACCGGAGGTTGTAGTGCCGACTCTGCTTCAGCTCAAGTCATTTCTTGCGGTCGTCGACCACGGTGGATTCACCACGGCGGGCCGACGGCTCAACCTGTCGCAACCCGCGGTCAGCAGGGCTGTCGCAAGCCTCGAGAACGAACTCGGTCTGCCCCTGCTGCGTCGTCATCGCGATGGTGTCTCGCTCACCGCCGCGGGTGACCGCGCGGTGAGCCACGCCCGTCACGCCGTGCAGCACATGGAGGCGATGCGCAGCGAGGTCGCGGCGCTGGCCGGTGAACTCACCGGGACGCTGCGGCTGGCCAGTCTGCCGTTCGCAACGGGGACGGCAGTCGCGCCGTGGCTGCGCGCGTTCCGCGACGCACACCCACGAGTGACCGTGCACCTGCTGGAAGGCAGTGAACCCGAGATCCGCAGCTGGCTGGACCGCGGCGCTGCCGAGGTCGGCGTCGTCAGCCTGCCCGCACCCGAGTTCGAGACCGCACTGCTGGGCGTGCACCAGATGGTGGCGGTCCTGCCGGCAGGCCACCGGCTGTCCGGGCTCGACGCGATCACGTATGCCGACCTCGCGGCCGAACCTTTCATCCGATCGACGGGCGGCTGCTCGGCAGTGTTCGCCCCGGTGGCCGAGAAGGTGGGTGTCCAACTCGGCGCCGACTTCGAGGCGCACGAGATGACCGCAGTCATCGACATGGTGCGCTCGGGCCTCGGAGTGAGCATCCTTCCCGAGCTACCGGGCCCGGTGCCCGAAATCGTCACCCGCCCACTCATCCCCGCCACGACTCGCACCCTTGCGGTTGCGGTGCCGGCCACCGCCGGTCCACCCGCCCGCGCATTCCTGCAGCAGGTCGCCGCCCGTACGCTCTAAGCCCATGCGGCTGGCCACCTGGAACGTCAATTCGATCCGCGCCCGCGTCGACCGGGTCACCGACTGGTTGGCGCGCGCCGACGTGGACGTGCTTGCGATGCAGGAGACCAAGTGCGCCGACGACCAATTCCCCACCATGCCGTTCGCCGCGCTCGGCTACGACGTGGTCCATCACGGACACAACCAGTGGAACGGCGTGGCGATCGCGTCACGCGTCGGCCTCGAGGACGTGCAACTCGGCTTCGACAGTCAGCCCGCGTGGGAGGCCGCCGCCGAAGCCCGGGCACTTGCCGCGACGTGCGACGGCGTGCGGGTGTGGAGTTTGTACATCCCGAACGGCCGGACCGTCGGCTCGCCGCACTACGCCTACAAGCTGGAATGGCTTGCCGCACTTCGTGACAACGCACAGAAGTGGTTGGCCGAAGATGCGCAGGCGCAGATCGCGCTGGTCGGCGACTGGAACATCGCCCCCACCGACGAGGACGTGTGGGACGTCGAGGTCTTCAAACACTCCACCCATGTCACGCCGTTGGAGCGGTCGGCGTTCACCGCGATCGTCGAAGCCCAATACGCCGACGTGGTAAGGCCTTTCACTCCCGGGCCGGGGGTCTACACCTACTGGGACTACACCCAGTTGCGGTTCCCCAAGCGCCAGGGCATGCGGATCGACTTCATCCTCGGCTCACCCGCATTGGCGCATCGAGTGACGCACGCCGAAATCGTGCGGGAAGAACGCAAAGGAAAATCTCCCAGCGATCACGCTCCCGTTCTGGTGGACCTGAAGTGACGCGCGAACGAAACGGCAAGTAAGCGAACGTTTCGCCAATAGTTCGCATTCGAATTCTTTTCGTTCACCGCCGCCGCACTCACCGTTCACCAACATCGCCGTGCAGATCGGGCAATCCCTTCTCCCTGCGTCGATCTCGTGAAATACCCGCAGAAGCAACGATCTTCCCAGCGACCCGCACGTGCCGCAGTTCGGCGATTCACCGCCCGGAATTAGCGTCCGGTACGGGGTTAAAGGTTTCGTACCATTAACTCGACTGCTAGCTTCGCTGGCAGGTGACCGCCCAGTTCGGGGGAAGCCGTCAACCGACGACTCAGGGAGTGAACCGCAACATGAAAATCTCGACGTTGACCGCGGCCGTCGCCGCAGCGCTGGCCACCGCCGGAGCCGCAGGCACCGTGGGCATGGCAACCGCATTCGCCGACGCCGCCGCAACGGCCAGCAGCCAGCTCGGCAGCCAGGCCAAGTTGGAGAACGGTGCCGTGGTGCAGGCCTGGACCATCAGCGACCTCAAGCCGAGCACCGACACGATTCCCTATGCGGTGCGCGGCACGCTGTGGGAGGCCACCGCCACCGACGAGGCGATCCAGGGCTCGGTGACGCCCATCGTGTCGAATCTGAATGCCCGCGCGACGAACGGTGAGAACTACCGCGTGCTGTTCCAGGTCGCCACGCCGCAGGGCGTCAACCCGGCGACCCTGGCCCAGGGCCAAAAGACCACGGGCAAGGTCTATTTCGACGTCACCGGCGAAAAGCCGACGAGCGTCGTCTACAACGCCGGCGGCCAGGATCTGGCGACCTGGGTGGCGCCTGCCCCGTCGGCACCGGCGCCTGGCGGGTCCCGATCGGTGCCGGTGCGCTCGGCACCGGTTGCGGCGGCACCCGCCGCGACGACGCCCGCTCCTGCCGCGACTGCTCCGACGCCGGTGCCCGCGGCCAACACTCCGGCGCCGGTCGCCACGGCGCCAGGCGCCGGAACCCGGGCAACCGACCTGCCGGGCAGCGCCCTGGAAGCACCGCTGCCCGAAGGGAGCCAGGGCACGCCGCTGCCGGCAGACACCCAGGGCACCCCGTTGCCAGAAGATGTTCCGGCACCGGCAGGCAGCCAGGGCACGCCGTTGCCCGCAGGCGTCCAGGGCGCCCCCGTTCCGGCAGCACCCGCTCCGGGCGCACCCGCTCCGGCCGCGCCTGTCCCTGGCGCACCCGTTGCTCCCGCTCCGGCTCCCGCAGCGCCGCTCGCGCCGGGTGCTCCCGCGCCGACCACCCCGGTTCCCGCGGGCACTGAGGCACCGCCGCTTACGGCCGGCGGAATCCCGACGCTCGTGCCCGCCGCGGTCCAGGGCACGCCGACCCCCTGACGTCGTGAGCTGAATGCCGGTGGCGCTGCGGCGCCGCCGGCATTCATGCGTCTACGAGTGCGACGACCACCACGCATACAACTCGGGGAAGGTCGGGCCCGCTTCGTCGGCGTGAACCTCACTCAGCAGCAGCGTGGCGTCGTCGGTCCAGGCCACGATCGGATGACCTTGCTGCGTACCGCAGAACAGGACGCCGCTGACCTGATCGGGTGTCGCATTGCGCCGCCACGGACCCGGCGATTGGATCCGCCCCGGGCACACGACGGTCGTCGACGACGCGACCACCGCATCGAAAGCGGCACTGAGAGCGGCCTTGTCGCGCAACAACGTGTACGTCGCCCGCGGCGGACCGCCCGGATCGGCGTTCTCGCCACAGGTCACGGACGCGAGCGCATTCGGTGTGGACGGCGCCTCGGGGGTGCACGCGTCCGCCGAATAGCCCGCGGGCAACAACTGCGCCAGCCGGCGCTGCGCCTGCGAGTCGGTCGCCTCGCTTGATTCGGTTGTGCCAGGGGCTGATTCAGTCGACGGCAACGGACGTAGCAGCCACACCACGAGCACCACGACGGCAACCACGACGATCATCGCCGCGGCCCCGACGACGAGCGCGGGGTTCGGCCGTCTGCGCTTGAGTGCCCGCGGCAGTACCGACGCCCGCCCACCGGCCCGCCGGGCATCGTCGAGTTCGAAGAGTTGATCCCACATCGGCTCGGGGCGCGGCGGGTCCGGCGGGGACATACTCATCGCTGCACCTCCGTCACACCCCCCCGTGCCGCCACCCGTCGGCACCATGCAAATGGTAGGTGACGCTTGCGAAGCCGGTCACGGCTCGATGTCGGTGCGGCGCCGTAGCGTGCACGACATCCCGACCGTGGAGGTACCCGTGAAGATCCTGGTGGCAACCGAGTTCACCCAAGGCATGGAACCAGACGACTACCACTACTGCGTGGAAGGCGAACTCGTGTGGGTGCAGGAACCATGCACACGCGATCGCGACGATGCCCACGGGCCGTGTGGCTGCGGCCGCGGGTTCGCCGGCGCGGCTTCACACCGGGCCACCACCACGGCGCTCGTCACGGAGACCGAGATGACGCGTGACGATGTCGTGCTCGCATTTCAGACCAGCCTGTCCGACGGGGGTTGGCCGGTCGAATGGGCCGAGGCGGTCGCCGACGAAAACCTGGAGATCGCCGCCTATTTTCCGGAGGAGTCGGTGATCGGGCGCAGGCTCGACGGATTCCTGCTGCGTGCGGTCACCATCGGCGGGGCGAACTAGGCCTCATGCCTCGTTGTCGGCTCCCGCCTCTCAAGCCTCATTGTCGGCTCCCGCCTCTCAAGCCTCATTGTCGGCTCCCGCCTCCGTCCCATAGCGGCCCGCATTGAACAACGACGCCACCGCGCCGACCACCATCATCACCGCGGCCGCGATGAACACCACGGTCAGCCCGGCATGGAACGGTTCGGTGATGAGTTGCGGGAAGAACTGCTGGCCGGTGAGTACCTCGGCGTCGACCCCGGGCTGTTGCAGTGCATGCGACGGAGCCAGCAGTTCGGCGATCGGGTTGTACCCGAGGAACGCCGCGAACAGGCTGCCCACCGGTGGCAGGTTTGCCACATCGTGGGCCACCGCGGACGAGACGCCTTGCTGTTCAAGGCCGGAACTCATCGCGCCGGGCAGGCTTCCGGCCAGCCCGACGATCATCAGCGAGAAGAAGATGCCGATGGACAGCGATGAGCCGGCGTTGAAGAACGTGGCCCGCACGCCGGATGCCGATCCGCGTTCGGCGGCGGGTACCGCGGACATGATCGACGCGGTGTTGGGTGCGGTGAAGATGCCGCCGCCGAGGCCGTTGAGGAACACGAGTAGCGCAAACAGCCAGTAGTCGAAGTTGACCGGGATCATCACCAGCGCAACGAAGGTGACGGCCATCAACAGCATGCCGCCGACGGTGAACGGCCGCGCGCCGTAGCGGTCCGACAGTGTGCCGGCGAGCGGACCGGACACCAGGAATCCGACCGTCATGGGCAGCATGTAGATCCCGGCCCACAGCGGCGTGGATTCAAAACTGTAGCCGTGCAACGGAAGCCAGATGCCCTGCAGCCAGATGATCAACATGAACTGCAATCCGCCACGCCCCACCGACGACATCAACCCCGCGAGGTTTCCCATGCCGAACGCCGTCGACCGGAACAGCCGGATGTTCATCATCGGATTCGGCACGCGGAGTTCGATGACACAGAACAGCACCAGCAGCGCCAACCCGGCCGCGATCGAGCCGAACACCCACGGGTTGGCCCAACCGGTCGTCGAGTCGCCGTAGGGCTGGATACCGTAGGTGATCCCGGTGAGCAGCACCGTCAAACCGACGCCGAAGGTGAGCGTTCCCGCCCAGTCGAGCCGGCCCGGGGTCCGCACACCGAGTTCCTTGAGCGAGCGGTAACTCCAGATGGTGCCGAGCACACCGACGGGCACGCCGACCCAGAAGACCGCGCGCCAGTCCCATTCGGAGAGCACGCCACCGATCAGCAGGCCCAGGAACGATCCGGCGACTGCGGAGACCATGTTGACGCCGAGCGCCATACCGCGCTGATTGGCCGGGAACGCGTCGGTGAGGATCGCCGACGACGAGGCCATCAGCATTGCCCCACCGATTCCCTGCACCACGCGCCACGCGATCAGCCACACCGCGCCACCGCCGAGGTCGAACGGGTCGACCGACAACGCGATGGCCGCGACAGTGAACACCACGAAACCGAGGTTGTAGATGCGGACGCGGCCGTACATGTCGCCGAGCCGGCCGAACAGCACGACCAGCACGGCCGTCACGACCAGGTAGCCCATGAGCATCCACAGCAGATAGCTGACGTTGGCCGGCGCGAGCGGGTTGAGCCCGATACCCCGGAAGATCGCCGGCAGCGAGATCAACACGATCGAGGCGTTGATGGTCGCGAGCAGGGTGCCCAGTGTCGTGTTGGACAGCACGATCCACTTGTAGAAGGGGTGGTCACGATCCATCCGCATGCGGCGGGTCGCGGTCACGGCCTGCGCCGCGTCAACACTCCCGGCAGTCTTCGTCGTCTCAGTCGTCATTCCGTCTTCGCTTTGCGTATCGCTCTCAAGGGACAGCGGCGGCCCACTACATTCAAAACACATATATTAGCTATACAAACCATCGGGCGGCAATTCGCCGCGTCGGTTTCGACATGAGGGTCGCGCGCCTAGGCGATCGACAACCCTGGCGGCGAAAACGACGCGTCCCGGTTCCCCATCGCCGACCGACTGCGCTACGTTGGGACACGCACAACCGAATCCACGCGGGAGCGCGCACCGAGCGCGCTGAGAGGACGGGTAGGCCCGTCGACCGTACGAACCTGACCGGGTAATGCCGGCGTAGGGAGATCTTTGATGAGTGATGTCTTTGTCAACGGCGCGGTCGACCCGTCGGTCACGATCGGTCCGATCACGGGAAGCGTCAAGTTCTACCGGGATGTTCACCATGACGGGGCAGGCATGCGCGTGCCGTTCCGTCGGGTGTTGTTGACCGACGGCGACCATCTCGACCTGTACGACACCTCGGGCCCGTACACCGATACCGAGGCCGTGATCGATCTGAATGCCGGGTTGCCGCCGCGTCCGGGCGTGGTGCGCGACCGGGGCACGCAGCTGCAACGGGCCAGAGCCGGCGAGATCACCGCCGAGATGGCGTTCATCGCTGCGCGCGAAGGTGTTTCGGCCGAGCTGGTGCGCGACGAGGTCGCGCGAGGCCGGGCGGTCATCCCGGCAAACCACAACCACCCCGAGAGCGAGCCGATGATCATCGGCAAGGCGTTCGCGGTGAAAGTCAATGCCAATATCGGCAATTCGGCCGTCACGTCGTCAATCGGCGAAGAGGTCGACAAGATGGTGTGGGCCACCCGCTGGGGCGCGGACACCATCATGGATCTGTCGACGGGCAAGGACATCCACCTCACCCGTGAGTGGATCCTGCGCAACTCCCCCGTTCCGGTCGGGACCGTGCCGATGTATCAGGCGCTGGAGAAAGTCAACGGCGATCCCACCAAGTTGACGTGGGAGATCTACCGCGACACCGTGATCGAGCAGTGCGAGCAGGGCGTCGACTACATGACCGTGCACGCGGGGGTGCTGCTGCGCTACATCCCGCTCACGGTCAACCGGGTCACCGGCATCGTGTCGCGCGGTGGTTCGATCATGGCGGCCTGGTGCCTGGCGCATCACACCGAGTCGTTCCTCTACACCAACTTCGAGGAGCTCTGCGAGATCCTGGCGCGTTACGACGTGACGTTTTCGCTCGGCGACGGCCTGCGGCCCGGCTCGATCGCCGACGCCAACGACGAAGCGCAGTTCGCCGAGTTGCGCACCCTCGGCGAGCTGACGAAGATCGCGAAATCCCATGGCGTGCAGGTGATGATCGAGGGCCCCGGCCACGTGCCGATGCACAAGATCGTCGAAAACGTCAAGCTCGAAGAGGAACTCTGCGAGGAAGCGCCGTTCTACACACTCGGGCCGCTGGCCACCGACATCGCGCCCGCATACGACCACATCACGTCGGCGATCGGCGCGGCGATCATCGCCCAGGCCGGCACCGCGATGCTGTGCTACGTCACGCCGAAGGAACACCTCGGGCTACCCGACAGCAAGGACGTCAAGGACGGCGTGATCGCCTACAAGATCGCCGCACACGCCGCCGACCTGGCCAAGGGACATCCGCGCGCCCAGCAGCGCGACGATGCGCTGTCGAAGGCCCGCTTCGAGTTCCGGTGGCATGATCAGTTCGCGCTGTCGCTGGACCCGGACACCGCACGCGAGTTCCACGACGAGACCCTGCCCGCCGAACCGGCCAAGACCGCGCACTTCTGCTCGATGTGCGGGCCGAAGTTCTGTTCGATGCGCATCACGCAGGACATTCGCGACGCCATGAAGGACAAGTCGGAGGAGTTCGCCGAACACGGCAACCGCGTGTATTTGCCCTTGGCAGAATCGTCGAAGTGAACTACTTGTCCTTGCCTCCCGCCGGTCACACGCCGCTTCGCGTGATGACCATCGCCGGGTCCGATTCCGGCGGCGGCGCCGGCATCCAGGCCGACATGCGGACCTTCGCCATGCTCGGACTGCACGGCTGTGTCGCGCTGACCGCGGTGACGGTGCAGAACTCCGTGGGCGTCAAGGGTTTCCACGAGATCCCGCTCGACGTCGTCGCGGGGCAGATCTCGGCGGTGACCTCCGACATCGGTATCCAGGCCGCCAAGACCGGCATGCTGGCGTCGTCGGAGATCATCTCGACGATCGCCGAGACGTGGCGCGGTGAGGGGCTCGACGGACAGGTGCCGCTCGTGGTCGACCCGGTGTGCGCGTCGATGCACGGCGATCCGCTGCTGCATCCCAGCGCCATCGATGCGCTGCGCACCGACCTGTTCCCGCTGGCGACACTCGTGACGCCCAACCTCGACGAGGTGCGGCTACTCGTGGATATCGAGGTGGTCGATCCGGCCTCTCAGCGGGATGCGGCCCGTGCGCTGCACGCGCTGGGACCGCAGTGGGCTTTGGTCAAGGGCGGGCATCTGCGCTCGTCTGCCGCAAGCCCCGACATCCTGTTCAACGGCAGCGATTTCTACGAGTTCGACGCGCCGCGCGTCGACACCGGCCATGACCACGGCGCCGGTGACACGCTGGCAGCGGCCACGGCATGCGCTCTGGCACATGGCTATTCGGTTCCCGACGCGGTCGAGTTCGGTAAGGCCTGGGTGACAGAATGTATCCGTGCGGCCTACCCGCTTGGGCACGGGCACGGACCGGTGAACGCACTGTTCCGCCTGCAGTCATGAGCCTCGACGACATCGCGGGCGTCGCGCACCCGCCGAAGGGCAGCCCCGAAGGCGTCGTCGTGCTCACGCACGGCGCAGGGGGCAGCCGCGAGTCGCCGCTGCTGATCAAGATCTGCGACGAATGGGCGTCGCGCGGCTGGCTGGCAATCCGCTACAACCTGCCCTACCGGCGCCGCAGACCCAAGGGACCGCCGTCGGGCTCGGCGGCGGGCGATCGCGCCGGGATAGCGGACGCCGTCGCGCTGGCCCGCACCCTCGCCGACGGTCCGGTGATCGCCGGCGGCCACTCGTACGGTGGCAGGCAGACGTCGATGGCAGTCGCAGACGAAGGTCTCGTCCTTGACGCGCTGACGCTCTTCTCCTATCCGCTGCATCCACCCGGCAAGCCCGAGCGGGCGCGCACCGAGCATCTGCCCCGCATCACGGTTCCGACCGTGTTCACCCACGGAAGCGCCGACCCATTCGGCACGCTCGACGAGATCAACGCGGCCGCCGCGTTGGTCAGCGGTCCCACCGAGGTGGTCGCGATCACGGGAGCGCGGCACGATCTGGGCTCCAAGACCCTCGATGTCCCGGCCCTCGCAGTCGACGCGGCGTTGCGGCGGCTCGATATCGTCGGAGCATGAGCACTCCCCCCGGCCCGCCGCCGTACGGTCCGCCACCAGGCCACGGTTATCCGCCGCCTCCGCCACAGCCGTACTCGTCGGAGTTCGGCCAGTTCCCGGCGCCGCCCAAGAAGTCATCGGCACTCAAGTGGGTGTTGATCGCGGTGGTGGCGGTAGTGGCGCTGGTCGTCGCCGCCGGCGTGGCGCTCTATGTCTTCACCGAGCGCGACTCGACCGAGGCATCCGAGGTGAAGAGCGGCGACTGCCTCGCAGATATACCCGACAGCAGTCGTGTGCTCTACGTGCAGACCGTGCCGTGCGATCAGCCGCACAAGGGCGAGGTTTTCGCGGTGGTACCCATGCCGGACGGCGATTTCCCCGGCGAGGCCGAGGTGATCAAGTACACCGACAAGTGCGCACCCGCCCTGGCGCAGTATTCGCCCTCGACGGCCGACGATTCCGCCATCAAGCTGTTCGTGCTCTACCCGACCGCGGACTCCTGGCAACGTGGTGACCGAGTGGTCACCTGCATCGCCACCACCGAGGAACCCCGCACCGGGAAACTCGGCTAGCGGCTACGCTGTTGCAGATGACTTCAGGCGATAACGGGTGGCCGGAATTGCGTGTCGCGGACTGGGAACCGACCCGGGCGACGCTGCACATGTGGACGCAGATCGTCGGAAAGATCCGGCTGACACATTCGCCACTGCTCAATCATTGGTGGCAGGTCACCTTGTACGTGAGTCCGCGTGGGCTGACCACATCGTCGATTCCGCACCGAAACCGATTGTTCGACATGGAGTTCGACTTCGTCGACCACGTACTGCTGATCCGCACGAGTGACGGCGGCTCACGCACCGTGGCGCTGGCACCGAAATCGGTCGCGCAGTTCTATGCCGAAACGCTCTCCGCCCTGGATCAATTGGGCATCGAAGCGCGAATCTCGGCTCGCCCGAACGAGGTCGAACCGGCCATCCCGTTCGCCGAGGATCACGAACACGCCTCCTACGACTCCCGAGCCGCGCACCTCTTCTGGCGTCAACTGGTGCAGGCCCACCGGGTGATCAGTGAATTCCGTTCGCATTTCGTCGGCAAGGTCAGCCCGGTGCATTTCTTCTGGGGCTCGTTCGACATGGCCTGCACCCGATTCTCGGGCCGTCCGGCGCCCGAGCACCCCGGCGGAGCGCCCAACTGCGCGGATTGGGTGATGGTGGAAGGATATTCGCACGAGCTGAGCAGCTGCGGGTTCTGGCCGGGTGGTGGTGAGGAGGGCGCGTTCTACGCCTACGCCTATCCGGAGCCGCAAGGGTTCGCCGACTTTCCCGTGGGTCCCGACGCCGCGTTCTACAGTCCCGACTTCCGACAGTTTCTCCTGCCGTATGAGGCGGTTCGGAAATCGTCAGACCCGGACCGCGCACTGCTCGAGTTTTTGCAGACGACCTACGCTGCGGCCGCCGACCTCGCCGGCTGGGACCGGGCGAGCCTGGAGGACGATCCGCGACGCTGGGCCCAAGACGCCACCGGCAACCACGGCAACCCATGACTTCACCCTGGTTGACCAGTGAAAACCGCGGCCCTGCGCAAATAGGTAACGGCATACTCTAAGCGTCTGCCCTGGTTGGGAACACACTCGACTCATCGATGTGAGCCAATCACCAGGAGGAGGCCACCATGAAGTTCATCGTGCACTGGACGCAGTCCCAGGCCAATTTCCGCGAGGCGGTCGACAAGTTCAAGAAGACCGGCGCCCAGGTACCCGACGGCGTCACGATGCTCGGCCGGTGGTGGGGCATGAACGGCCAGGGTTTCGCGATCGTCGAGACCGACGACGCCAAGGCGATGTTCGAATCCGCGGCGGAGTGGGGTGAGTTCTTGACGATGGAGATCACCCCCGCGGTGGAGGACGCCGAGGCCGGCGAGGTGCTCGCCAAGCTGTACTGATCGACCTCTCGACAAAGTACCCGGTACCTGCGGTACTGTTTGCCGCATGGGTCCGGGGAGGTACGACGCGGTGATCGTCGGGGCGGGTTTCGCCGGGATCGGTGCGGCCATCCAGCTCAAGCGGATGGGTATCGACAATTTCGTCATCGTCGATCGCGAGGACGATCTCGGCGGAACCTGGTACGTGAACCACTACCCCGGCCTGGCGGTCGACGTCCCCACCACCACGTACTCGTACTTCTTCGAGCCGAATCCGAACTGGTCGCGGCTGTTCTCCACCGGCACCGAGATCAAGAAGTATGCCGACGACGTGGCCGACAAATACGGCGTGCGCCGCCACATCCGATTCAACAACCACAGTCGAGGGCGCTCGCTGGGACGAGGAAGCCGGCGAGTGGCAGGTCGCGGTGTCGGGCGGCGAGACGCTGACCGCTCAATTCCTGTTCACCGCCACCGGATTTCTGTCCCAGCCCCACACGCCCGACATCCCCGGCATCGACGCCTTCGCGGGCAACGTCATCCACACCACCGACTGGGAAGACGGCTATGACCTGGACGGCCGGCGGGTCGCGATCATCGGTACCGGCGCGACAGCGGTTCAACTCATCCCCGAACTCGCCAAGCGGGTCGCCGATCTGACGGTCTATCAGCGCACGCCCATCTGGGTGGTGCCCAAGGTCGACCTGCGGTTCCCGCCGGGGGCAAGGGCGCTGTTCGCCCGCATCCCGTTGACGCAGCGGGTCGTTCGCGCGGTCACCGACGGCCTCTACGCCTTCATGGTCGACACCGCGGTGCTCAAGCACCGGTACTTTCGCCGGCTCAACATCGCGGCGGCCGACCTCGCGAAGCTGCACCGGTTCGCGTCGATCCGCGACCCCGAACTACGCCGGAAGCTGACCCCGGATTACGACTTCGGTTGCAAGCGCCCGACATTCTCCAACAGCTACTACCGCACGTTCACCAAGCCGCACGTGCACCTGCAGGCCGACGGCATCGAACGCATCGAGTCCGACGGAATCGTCAACGGCGACGGCAGCAAGACGGCGATCGACACATTGGTGCTCGCGACGGGCTTCGATCTGTGGGAGGCCAACTTCCCGGCCATCGAGGTGATCGGCCGGAACGGCCGCAACCTCGGAAAGTGGTGGCGGGAAACGCGATTCCAGGCCTACCAGGGTGTCTCGATGCCGTACTTCCCCAACTTCTTGAGCTTGGCCAGTCCGTACGCGTTCCTCGGGCTGAACTTCTTCAACACCATGGAATACCAGATGCGGCTCATGGACCGGTTGTTCGCCGAGGTGAAGCGCCGCGGCGCCACCACGTTCGAGGTCACCGAGGAGGCCAACAGCCGGTACCTGGACCGGATGACCGAGGCACTGGGCGACTCCCTGTTCACCCTCGGCAACTGCGCATCGGCACGGTCGTACTATTTCAATCCGAGCGGCGAGGCAACGCTGCTCCGACCGATGACGACCCGAAGGGCCGTCGCAGAAGCGTCACGATTTCCGTTGAGTGACTACACGTTTGCCTGATCAGAGAGGATCACACATGGCAGAGGGCAACAACTCGAAGCTCGTCAAGCTCGTCGGCCTCGGCGTGGCCGGCGCAGGTGTCTCACATTTTGTGAAGCCGCAGCTGTTCGAGTCGATCACCAAGTCGGCGTTCCCCAGGGACACGCAGAAGCACATCTACACCAACGGCGGCATCGAGACCGCGATCGGGCTGGGCCTTCTGCTGCCCAAGACCCGTAAGCTCGCCGCGATCGGAACAGTCGGCTATCTGGCCTACCTCGCCGGCAACGCCGTCCGTAACCGGTAGCGGCCCAACAACGTCAGATCGACCATGGCCGCGACGACGGCCCGGGCCTGCGCCGAATTCTGGTACTCCATCTGCCGGCCCAGGTCGATCACCAAAGCCATCGCAGCATGAACAGCGAACCGCGCCTGACCAGCAGACCACTGGGGACGCAGCGGCGTAACCAGGTCGACCCACGACTCAACGGCAGACCGTTGAAGGTCGCGCAGGATCTTCTGGTCGGCCGGGGCCATGTTGAGGCGTTCGGTGTAGTAGACGTAATCGAGTTCCGGACGCTCGAACGAGCGCGCCACATAGTTGTCGATCAACGCCGCGAGTGCCTGCTCGGGATCGTCGATGGTGCTGAGCAATTCGGCCATATCGGCCGACAACCGATCGGCGGCGCGGCGGAATCCCGCGGCAAGAATGTCGGTCTTGCCCGAGAAGTAGCGGTAGATGCCGGAGGCCGGCATGCCGACAGCTGCGGCGATGTGTTCCATGGTGGTGTCGCGGTAACCGTTCTGGTTGAACAGTCGCATCGATTCGGTCAGCAGGGCTTCGTATTTGGTTGCGCCCACGCCGGCTGGCGCCGGGGCCGGTTCCGCCTCGTCGAGATCCGGGATTTCCGGCCACTCGGCAGCCAGCACGGTCTCGACGATCTCGGCGAGCACCGCACGGATCTGGCCGGCAGGCAGTTTCGCTCGATGGTCGACGATGCTGCCGACCACGCTCAGCACCGCCGTGGACAGGGTCCAGCGCGCGTGGGAGTCCAGATCCGGCCGCAGTTCCTGCAGGGGCCCATGGATGCGTTGGTGCACGGTCCGGACCTGGGCGTCGAGTGTGGTCTGATCGTCCCCGTTGAGGAATCGCGCCTCCCAGCGGTACAGGCCGCCGGATTCGCGGTTGGCAAGCGAGGTGTCGGTCAGCGCGGCGACCAGACGCCGCAGCTGCTCGCGTGGGTCTCCCCCGCCGTCGTCTCCGTCGTCATCGGCGAACGCGGTGTTGTCGACCAGTTGCTGTCCGAGGTTGAGCACCGCATCGCGAAACAACTCGTACTTGCTCGAATAGTGCCGGTACAACGCGGCGGCCGAGATGCCCACGCGCGAGGCGATGGACTCCATGCTGACCCCGTGATAGCCGAGGGCACTGAACGCCTCGGCGGATGCCCGCGCGATCTGCGCTTTACGGTCCTTGGGGCGGCGCCGCACACCAGATGCGCCACTGTCGCTCGGGTCGGCCGTGGTGCGCGCCATGCCGACACGATAAACGGACCTACCGATCCGGTCAAAATGGTAACGCCATGCAGAATGGTGATTAACATAATTGGCCTTGAGGCCGGATGGGGGCGCCGTGCTCGTCAAATTGCGGAGATTGCTGTCGTACCGGATCGCGGTTGGCGAAGTGCTCGTGGCAGCGATCGTCCTCGGGGCGCCCTACCTGCTGATCGGCGCGGTCTGGTCGAGCACCCACACCGATCATCTCGAGCAAATGGCGCCTCTCGACGCGATGGTGTCGTTCCTCGGCTCGATCGTGTCGTGGCCGGTGCTGTTGTTCGCCGACGTCTGTATGACCTGAGAGGGAGGCATGAGTTATCGCGCTGTCTATACCGGGATCGCCGGTGCCATCATCGTCGCCATCGGCCTGTATCTGATGAGCATGTCGGTCTATCTTGACGATTTCGACCAGTACGGCATGCAGATCCCTTGCGGAACGGCCTTTTCGGCTCACCTCGACCAGGCTGCGGTTGCCGGCGGCGAATACATCGACAAGTGCGGGTCGGCGTTGACGACGCGTCGCCTGTGGACCATTCCGATCGTGGCGATCGGAGGCCTTGCCCTGCTCGCCGTGCTGTTTAGAGCTGCGACGACCTCGGCTCACGAATCGCTCATGCCGAACCGCGACACACACTGATCTACTATCGCTGGCGTGACCACGCCCGAGGGTCTGCAGCGCAGGCTCGGCACCGTCGACGCAGTGACCATCGGCCTTGGCTCGATGATCGGAGCGGGCATATTCGCCGCGCTGGCTCCGGCCGCCGGTGCCGCCGGAACAGGACTCCTCATCGGGCTTGCGGTGGCGGCCGTGGTCGCATACTGCAACGCCACGTCGTCAGCGCGGCTGGCAGCTCTCTATCCGCAGTCCGGCGGCACGTACGTCTACGGCCGGGAACGGCTCGGCGAATTCTGGGGCTACGCGGCGGGCTGGAGTTTCATCGTCGGCAAGACCGCATCCTGTGCGGCGATGGCGTTGACCGTTGGCCTCTACGTCTGGCCGGCGCAAGCGCACGCGGTCGCGGTGGCCGCAGTCGTGGCATTGACGGTGGTCAATTACGCCGGCGTGCAGAAGTCGGCACTGCTCACCAGGATCATCGTCGCCGTCGTGCTCGCGGTTCTGGCGGCGGTCGTGGTGATCGTGGCCGGGTCGGGTGCGGCCGACCCCGCGCGGCTGGAATTGGCAGGCGATGTGACGGCAGGCGGGGTGCTGCAGGCGGCCGGGCTGCTGTTCTTCGCGTTCGCCGGCTACGCGCGCATCGCCACACTCGGCGAGGAGGTGCGCGACCCGGCCCGAACCATTCCACGGGCGATCCCTATCGCGTTGGGCATCGCGTTACTGGTCTACGCCGTGGTCGCGGTGGCGGTGCTCGCGGTGTTGGGCAGTGCCGAACTGGCGTCGACACCGGCACCGCTGGCCGACGCGGTCGCGGCGGCCGGTGCCGCGCAGTGGCAGCCGGTGGTTCAGGTCGGGGCCGCGGTCGCCGCGCTGGGTTCGCTGCTGGCGTTGATCCTCGGGGTATCGCGCACGACGCTTGCGATGGCCCGCGACCATCACCTGCCACACCGGTTGGCCGCCGTGCATCCGCGGTTCGGCAGCCCACACCGGGCCGAGATCGTCGTCGGCATCGCGGTGGCAGCGCTGGCCGCGTTCGCGGATCTGCGTGGGGCGATCGGCTTTTCGTCGTTCGCGGTGCTCATGTACTACGCCATCGCCAACGCATCGGCATGGACGCTGGGCCGCCGGATCGTTCCGGCACTGGGCCTGATCGGCTGCCTGGTGCTGGCATTCACCCTGCCGCTGTCGTCGGTGCTGACCGGTCTGGCAGTGGTAGCGGTGGGCGCGGCGATCTACGGGGTCCGCGCCCTTCGCTGAATCAGTCCTGCCCGTCCACCAGAACTGCTGCGGCAGTGCACATATGGTCGCGGACGGTCGCGGCCGCGGCCGCCTCGTCACCGGACTCGATGGCGTCGACGATCTCCAGGTGCCGTTTGGCGTCCATGTTCTTCAACGCCCGCTCGACGCCGGCGTACATGATCGACATGCGGATGCTGCCCTCGAGCGACGACCACGAGTGCAGCAGTGTCTCGTTGCCCGACAGATGGCACATGGTGCGGTGGAACTTGAGGTCGGCCTCGATCCGGTCCTCGAGGTTGGAGGCGGCCCAGCGCTCCATGTCGGCAACGGCGACGCGCAACTCGGCGACGGCCGCGGCGCGGTCCTCGCGCCGGGCCAACGCACTCGCGGCCAGCGATTCCAGCGCCGCCCGCACGTCGAAGATGTCCTTGATCTCCTTGGTGTCGAGATGGCGCACCGAGAGGCGCCCGCGGGCACCCGCGGAGATGAGGCCTTCCTGCTGCAGCTGACGCATCGCCTCGCGCAAGGTGCCACGGCTGATCTGCAACGCCTCGGACAGGTCGGTTTCCACCAGATGCGTGCCCGGCTGCAGCTGGCCCGTGGTGATCGCCCGGCGCAGTGCGGAGAGGGCCTGCTCACGCAGACTGGTCTTCTCCAGGCGCAGCAGCGACGGGGCCTCCCCGGACACGGTGGTCATCGAACCCTCCCCGACTGTCAACATCTGATTGTCAACACTGATGCTACCGCCGCCCGGCGCCTCACGCGGCGAGCGCGTGGGCCTCGGCAGCGGCCTTATCGGCCATGGCACGTTCGCGCGGGCCCCAGGTCTCCCTGGTGACGATCGCGGCCCACAACCCGATCGCGGCGTAGGCCGAGAACAGCAAGGCGGGGCCGATCCAGCCGAATCCCTCGAACAGCAGCGTCGTGATGAACGGCGTGAAACCCGAGACCATCGCCGAAATCTGGTATGCCAGTGAGGCTCCCGACGCCCGCGTGTTGGCTGTGAACAGCTCGGGGAACCACGCACCCTGCGCGCCGGCCAGCGCATTCTGGGATACGCCGTAGGACACGATGAACGTCGCTACGATCAACAGGAACAAGCCGGTATTGACCAGCATGAACATCAGCACACCGAACGGAATGCCGAACCCGCACACCCAGAGGTAGACCGGGCGACGGCCGACCCGGTCGGTCAGCCTGGCCCACGCGATCGTGGCGAAGATGCCGACCGCCGACGCAATACACAGGGCCACAAGGGTTTCGGTGGCAGTGGCGAGCTTGGCGCTCTTGAGATAGGAGATCATGTAGGTGATCGACACCGCGTAGCCCGCAGTCTCGGCGATGCGAAGGCCGATGCCGCGCAGGATGTTTCGCCAATCGGTCTTGAACACCTCGACGATCGGCGCCTTGACGATCTTGCCGGTCTGCTTGACGTCTTCGAACACCGGGGATTCGGGCACCCGGGCCCGGATGATCAGGCCCACGATGACGAGCACGATGCTGGCCAGGAACGGCACGCGCCATGCCCAGTCACCACCGAGATGGACGCTGACCAGAAACACCAGATTCGCCAGCAGCAGACCGACGGGGAAACCGGCCTGCACGATTCCGGTGTAGCGGCCTTTCTGCTTCCACGGTGCGTGTTCGTAGCTCATGAGGATCGCGCCGCCCCACTCCGCGCCGAAGGCCAGGCCCTGGATGATGCGCACGGTCACCAGAAGGACCGGCGCCAGCACGCCGACGGCGGCGTAGGTGGGCAGCAGGCCGATGGCGAACGTCGCCAGACCCATGATGATCAGTGAGGCGACCAGGACCGGCTTGCGGCCCACCTTGTCGCCCAAATGCCCGCCGATGATGCCGCCGAGGGGGCGGGCGGCGAACCCGACGCCCAGCGTGGCGAACGCGGCCAACGTGCCGGCGACCGGACTGGAGTTCGGAAAGAACGCAGTCCCGAAGTAGAGCGCGGCCGCGGTGCCGAAGCCGATGAAGTCGTAGGTCTCGATGACGGCGCCGACGCCGGAGCCGATGGCAACCCTTTTGGCCTCCGGAGTGCCGTGTACGGGTCCCCGCATCGAAAGAGCATCGTCGCTCATGAGCAGATCCTTTCAAACGCCCTAGTCCGCGTCACTGTCGACGGTCAACAGTGCTTCAGGTCACCTAGTGTGAGCACGCCCACAGTGCATTGTCAACAGTCGACATCGTTTACGCGTCGCCAGTTGACTGTTGACAGTCAACTCCGATATTGTGGCCGCCGTCACGTACTCCATCCGCGAAGGTGCTCATGACCGGCGAAACCACACCGCACGCTCGCCTCGGCTGCTCGACCATCAGCTTCCGGCACCTGGACCTCGACATGGCGCTCACCTGGATCGACCAACTGGGCTTCCGCACGATCGACCTCGGCGCCCTGCCCGGGGTGTGTGACCACGTGCCCTACGTGCTCGACGAAGCCGCGGTCGCCACGGTCGCGGCAACCGTCGCGGCCTCGCAGCTACGGGTCCGGTCGATCAACGGCGACATCGGCGATCTGAACCGTCCGCTCACCGACGAAGCCCGCGCCGGCCGCCGCCGGCACCTCGCCATGCTTCTTTCCCTCGCCTCCGCCACGGGTGCGAACGCGCTCGTGCTGCCGTGCGGCGCGATCGACCACACCCCGCTGCGATCCCTCGACGAGGATCTCGACCTGGTCGCCGCCGAGTTGGCGTCGGCAGCCGAACACGCCGCCGAGTACGGTGTCGAACTCTGGACCGAGTCGCTGCACTACTACCGGTTGTGCCACGACATGGAGCGGGCCCAGGCGCTCACCGACCGCCTGCAGGGCACCGGGATCGGCATCGTGATGGATTTCAGTCATGTCGTCGCGTCGGGTGGTGATCCGGTCGACTTCGTCAGCCGCTTCGCCGACCGCATCGCCCACGTCCACATCCGCGACGCCGTGCCGGGCAACATCAACCTTTCCGTCGGACGCGGCCAGGTCGACTTCGCGACGGGGCTCAAGACCCTCGCTGCCGCCGGATACACCGGCGAGTTCGCGCTCGAGCTCGAGACGCGCGATGTCACCGACGACGAGCGCCCGGCCGCCACCGCACAAGCGGCGCAAACGATTTCAGAACTCATCTAAGGAGCGATTCATGACCACGATCCAACGCACCGCCGTCGTCACCGGGGCGACCTCCGACAAGGGCATCGGCATGGCCGTCGCGGCGCGCTACGCCAAAGAGGGCTGGGCCGTCGTCATCCTCGATCTGGATGGCGAGAAGTCGGCGAAAGTCGCCGCCGAGATCGGAAACCAGTACGCCGTACCGGCGTTCGGCCACGCGGTCGACGTCACCTCCGAGGAGTCGGTCGCCGCGGCACATGCTGCGGTGGCCGCCGAGATCGCGTCGGGCAACCTGCCGGCGGTCGGCGCACTCGCCAACATCGCGGGCATCACCTCGCCCGTCGGGTTCCTCGACACCACGCTCGAGCTGTGGAACAAGGTGATGGCCGTCAACGCGACCGGAACCTACCTGGTGACCAAGGCGTTCCTGCCCGACATGATCGAGGCGGGCTGGGGCCGCATCGTCAACATGAGCTCGGTGTCCGCGCAGCGCGGCGGCGGCGTGTTCGGCAAGGTGCCGTACTCGTCGGCCAAGGCCGCGATCCTCGGGTTCACCAAGTCGCTGGCCCGCGAGATCGCCGACACCGGCGTCACCGTCAACGCGGTCACCCCTGGCGCGGTCGACACCAACATCCGGGTCGGGTCGACCGACGAGCAGGAAGCCAAGCTGGCCGCCGACATCCCGGTCGGCCGCACCGCGACGACCGACGAGGTGGCCGCCGTGATCACCTTCCTGTCGGGTCCGGAAGCGAGCTATTTGACCGGCACCACCGTTGACATCAACGGTGGCAGCCACATGCACTAGCCCCCCCAACCCCCGCGAGCGCCCGTGTCTGTACGCCGACACGCCGCCAAATACGGACATTCACGGTCGCTCGCAGTGTGTCAGGAGCGCCCGCGGAACGCCTCGACCGCGGTCGGCAGGGTCGGGAAGATCCGGTCCTCGCCGACCCGGTCGACGAACCCGGCCGCGACGAGGTCGTCGAGCAGATCCTGTTTGACGCGCGCCATCGCGAACACGATGCCACGTGCCGTCAGGTCGCGGCGCAACTGCTCTAGCGCGTCGACGGCGGTCAGATCCGGGTCGACGTTGGCCTCGGCATTGAGCACGAACCACTCCACCGGATCGTCGGATTCCTCGACCGCGGCCATCGCGCGTTCGCGGAAGTTCTCGGCGTTCGCGAAGAACAGCGGCGCGTCGTAGCGGTACACCACCAATCCGGGCACCGGCTCAGCTTGCGGATAGTCGTCGACGTCGTGCATACCGGCCATCCCTGGCACGTAACCCAGCACGCTGTCGTGGGGCCGGGCCACTCGGCGCAGCATGTCCAGCAGTGAAAGCCCGATCGCGACCAGCACGCCGTACAGCACGCCGAGCCCGAGTACCGCGACCGTCGTGGCCACCGCGAGCACCAGCTCGCTGCGCCGAAATCTGGCCAGCCGCCGGAACTCGGGGATGTCGATCAACCGCAGCGCCGCATAGACCACGAGCGCGCCGAGCGCGGCCATCGGGAAATGCTCGAGCAGGCCGCGGCCTGCGAGCATCACCACCACGACCGTCGCGAGCATCACCAACGAATACAACTGCGTGCGGCTGCCAAGGACATCGCCGAGCGCCGTCCGGCTGCCGCTTGAGCTCACCGGAAACCCCTGCGTCACACCGGCGCTCAGATTGCAGACGCCCAGCGCGCGGAGTTCGGCGTTGGCGTCGATCGTCTCGCCGCGACGGGCCGCGAAGGTCCGGCCGGTCAACGCGTTGTCGGAGAATGCGACCACCGCGATGCCCACCGCGGGAATCGTCAGCGCCGCCAGTTCGGCGAACGTGACGGCGGGCAGGCTGGGTACCGGAAGGCCGGCCGGGATGTCGCCGATGACACGAATGCCCTTGTCCTCCATGCCGAACAACCACACCACGGCCGTCGCGGCCAACACCGCGATCAAGGGGCCGGGAAACACCGGTGACATCCGGTAGAGGATGAGCAACACCGCCAGCACCGCGACGGACAACGCCACCGTGGGCCAATGGACGCCGGCGATGCCCGCGCCGAAAGACACGACCTCGTCGATGAACTCGTCGCCTTCGACCGTGGTCCCGGTGACCTTGCCGAGCTGTCCGCTGATCATGATGACCGCGACGCCGGTCATGTAGCCGATCAAAACCGGCCGCGACAGCAGGTCGGCAAGAAAACCCAGCCGGCAGAACCCGGCCACCAGGCAGATCACCCCGACCAGCAGCGCCAGTACCGCCGCCATCACGGCGTATCGCGCGGGATCGCCGATCGCCAGCGGAGCCAAAGCGCTGGCAGTCATCAGCGCCGTCGTCGACTCCGGGCCGACCGAAAGCTGACGTGACGAGCCGAGCAGCGCGTAGACGGCCATCGGTACCAGCGACGCCCACAGCCCGGCGACCGGCGGCAGCCCCGCAACCGTGGCGTAGGCCATGACCTGCGGTACGAGATACGCCGCGACCGTCACCCCGGCCACCACGTCGCCCCGCAGCCACGACCGCTGGTAGTGCACGATCTGCACCAGCCCAGGAGTCACCGTGGCGGCAGTCAGCTTCATCGCGCTCGATTCTTGCGCGAGTGCGGGTGCACGGTGGCCGTTCATGGTGTGTAGTTCTCAATCGTGACCCTGCTGAGTTGGAAGTATGTCGAGGCCCGCGCCGACGATGACTTCGTCGTCGCCCCGCACGAGCGGCTGGACTGGGCCCGCACCGTCGGGATCGGCGCACAGCACGTCGTGGCGATGTTCGGCGCCACGTTCCTGGTGCCGGTGCTGACGGGCTTCCCGCCCGCCACGACGCTGCTGTTCTCGGGCGTCGGCACGATCCTGTTCCTGCTCGTCACCGGCAACCGCCTGCCCAGTTACCTGGGATCGAGTTTCTCGGTGATCGCGCCCGTGACTGCGGCCGTCGCGTCCGAAGGAACCGGGAGCGCGCTGGGCGGGTTGATCGCGGTCGGTGTGTTGTTGATTCTCATCGGCGCGGTCGTGCATCTGGTCGGCACCCGATGGATCGATCTGGTCCTGCCGCCGGTGGTCACCGGGGCGATCGTGGCACTCATCGGATTCAACCTGGCGCCCGCGGCGAAGAACAACTTCGAGAAGGGTCCGCTGGTCGGTCTCGTCACACTCGTGCTGTTGGTGGCGACCCTGGCGTTCTTCCGCGGAATCATCGGTCGGCTGGCCATATTCGGCGCCGTCGCGGTCGGCTATCTGCTGGCGCTCGTTCTCGGCGAGGTCGACACGTCGGCGATCGCCGCCGCGCCGTGGGTGGGCCTGCCCGAGTTCCAGGCGCCGACGTTCACCATCAGCGTGCTGCCGCTGTTTTTGCCCGCGGTCATCGCACTCGTCGCCGAGAACATCGGCCACGTCAAGTCCGTCGGCCAGATGACGGGCACCGACATGGATCCGCTCATCGGGCGGGCATTGGCTGCCGACGGCGTGGCGACCGTGCTGGCCGGCGCGGGCGGCGGATCGGCGACGACGACCTACGCCGAGAACATCGGCGTGATGGCCGCCACGCGCGTCTATTCGACCGCCGCGTACTGGGTCGCCGCGGCCGTCGCAATCGGATTGTCGTTGTGCCCCAAGGTCGGCGCGACAATCTCGGCGATCCCGCCGGGTGTGCTCGGCGGGGCCACCATCGTGCTCTACGGCCTCGTCGGCATCCTGGGCGTCCGGATCTGGCTGACCAACCACGTCGACTTCTCCAAGCCGATCAACCAGATGACCGCCGCGATAC
Source organism: Mycobacterium venezuelense (assembly GCF_054919535.1). Classification (NCBI taxonomy): domain Bacteria; kingdom Bacillati; phylum Actinomycetota; class Actinomycetes; order Mycobacteriales; family Mycobacteriaceae; genus Mycobacterium; species Mycobacterium venezuelense. Next base: position 335,084 of record NZ_JBONDW010000001.1, read on the forward strand.
CACTCATCATCGGCATCGCCGATTTCACCTGGCAGGCCGGGTCTTTGACGTTCACCGGCATCGCGCTCGGCTCGATCGCGGCCCTGGTGATATTCCACGGCATGCGTTCGCTGGAGTTCCTTGGTGGCCTCGGCAGACGGAAGCCCTCACTCCCCCAACGCGTTGACCACGCGGGTGAACACTGACGGCAGTGCCGCCGCGGCGGGCGTGATGGCCGTCCGCACCGGACGAAAACCGCTGCCGTGCAACAGCGCTGCCGTCAGGAACCGGTAGCGCCGCGTCATCGCCCGCCACTGCCGGTCGTAGTCCTGGGGCCGGTCGGCCAGCACACAGCCAACGAGTAGTTCCGCACCGCCGAACGCCAAACCCATCCCCTCGCCGGTGAGCGCGTCGATGTAGCCGGCGGCGTCGCCGACGAGCAGAACCCGGCCCGCCGTACGCTGGCGGACCTTCTGCCGCAGCGGGCCGGCCGCCCGGTCCTGGCCGTGCGGCAGGCCGGCTATCCGCTCGGCGAGTTCGGGGAACTGTTGGAGATGTTCGCCGAACCCGCCACGGGTGGATTTGAGGATCGCGACGCCGACGCAGTCGTCGTTGACCGGCGTCACGTACGCCTCGGTGTCATGTGCCCAGTAGACCTCGACGCAGTCGGACCACGGCGCGATCTGGACGTGTCGCCGGATGCCCCATCGGCGGCGCTGCGCCTCGCCGCTCGCGAGGCCCAGCGACCGGCGGATCGGTGAGTGCAGGCCGTCGGCGGCGGCCAGGTATCGCGCACGAAAACCCGCTGCGCTCACCGACGTCGAGTCTTGCGTGACCTCACCGACCTCGCCGTGCACGACCCGAACGCCGGCCGCAGCCGCGGCCTCGGACAGTGCCGCGTGCAATACCGTACGACGCACCCCCCGCCCGGCCCCGTCGCGGAACCGGGCCTCGGCACACCGGCGGCCGTCGAGGTAGCGGATGCCATAAAAAGGCCGGGAGGGCTTTCCGTCCAGATTTGCGCCGAGGCGCTCCAACTGGCGAACCGAATGCGGCATCAGACCCTCACCGCACGCCTTGTCGATCGGGCCGCGCCGGTGCTCGACGACGACGGCTTCGAGCCCAGCCCGTGCCGCGTACACCGCGGTCGCCAGCCCGGCCGGGCCGCCTCCCGCGACGAGCAGATCGATCACGTCAAGCCCTGCAGCGCTTCGTTTTCCACGCGGATACGGGTCCGCAACAACACCGCGTTGGCAATCGAGAACACGAGCGCGGTGATCCAGCCACCGCGCACCAGCGGCAGGGCCGCGCCTTCGGCCACCACGGCCACATAGTTGGGGTGCGGGATCACGCGGTATGGGCCGCCGACAACCCGGCTCGCGCCCGGCACCACCACGACCCGCGTGTTCCACTGACGTCCCAGGGTCGTGATGCACCACCAGCGCAGCCCCTGCGCCGCCAGCACGACCGCGAACATCGGCCACCCGAGCGCAGGCCGGAACCTGCGCCTGCGTCCCTCGGCAAGCGCGCCGACGAGCAGACCGGTGTGCAGTGCCACCATCACCGGATAGTGGCCGGCTCCGAACTCCTTGCCGCCGTTGGCCTTACTCCATTCGAGGTTGCGCTTGGACACCACCAGTTCGACCAGTCGCTCGGCGGCGACGGCAAGGATCAACGCTGTGTAACTCTTCACGCCCATCAACGCCAACGCAGCAGAACCAGCTCGGAGCAGAAGCCCGGGCCCATCGCCATCAAGACCCCCGGGCTGCCCGCCGGCGGCCGCTTACGGATCGTGTCGCGCAACACGTGCAGCACCGAGGACGACGAGAGATTGCCGACCTCCGCCAACGACTGCCACGTGAGATCAAGGGCGTCCGTAGGCAATCCGAGAGTGTCGATGATGGCCTCGATCACCTTCGGCCCGCCGGGGTGGCTCACCCACGCCCCCACGTCGCCGACCGTCAGCCCGTGTTCGCCGAGGAATCCGGTGACGTCGTCACCCAGGTACCGCCCGACGAAGCCGGGAACCTCGGCGCTCAGCACGATCTCGAATCCCTGTGTGCCGATGTCCCAGCCCATCGCGTGCAACGAGTCCGGGTACAGGTGGCTGCGCGAGTCGAGCACGTCGGGGCCGGTCGGGTCGAGCTCTTGCGCGCGCTGTTCGCCCACGGCAACCACCGCTGACGCACCGTCACCGAACAGCGCGCCGGCCACGAGCGTCGGCATCGACGGATTGTGCTTACGCGTCAGCGAGCACAACTCGACCGACACCAGCACCGCGACCTTGTCTGGTGCGCCGCGCAGATAGTCGTTGAGCCTGGCGATACCGGCCGCTCCGGCCACACAGCCCAGCCCGAAAATCGGGATGCGGCGCACGTCCGGGCGCAGGCCGAGCCGGCCCGCGATCCGCGCATCCAGGGACGGCACGACTGCGCCGGTGACCGTTGTGGTGACGATCAGATCGACGTCCTCCGGCCGCAGGCCGGCCTCGTCGAGTGCACCGGATAACGCCTCACACCCAAGATCTGTTGCGTGTTCGATGAATAAATTGTTCGTCTCACCGAAATCGCTCAACCGGGCATATTCCTCAATGGGTCTTACCAGGTACCTACTGTTAACTTTTGCGCTTTTATGCAGGGACCGGACGATTTCCTCGTACTCGGCATATCCAGGCAGGTCAAGCAGGGTCTGCGTGACCTCTTCCTGGGTGTATCTATGGGGCGGCAGGACGCCGTGTACGCCGGCAATAGTGCAGTATCGAGACATTCCCGCGACATTAATTCCCATACTCGATATACGGGGGCCTACCTCGTCTGGTTCAACGGTTCGTCTGTGAATCCGAGCCGGTCATGGATAAGCACCAAAGGCCGCGGTGCCCACCAATTCCACCGGCCCATCACATGCATGAATGCCGGTACCAAAACCATTCTGACCAGCGTCGCGTCCATGAGGACCGCGAGCGTCAGACCGAGGCCGAACATCCGCATGAACGAAACGTTGGCCGCGATGAGCGCCGCGAACGAGATGGACATCACAAGCGCCGCGGCGGTGACGACGCGGCCGGTCCGGGCGAGTCCGAGCGCCACACTCTCACCGACATCGGCCGACGTACGGTCCGAAGCGAGCCAATACTCGCGGATGCGGGAAAGCAGGAACACCTCGTAGTCCATCGACAAGCCGAACGCTATGCAGAACAGGAGCACCGGGATGTTCGCGACGAGCGTGCCGGTGGAGGTGGTTCCGAAAGCCCCGAGGTGTCCGTCCTGGAAGATCCACACCATGGCCCCGAACGCCGCGGTCAGCGAAAGAACGTTGAGAACAAGCGCTTTCGCAGGTAACACCACGCTGCCTGTCAGCAGGAACAGCAGACAGAACGTGATGGCGGCGATCAGCCCGAGCACAAGCGGTAGCCGCGACGTGATGGCGTTGACGCTGTCGCGGTCGGTTTGCGCGACTCCGGTCATCTCGACCGCCCTGCCGCCCGGACCGGCGACCTCGTGCAGCCGGTCGAGTTGCGCGTCGGAGGCGTCCGAGAACAGCGGCGCGGTACTCGACACCGTGAGGAACGTCGAGCCGTCGCGTTCGTCGGCCGCTGCGCTCGGCGGACCGGCCGGCCGTCCGTCGACGAACGTCGCGGTCGGCGTGGAGACTGCCGAGACATCCACGACACGCGAGAGTTCGGCTGCGTAGCGGTCCATCTCGGCTCTCGGCACGCCGCCGGAGTCGGGGATGACGACTTTGACCTCGGTGGCCGAGTTGTTCTCGAAGTCGTTGCGCAGTTGATCGCCGACCTGGTGCGCGGACGCGGTCCTGGGCAGAACACGATCGTCGGGGAAGCCCCACTTGACGTTGAAGAACGGCAGGCCCAGCAGCACCAGGAGGGTTACAACGGCCAAGCCGATCGGAATGGCCCGCCGCAGAACGAACTTGGTGGAGCGGTACCAGAACTGCCGTTCGACGGGCTTGGATCTGCGTTCGCGGCCGTCGATTCGGCTTCCGAGCAGCACGATCGCCGCCGGGGTTATGACGAGTGCCGCGATCGCGGCGAACACCACGGTCGCCACGCCGGCATACGCGAAAGATTTGAGGAAGTACATCGGGAACAGCACGAGCACCGACATCGGCAACGCCACCGTGGTCGCCGAGAACACGACCGTGCGGCCGGCTGTGACCATGGTGCGCACCAACGCGTCTTCCCGGTCCATGCCGTCGGCCAACTCGTCGCGGAACCGGCTGATCATCAGAAGCGTGTAGTCGATCGCCAGCGCGAGACCCATGGCCATGCACAGGTTGAGCGCGAACACCGACACGTCGGTCAACATCGTGATGGCGCGCAGCACCGCGAGCGATCCCAGGATCGCCATCACCCCGACCACGACGGGCAACGCGGCGGCAATCAACCCGCCGAACACCCACACCAAGACCAGGAAGCTGAGCGGGATCGCGATCGACTCCATCAACAACAGATCGCGCTGCGACTGCTCGGTGATCTGGGTGTTCACCATCGCCATGCCGCCGGCGATCACGCTCACCCCGTCACGGTCGTAGACGAGGGCTTCGGTCAGTTCCTCGGCGTGGTTCTGCGCGTACTTCTCCCCGCCGGTGATTCCAGCGACGATCAGGCCGGCACGGCGATCCTTGCTCAGCAATTCGGCCACCGCGGGCTGCGGCGCCGTCCACGCCGACGTCACCTGCGCCACATGGGGCGAGCGCTCCAACTCGGCGACGATGCCGACCGCGACCTCACGCGCCGCCGGGCTCATCGCGCCGTCCGGTGCGGACACGACGATCAGAAGCTGCTGATCGCCGCGGTCGAACTTGCCCGCCAACATCGCCTCGGCCCGCGAGGATTCGGCGTTCGGATCCTGAAAGCCCCCGGCGGAGAGTTTCTGGGTTACGGGGATGCCGAATATCGCTGCCGCCACCACGACCAGCACCGCGATGCCGATGATCCGGCGGGGCGCGGCGATGGCCAGTCGCGCGAGACGTTCGAGGGCGCCGGGTTTTTCCACCGGCCTATCGTGCCCGACAGCGCTCAGCCGTGGTGGCGTTGGTCACGGGGCGGGACCCCGTTGGGCCCGTCCGTCGACAACGCGTAGGTGCCGACGACGAATCCGACGGCCGGTCCCATGATCGACAGCGTTTTGGCGTCGACGTTGTCGATGGTGTCGCGCGCGGTGTGATAGTTCGGGTCGAAGGCAACTCCGGCGCGTCCACCCCAGAGTCGGGCCTGCACTTCGGTTTTCCGCTGTGACGAACCCGTGGTCGCGCCGCCGATGGGAATGCCGGCCGTCAGGAACGGGCCGTAATCGGTGTTGGCGCTCAACGGCATGTCGGCTGGCCGCACGCCGGCCAGGTTGAGATACCCGGCGATGGTTCGCTCGATACCGGCCGAGCCCTCGGGCACCGGCTTGGCATCGCCGGCCTGTGCCGACTGATCGCCGTCATACGTGAAGTAGCCGGCATTGGTCGAACCGAGCATGTCGAAGTTGAGGTAGAGCGCCAGCTCGTCGAGCTGGTCGGGCTGCAGGCCGCGGACATACTGCGTCGAGCCCTCCAGTCCCGTCTCTTCGGCGCCCCAGAACGCGAACCGGACGGCGTTGTGGATCTGCGGCGAACCGCCGAGCTGCAGCGCGGTCTCCAACACCGCGGCCACCCCGGTGCCGTTGTCGTTGATGCCCGGCCCGGCGGCGATGCTGTCGAGATGCGCCCCGACCATCACGACATCGGTCGTCGATCCGGTTTTGGTCTGCGCAAGCAAGTTTCGTGACTTCACCATCTCGGCTTTGCTGTCGAGAGTCAACCGCACCGGCGCCGAGGTGCGGCGCAGCGCGTTGTCCGCGGTCTTGTCGATGACGCCGACCGGGACCTTGAGCTGGCCGTAGTAGCCGGACGTGAACAGGCCGGCGGGGCTGGGCCGCGTTGTACTGACCACGAGCAACCCCACGGCGCCTTCGGCCAGTGCGGTGTTCTGCTTGACCACGATGGAGCAGCCGGTGTCGTCGACCACCGCGATGGCACCGTCGACCTGCACGCCCGCATAGTCCGCGGCGGTACAGCCGGCCGGTTTACCCGGGCGCAGCGTGGGGGCGTTGAGCCCGCCGGGCGCGGTGGTGACGAGCAGCGAGGCCTGGTCGGCGGGATAGCGACGCCCCGACACGGTCAGGTTGGGACTGCCGCCGCGCATCGTGCCGAGGCGCTCGAACTCAGGCGTCGAAACGTCGAAACCCTTGTCCCGCAAGAGCTGCGCGACATAGTCCAGGCTCGCGTCGTAGCCCGGTGTGCCCTGCCCCCGGTTGCCGTCGTTGGCGTCGGCGATCTCGGCGAACTTGCGCAGATGCGTGAACATCGCGTCGACGGTGATGCGCTCCGCCAGATCGTGCGGCAGCTCGGTCGAGGGCGGCGTCGGCCCGGAGGAACACCCCGCCGCGACCGCGGCCGCCAATGCCGCCGCGGTCAGCAGTCGCCATCTCACTGTGGACTGATCTCGTGGCGGGTCCGGTCGGACCGGACCGGTATCCCGTTGCGGCCCCGTTGATCCTGTGCATACAAGCCGACGGCGAACGGAACGCCTTCACCATGGATCTGCAGCGCATCCCGGTCCACGTGGTCCAGGGTATCGGTGTTCTTGTGATAGTTCGGGTCGAATGGTTGGTCGGCCTGCCCGCCCCACTCCTCGGCCTGTTCCGCGGTCATCTTGTCCTCGGCGCCGGAGAACAGACCACCCGCTGGGATACCGGCGAGCGTGAACCCGTCATAGTCCGAACGTCCGTCGAAACTGGTGTCCTGCGGCATCTTTCCCGCATCGGCCAGATAGGCCGTCAGCGTCCGCTCGATGCCGGCCGAGCCCTCGGGCACGCGCGGCACACCTCGCCCCTCGATGGGCGCGGACTGATCGCCGTCATAGGTGAAGTAACCGGGGTTCGGCGAGCCGAGCATGTCGAAGTTCAGATACAGCGCGATGTCCTTGAGGCCTTCGGTATCGAGCGACTCGACATAGTTCGTCGATCCGAGCAGACCTTCCTCCTCGGCGCCCCAGAATCCGAACCGCACCGCGTTCTTCACGTCGGGGGAACTGCCGAGCTGCAACGCGGTCTCCAGTACCGCCGCGACACCCGATCCGTTGTCGTTGATGCCCGGCCCCTCGGGCACGCTGTCGAGGTGAGCGCCGACCATCACCACGTCCGATGTGGAGCCGGTCTTGGTCTGCGCGATGACGTTGCGGGTGCGCTCGGTGCGCACCCCCGCATTGAGCCTGATGGTCGTCGGGCCCGGGTTGGCGCGCAGCCGTTCGCCGTCGTCCTTGGTGACGCTGACGACGGGGATCTTGACGTCCGTGCGGCGCCCGAGGGTTCCGCCCATCTCGTCGCCGTCGACGTTGTTGGCGACGATCATCGCGACGGCGCCGCGCTCGGCGGCCGCGGCCTGCTTGACGCCAAACGGGCAGGCGCCCCGGTCGACGAGCACCACCGCACCTGCGACCGGCAGACCGTCGTAGTCGCTCGCATCGCAGCCGGGCGAATCCTCGGTGCGCGCCGCGACGAGCGGGCCGGACACCCCTTCGGGCGGCGTGCCGATCGTGAACTCCAGCGGCCTGGCCGTCACGGGTTGACCGCCCACGGTCACCTGCGGATCCTCGGAGAACGGCAGGCGCACCTCGAATTCCGGGGTCTGCACGTCAAAGCCCTTATCGCGCAGCGCGTTGGCGACGAACTCCACACTGGCGTCGTAACCCGCGGTGCCCAGTGCGCGGTTGCCGTCGTGGGCGTCGGCGATTTCCTGCAGTTTGGTCAGATGGCCCATCATGGCGTCGGCCGAGACGCGCTCGCGCAGCTGGTTGGCGAACTCTGTGGCCTCCGGTGACGACGTCTGCGTCTCCCGCGTCGGTGTATCACTCTGCAGTTCGGTCTTCGCATCACAGCCGGCCAGCGCCATGGTCAGCACGACCGCACCCAGCACCGCCCCCGTCAAACTACGTCGCATTGCACCCACGGTAGCCGGTGCCGACAGCGGCCCGGCGATAAATCGATTGCGGCGGGCTTTGCTGAAGTGCGATGGTTTTGCCCGGAGTCACCGAGGTAGCAGGCACAGCGGGGTACCGCGACGTTTCTGTGAGTTGCTCGGGACACCGTGGCACGGTTAAGGCCGAGGTTCGAATCCTCTCCACCCTTCGATACCCGTCGTCCGGGAGTCCGTAGCCAGCGGCCTTGCGGCCCGCACCCGCCGGCACGGGGGTGTGACGCCCCGCCGATGGTTGCGCCCGGCCGGCGGTATCCCCGTGCTGCGCAGACAGATACGCCGAGAGGAGGACACGCATGTTCATCAACCGAATCACAGTTACCGCAGGCCAGTGCGCGCTCGAGTACCGCGACGGCACGCTCGCGCGTGTCCTGTCGCCGGGCAGGCACCGCATCGCCCGCGACGCCGCGGTGGTGCGCGTGGAGATGCGCGAGCAGGTGCTGACGCTGGCCCCGCAGGAGGTGCTGACCTCCGATGCGGTGTCGCTGCGCGTGACCGTCGCGCTGCGGTTCGCCGTGACCGATGCGGCGGCCTACACCGAGGCGGCGGCCGATCCGATGGCCGCGGTGTACCTGGCCGCACAGATCGCGCTGCGCGACAACGTGTCCGGCATGACGGCCGAGGAGGTCATGCAGCGCAGTGCGCGTATCGACGCCGCCGCGATCACCGCCGCGGCGGCGGCGGCCGGTGCCCGCACCGGCGTCGCCGTCACCGAGGTGTTCGTCAAGGACGTCATCGTGCCGGCCGAGATCCGCACCGCGGCAATGCAGCTGGTGACGGCCAAGGCCAATGGTGCGGCGCGGCTCGAGGCCGCCCGCGCCGAGACCGCGGCACTGCGTGCCCTGGCCAACGCGGGCAAGCTGCTCGACGCGCACCCCGCGCTGGCTCAGCTGCGGCTGATCCAGCACGTCCCGTACGGGTCGAAGGTCGTGCTGTCGCTCGGCTCCGCCGATGGCGCGCCGACGGATGTGGCGTCTGACCCGGAGTGATTCCGGGTCAGGCGTCACGCCTGTTCAGCACCACCACCGCGGCAATGAACACCGCGGCCACCCAGACCAGGAAGTACACCAGCGAGCCCACCTCGCCCCACGGCATGTCGTAGGTCGGGAACAACCACTCCACGCCGAGGAACCGGAACATGTTGGCAAACGGCAGCCAGGGCCCGGCCTCCAGGTTGGGCATGTTGCCCAGCAGTGGTTCGGCCACCAGCGGCCACAGCAGCAGCGCCGCCACCGCGCCCGCCGCGAACCGCACCAGCGCACCGACCCCCACACCGAGGACCGCGGCCAGTGCGGCGTACAGCGCGAAGCCGCCGGCCACCGACCACGTCGCGGGATTCGTCGGCGACAGTTCGGCACCGATGACGGGTTCGGCGAACAGCCGCGCGACGAGCACCGCACCAAGCACCATCACCACGGCGCACACCGAAGAGAAAGCAGCGCAGACAACGGCTTTCGCGATCAACACCTTGGTCCGGCTGGGCGTGGCCAGGAATGTCGTCCGGATCAGGCCGGTGCGGTATTCACCGGTAACCGTCATGGACGCCAAGACCATCAGCACCGGGACGCCGAACACCGCGACACCCAGCGCGGCCTTCCCCGGTTCCAGCGGCGTGTAGCCGTAGGCGGACCAGCCCTGCAGAGCCGCCACGCCGAAGCTGAGCACCGCCACGCCGACCACCGACCACAGCGGTGAGCGTGTGGTCGACAGCTTGATGCGTTCGGCGTCGAGCGCCGCGAGTGCGCTCACGGCCTGGCCGCCCGGTAGGCGACCGCGTCATCGGTGAGCTTCAGATACGCCTCCTCGAGCGACGCCTGACGTGTGCTCAGCTCGTGCAGTGTGATCGCGTTGCGCCCCGCGAGGTCTCCGATCACCTCGATGGCCACGCCGTGCACGGTCAGCGCCGACCCGTCCGGATCGGCGACCACTTCCAGATCGGCGTCGGACAGCACATCGCGCAGCGTCTCCAGCTGCGGGCTGCGTACCCGCACGGTGTCGGCCGCGGTGCCGTTGACGAATTCGGCCACAGTGGTCGACGCGATCAACCTGCCCTGGCCGATCACCACCAACCGATCGGCGGTGTTGGCCATCTCGGCAAGCAGATGGCTTGAGACGAACACCGTCCGGCCGTCCGCCGCGAGCTCGCGCATGAGCGTGCGGACCCAGTGGATGCCCTCCGGGTCCAGCCCGTTGACCGGCTCGTCGAACAGCAGTACCGGCGGATCCCCGAGCAGCGCCGCGGCGATACCCAGCCGCTGGCTCATGCCGAGCGACAGCGCCCCGGCATTTCGCTCGGCTGCTTCGGTCAGCCCGACCATCTCCAGGACCTCGTCGACGCGCGCGGCCGGGATGCGGTTGGCGGCGGCGATCCAGCGCAGGTGGTTGCGCGCACTGCGGTTCGGGTGTGCCTGCCGCGCGTCCAGCAGGGCACCGACGGTCCGCAGCGGATCGCGCAGCTCCCGGTACCGCTTGCCGTCGATGGTCGCCGTCCCCGCGTTGGGGTGGTCGAGGCCGAGGATCAGCCGCATCGTGGTGGTCTTGCCCGCGCCGTTGGGCCCGAGGAAGCCGGTCACCACGCCGGGTTCGACGGTGAAGCTGAGGTCGTCGACGGCGCGATGGGATCCGTAGAGCTTCGTCAGCCCGGCCAGTTCGATCATCGCCCCCATGATCTCAGCCCGTGTGGGCTGCCACCAGATCCGCGACCGCCCGCATACCGGCCGCGTTGGGGTGCAACGGTGCTGGGCGAAGCATCGGCAAACCCGGCCGTGTCGTCCATGGCTCGGTTGACCAGGCGTGATGGGCCACGCTTGCGCGCGCTGCGCGCACCCAACCGCAGCCGGTCTGAGCCGCGGCCGCGCCGGTGTGCTGCTCCAGCGTGTCGGCGACGTGTCGGCCGTTAACGCGAGTGTGCTTCCAGATCGTGTTTTCGCGTCGGGCCACGATCTCAGTGCACGCTCGGCGATACCAAGCAGACGCCGGTGTCACAGCGCCGGGCTCGACGCCTGCGCCCAGAACCGTTTCGGGATGCGCCCGGCTTGACGGGCCAGGTATCCGGCGGTGACGGCGGCTGACATCGCCGCGGCCATGGTCGGCGGATCGGACGCGCGGGTGACGGCCGTGGCCAACAGCACGGCGTCGCAACCCAGTTCCATCGCAAGCGCGGCATCGCTCGCGGTGCCGATGCCTGCGTCGAGAACCACGGGGACGCCGGCCTGCTCGACGATCATCTCGATGTTGTGCGGGTTGGAGATGCCGAGCCCGGTGCCGATCGGTGAGCCGAGCGGCATGACCGCGGCGCAGCCGGTGTCCTCCAGCCGGCGAGCCAGCACCGGATCGTCGTTGGTGTAGGGCAGGACGATGAATCCGTCGTCGACCAACTGTTCGGCGGCCTTGACCAATTCGATGGCGTCGGGCAGCAGCGTGCGTTCGTCGGCGATGACTTCGAGCTTGACGAGGTCGGTGCCCAGCGCCTCGCGCGCGAGCTGCGCGGTCAGCACTGCCTCGGCCGCGCCGCGGCAACCAGCGGTGTTGGGCAGTGCGGCGATGCCGAGCCGGTTGAGGAGGTCGAGCACGCCGGTCCCGGTCTCGGCATCGATACGGCGCATCGCGACCGTGGTCAGCTCGGTGCCCGAAGCCACCAAAGCCTCCTCAAGCACGGCGAGATTCGGTGCACCGCCGGTGCCCATGATGAGCCGTGAGCCGAATTCGCGGCCGCCGATCATGAGCTTTGAAGCCGATGAGCCGCTTGCGCGAAGAGCAACAGCACTAGCCACCCTGCACCGCCGTCACGACCTCGACCCGGGCCCCGTCGGACAACGTGCGGTCCCACTCCGAGCGCGGCAGCACCGACCAGTCGAGTGCCACCGCGATGCCCTTGTCCGGGAACCCGCGGGTCTCCAGCAGCCCCTCGACCGTGGTGGCGTCGTCCACCTCGATGATTTCGTCGTTGACCGTGATGGTGATCATTCAGCTCCCACGCTCACCTCGAGTTCGGCCGCGATCCGCTCAGCGGTCCACGGCGCCAATAGAAATCCATTGCGGCCGTGCCCGGCCGCGACCAGGGTGCGCTCGTCGACCCGTTCGACGATCGGCACACCATCCGGTGTCATCGGCCGCAGCCCGGCCGCGGTCTCGGCGAGCTCGTATTCGCCGAGCGCAGGCATGACCGCGCACGCGTCGTCGAGCAGATCGCGGACCCCGCTCACCACGGGCGCGGTGTCGCGGCCGTGCTCGTACTGCGTTGCGCCGACCACCACGCCGTCCCGGCGCGGCACCAGATACACCGGGCGCCCGTGCACGCGGGCACGGACCACGCGGTGCGGCACCGGCATGCAGCCCTTGCGCCACCGCAGCCGCAGCACCTCACCCTTGACCGGACGTATCGGCAGGTCCGGCCACAACCGCGGGGCGTCGATCCCGTTCGCGATCACGACCGCATCGGCTTCGACGTCGGCCAGGCCGCCGACGGGCCCCGCGCGGTGCACCGAAAGCCGCTCGCATTGCGCGGTCAGCGCGTCGACCACGGCACGGTTGTCCACCGCAAGTTCGGTGGTCGCCAGAAACCCGTGCCGGATGCCCTGCGCCAAAAGCGGTTCCACATCGCGGGCCGCGGTCGTGAGCTCGACGGGATGGCCCTGGCCGGCCAACCACTCGGCCACCGTGTGCAGATCGGCGGCGTCGGCGCGGTCTACCGCGACCACCAGCGACTCCCGCGCGGTCACAACCGCGGGCGGCATCCCGTCCAGAAATCCCGAGTGCCACAGCCGCAGCGACTCAAGGCCGATCCGCAGCAGCCGCTCCTCGCCGGGCCAGCCCTCGCTGTGCGGTGCGAGCATGCCGCCGGCCACCCACGACGCGCCGCGTTCGGTGGTGGAGTGCAGTCGCACGGTCCAACCGTCGAGCGCGGCGCGACGGGCGATGGACAGCCCGATGACGCCGCCACCGATGACGGCAAGTGTGCGTGCCATTCCTTAACTCCCTTCGCCGGCATGACCCGGATCAGGTGTGACGGTAAGGGCTGGTGCTCGGCGTCTCGTAGCCCACTCTCAGTCCCCGTTCCCGGGACTCCCGTGTGTTGCCAGTCCAGGGTACTCGGCGGGCACACGCTACCGTCGCGGTGTGGAATCACCCGTCGACCGACTGCAGCGCGCTTCGCTGTACCTGTGCACCGACGCCCGCCGCGAGCGCGGTGACCTGGCCGAATTTGCCGACGCCGCACTGGCGGGCGGGGTGGATCTCATCCAGTTGCGCGACAAGGGCTCGCCCGGCGAGCAGAAGTTCGGCCCGCTGGAGGCCCGTCAGGAACTCGACGCGCTTGAGGTGCTGGCCGACGCCGCCCGCAGGCACGGTGCGCTGCTGGCCGTCAACGACCGCGCCGACATCGCGCTCGCCGCCGGGGCCGACGTACTGCACCTCGGCCAGGACGATCTGCCGCTGGCAGTCGCGCGCGGCATCATCGGTGACCGGCCGGTGATCGGCCGGTCGACGCACGACGCCGAGCAGGTCGTTGCCGCGATCGACGAGGAAGTCGATTACTTCTGTGTCGGGCCGTGCTGGCCCACCCCCACCAAGCCGGGACGGCCGGCGCCCGGTCTCGATCTCGTACGCCACACGGCCACGCTCAACGCGGCCAAGCCGTGGTTCGCGATCGGCGGAATCGATGCGCAGCGGCTGCCCGAGGTGCTCGCAGCGGGTGCGCGCCGCATCGTGGTCGTGCGCGCGATCACGGCCGCCGACGATCCGCGCGCCGCGGCGCAAGGACTCAAGAACGCGCTCAGCGCTGCCGGTTGACGAGGAGCGGGATCGTGGCGGTCACGGTCCGCAGATGCTGCCAGCTGGCCGCGAAGCCGGGGTGCAGCGGCAGTTCGGCCACCTGATCCTCGACAACCCAGCGCAACTCCGAGCTCTCACGGTTGGGAATCGTCTCGAGTAACTCCGGTGCGTCTGCGATGACCGTGGTGTATGTCCATTGCGTGCCGCCCATGCCCGCGACCTCGGCGGTGATCACGGTGGTCCGCACGGTCATCTGTTCGGCAGGCAACCCAGCCTCCTCGTGAGCCTCGCGGACCGCGGCCTGCTCTGGAGTCTCGTGGCTGTCGCGGGCGCCGCCCGGCAGCGCCCAGGTGCCGCCCTGATGGCTCCACGGCGCCCGGTGTTGCAACAGCACGGCGGCCGAGCCGTCCGGCCATGGAGCCCGCAACAGCAATCCGGCCGCACCGTGACGGCCCCAGAACCGGGCGCCGTTGTCGGAAATCACCCAGCCGTCACCGTCGCCACGCACCCGTACAGAATAAGGAACACCGCTGAAATTGGTTGGGCCCCGAATCGACGCGAGCCATTCCACGAGCTCTTAGAATTCTTTTATAGAGTTGGGAACAGCCGTACATGACCCGACCCAAAGCCGAAGACACCGAAACTAAATGAGGTCCGCGCGCAGGTGACTGTGGAGTTGGCACATCCCTCGACCGAACCGCTCGCGTCTCGGTCGCCGACCACCCCTGCCCACCCGCGTTGGTGGTTTCTGTGGACCACGCCAGGCCGCATCCTCACCATCGGCGTGGTGCTGTGCGCGCTTGTCATCGCGAGCGCATTCGCGACATCGACCACGATCAACGATCGCCAGCAGGCGTTGACGACGGTTCTCGACCACACCGAACCGCTGTCGTTCGCGGCAGGCCGGCTCTACACCACGCTGTCGGTCGCCGACGCCGCTGCGGCCACGGCGTTCATCGCCGGCGCCGAACCCCGCGATGTGCGCCAGCGCTACGAACAGGCGATCACCGATGCGTCGGTCGCGGTGACCCGCGCGTCGAGCGGGCTGACCGACGAGGAACTCGTCCAACTGCTCGGCCGGATCAACGCCCGCTTGGCGGTGTACACCGGGCTGGTCGAGACCGCCCGGACCAACAACCGCGCGGGCAACCCGGTCGGGTCGTCCTATCTGTCCGAGGCGTCGGCGATGATGCAGACGCAAATCCTGCCGGACGCGCAACGCCTGTACGAGCAGACGTCGGCGCGCGTGGACGCGGAGACGACGGCGTCGGCCCAGATTCCGACGCCCGTGATGCTCGTGGTGCTCGCGACGTTGTTGTTCGGGGCATTCGCGAACCGCTGGCTGGCGCGGCGCACCCGGCGGCGCGTGAACATCGGATTCGTGGCGGGCGGCCTGGCCGTGCTGATCATGTTGATCTGGGTGAGCACCGCGCTCGTGATATCGACATCAGACAGCCGCAGCGCGAAAGAGACCGCCGCCGAATCCTTGAAGACCGTGACGAACCTGGCCATCACCGCACAGCAAGCCCGCGCCGACGAGACCCTCGCCCTGATCCGGCGCGGCGACGAGAACGTGCGCAAGCAGTCCTACTACCAGCGCATCGACATGATGCAGCAGCAGCTTTCGGACTACTTGGCGCGCGACACCGGAATCGACACGAGCGATCTGGTCGGCGCCGAACAACTGCTCACGAAGTGGCGGGCGGCCGATGACCGGATCAACGCCTACATCGCGGTCGGCAACTATCAGGCCGCGACGCAGGTTGCGCTGGGCACGGGTGAGGACGACTCGACACCCGCGTTCGACAAGCTCGACGCCGCGCTGTCGAAGGGCATCGAGCAGAGCCGCAGCCAGCTTCGCAATGACATCGCCAACGCCCGCCGCGTGCTCTCCGGCGCGACCGTCGGCGCCGCGCTGCTCAGTGTGGCCGCCGCGATCGCGGTTGCGTTGGGGTTGTGGCCGAGACTCAGCGAGTACCGATGATGCAAATGATGAGAAAACTTCTGATCCTGCTGGCGGCGGTCCTCGCGGTGGCCGGCTGCAGCCAGACCGCGCCCGCGCTGACGTTGCCCGCGTTGACGCTCGCGCCGCCCACCCCGGCGGGCATGGAGGAACTCGCGCCCGAACCGGTGCGGGTCCCGGTCGAGGAGGACGACGACTGCAACCGCACCGCGAGCCTGCGCCCGTTCAGCAACAAGGCCGACGCCGACGCCGCGGTCGCCAACATCCGCGCCCGCGGCAGGCTCATCGTCGGCCTGGACATCGGCAGCAACCTGTTCTCCTTCCGCGATCCGATCACCGGCCAGATCAACGGATTCGACGTCGACATCGCCGGTGAGGTGGCCCGCGACATCTTCGGCACCCCGTCGCAGGTCGAGTACCGCATCCTGTCCTCGGCCGACCGGATCGCCGCCCTGCAGAACAATCAGGTCGACATCGTCGTCAAGACCATGACGATCACGTGTGAGCGCAAGGAGCTGGTGAATTTCTCGACGGTGTACCTGATGGCCAACCAGCGCATCCTTGCGGCCAGGGACTCCAACATCACGCAGGCATCGGATCTGTCCGGCAAGCGCGTGTGCGTGGTGGACGGCACCACATCCCTCGAGCGCATCCAGCAGATCAGCCCGTCACCGATCATCGTGTCGGTGGTGACCTGGGCCGACTGCCTGGTGGCGCTGCAGCAGCGCCAGGCCGACGCCGTCAGCACCGACGATTCGATACTGGCGGGGCTCGTGGCCCAGGATCCGTATCTGCACATCGTGGGTCCGAGTCTCAACCAGGAGCCCTACGGTATCGGGGTGAACCTGGAGAACACCGGGCTCGTGCGCGTCGTCAACGGCACGCTGGAGCGGATTCGCCGCGACGGCACCTGGAACACGTTGTACCGCAAGTGGTTGACGGTGTTGGGCCCGGCGCCGGCCCCACCGGTTGCGAGGTATGTGGATTGATGAACCAGTCCGACGACCCTGAATTTTCGGCATCACCCGATACCGACGAGGGGCCCGGCACCCAACCGGCGAGCCTGGAAGACCTCGACTTCGATTCGGCGTCGACCATGCGGCCGATGGCGACCCAGGCGGTGTACCGGCCCGAGTTCGACGACTCCGACGACATCTCCCTCGGTTCGGGCGACACCGAGCCACACGAGCACGCCACGATCGCCACCCGCATGCTGTCGCCGATCCGCCGGCTCGGTGGCGGGCTGGTCGAGATTCCCCGCGTGCCCGAGCGGGATCCGCTGACCGCGTTGATGACGAATCCGGTGGTGGCCGAGTCGAAACGGTTCTGCTGGAACTGCGGTAAACCGGTCGGCCGCTCCTCGCCGGACGGTCACGCCCTGTCCGAAGGCTGGTGTCCACATTGCGGCAGCGCGTATTCGTTTCTGCCGCAGTTGTCCCCTGGCGACATCGTGGCCGATCAGTACGAGATCAAGGGCTGCATCGCCCACGGTGGGCTCGGCTGGGTCTACCTGGCCTTCGACAAGAACGTCAACGATCGTCCCGTGGTGCTGAAAGGCCTGGTGCATTCCGGAGACGCCGAGGCACAGGCCATCGCCATGGCCGAGCGCCAGTTCCTCGCCGAGGTGACCCACCCGGGAATCGTCAAGATCTACAACTTCGTCGAACACAACGACAAGCACGGCAACCCTGTCGGCTACATCGTCATGGAGTACGTCGGCGGAACGTCGCTCAAGCAGGCCAGGGGAACGAAACTGCCGGTGGCCGAGGCCATCGGCTACATGCTGGAGATTCTGCCGGCGCTCGCCTACCTGCATTCGATCGGGCTGGCCTACAACGACCTCAAGCCCGAGAACATCATGATCACCGAGGCCCAGCTCAAGCTGATCGACCTCGGTGCGGTGTCGCGGCTCAACTCCTACGGATACCTGTATGGCACACCGGGTTACCAAGCTCCCGAGATCGTGCGGACCGGTCCGACGGTGGCAACCGACATCTACACCGTGGGCCGCACGCTGGCCGCGTTGACGCTGGATCTGCGCACACGCCGGGGGCGCTATGTCGACGGGCTGCCGTCCGAGGACCCGGTGCTCGTCACCTACGACTCGTTCGGCCGGTTGCTGCGCCGGGCGATCGATCCCGATCCGCGGCGCCGCTTCGTCAGTGCCGACGAGATGTCGGGACAGCTGCTCGGTGTACTGCGTGAAGTGGTCGCCACCGACAGCGGCGTGCCGCGGCCCGGTCTGTCGACGGTGTTCAGCCCATCGCGGTCGACGTTCGGCGTGGATCTGCTCGTCGCGCACACCGACGTATATGTCGACGGCCAAGTGCATTCCGAGAAGCTCACCGCGCAGGAGATCGTGCGGGCGCTGCCCGTACCGCTTGTCGACCGCACCGACGTCGGAGCCCCGATGCTGGTGGCCAGTGTGCTCAGCCAGCCCGTACACACGCTCGACCAACTGCGGGCGGCCCGCCACGGCGCCCTCGACTCCGACGGTGTCGACCTCTCGGAATCCGTTGAGCTGCCGCTGATGGAGGCACGCGCGCTGCTGGATCTCGGCGACGTCGCCAAGGCCACCCGCAAGCTCGACGATCTCGCCGCGCGAGTCGGCTGGCGCTGGCGGCTGATCTGGTTCCGTGCGGTCGCCGAGATGTTGTCTGCCGACTACGAGTCGGCGACAAAGCATTTCACCGAGGTGCTGGACACGCTGCCGGGTGAGTTGGCGCCGAAGCTTGCGTTGGCCGCGACGGCCGAACTCGCCGGTACCGCCGATGAGCTCAAGTTCTACAAGACCGTGTGGAGCACCGACAACGGCGTGATCTCGGCGGGGTTCGGATTGGCCAGGGCCGAATCGGTGGCCGGTGAGCGTGACAAGGCCGTCCAGACGCTTGACGAAGTACCGCCCACCTCAAGGCATTTCACCACGGCCCGGCTCACGAGCGCGGTGACCCTGCTGTCCGGTCGGTCAACCAGTGAGATCAGCGAGCAGCACATCCGCGACGCCGCCAGGCGCGTCGAGGCCCTGCCGGATTCCGAGCCGCGTGTACTGCAGATCCGCGCCCTGGTGCTGGGTACCGCGATGGACTGGCTGGCCGACAATTCCGCCAGCAGCAACCACATCCTGGGCTTCCCGTTCACCGAGCACGGCCTGAAGCTCGGGGTCGAGGCGTCACTGCGTGCCCTGGCGCGAGTCGCGCCCACGCAGTCACACCGGTACGCACTGGTCGATCTCGCCAACAGTGTGCGGCCGATGTCGACGTTCTAGTTGGCTATGCCGCCGAGCGTGCGTTGACGGCGACCACCGTGCACAGACGGCGAGTTGTGGATAGATTTCGCGCCCTGGACGCACACTCGGCTGAACCTGTCGGGTCATCATGCCAACCTCCCCCCATGACTCCGTTATCGACGCCATTTATCGGCAGCGAGGCGCTGACCAGTGCCATGGTGAAC
Organism: Mycobacterium venezuelense; assembly: GCF_054919535.1. Lineage (NCBI taxonomy): Bacteria > Bacillati > Actinomycetota > Actinomycetes > Mycobacteriales > Mycobacteriaceae > Mycobacterium > Mycobacterium venezuelense. The sequence continues at coordinate 354,267 of NZ_JBONDW010000001.1, forward strand.
CGTCACCAATTACGGACGCGCTTCACGCCCATCTACCCGAATGTGTACGTGCCCGCCGACCGAGTGCCCAGCCTCCGCGACCGCACCATCGGCGCGTGGTTGTGGTCGCAGCGCCGCGGCGTCGTCGTGGGACTCGCGGCAGCCGCGATGCTTGGCACAAAATGGGTCGACCCCGGCACGTCTGTCGAGTTGATACACACGAATCCGCGGGCGCCAAGGGGCATCATCACCCGCCGCTACACACTCCTGGATGACGAGATCGTCGACCGCCGGGGCATGGAAATGACCACCGCGCCGCGAACGGCCTTCGATGTCGGACGGCAAATCAGCGTCACCGCGAGCGTGTCGCGTCTCGACGCCTTGTGCAGAGCGACGGGGTGCACAGTCGCCGATATCGAGGCGCTGGCGGCGAAACACCCCGGCGCCCGTGGCGTTCGTCTGCTCGAAACAGCTTTGACCCTGGTCGATCCGGGCGCGCAATCTCCCAAGGAGAGCTGGCTACGGTTGCTGCTGATCCGGAACGGGTTCCCGAGGCCCACCACCCAGATCCCGGTCACGGTGGACGGGGCGCCGGTTGCCTATCTGGACATGGGGTGGGAGGAGTGGATGGTTGCCGCGGAGTACGACGGAGACCAACATCGCACCGACCGCTGGCAGTACGTCAAGGACGTCCATCGTTTGGAGATGCTCAAGGAACTCGGCTGGATCGTGATTCGCGTGGTGGCCGAAGACCGTCCGGCCGACATCGTGCGCCGCGTGCGAGCGGCATTGGCTCAACGGCAGATGAGTGTGCGTTCAGGGCGAAAAGCCAGCTGAAACACCACCATCCGGTCACACTCGGCGCCCTACGCGCACAGTCGCGCCTGGAAGCTAAACAACCTCCACACAGGCCTGTGCGATCGCCAACTCCTCGTTGGTCGGCACCACCAGCACGGTCGTCGGCGAGTCGGGCGTCGAAATCCGCCGTGCCTCTTTGGATCGCACGGAGTTGACCGTCTCGTCGATCTCGATCCCGAGGCCGCTCAGCCCGGCGAGCGCGTCACGGCGGACCGCGGCATCGTTCTCCCCCACCCCGGCGGTGAACGTGATGACGTCGGTGTTGCCCAGCACGGCGAGGTATGCGCCGATGTACTTCCGCAGCCGGTGGATGTAGACGTCGTAGGCCAGTTGTGCTGACTCATCCCCGGCGTCGATGCGCTGGTGCAGTTTCCGGAAGTCGTTCTCGCCGCCGAGTCCGAGAACGCCCGAGCGGCGGTTGAGCATCGACTCGATGTCCTCGACGCCCATCCCGGCCGTGCGCCACAGGTACATGACGATGCCGGGGTCGATGTCACCGCTGCGGGTGCCCATCACCAGACCCTCCATCGGAGTCAGGCCCATCGAGGTGTCTACGGGCCTGCCGCCGGCGATCGCCGATGCCGACGCGCCGTTACCCAGGTGCAGCACAATTTGATTCAGCGATTCGTACGGCCGGTCGACGAACGCCGCGGCTTGTTGGCTGACGTACTCGTGCGACGTGCCGTGAAAGCCGTACCGGCGGATCTTCCACTGCTCGGCCAACTCGTCGTCGATCGCGTATGTCGCGGCGGCGGCAGGCAGATGATGGAAGAACGCGGTGTCGAACACCGCCACGTGCGGCAGGTCGGGCAGCAGCTTGCGGGCCACCTTGATACCGAGCACGGCGGGCGGATTGTGCAACGGCGCCAACGGCGCGAGTTCCTCGACCTTGGCGATCAGGGCGTCGTCGATGATCGTCGGGCGGTAGAACGTCTTGCCGCCGTGTACGACACGATGGCCCACCGCGACCAGTCCCAGGGCGTCGAGGTCGAGCCCGCCGGCCGCGAGTTCGTCGAACGCGGCGCGCAACGCGGCATCGTGATCGGGTACCGCACCAGAACCGATCTCCTCGATGATCCCGTCGGCCAGGAACTCTCGCGAACCCGGCTGCACCACGGCATATTTCAGTGACGACGAGCCGGAATTGACCACCAGAACAGTCATGGCCGCCCCTGCGCCTGAATCGCCGTGATCGCCACGGTGTTGACGATGTCTTCGACAAGCGCGCCGCGCGACAGATCGTTCACCGGTTTGTTGAGACCTTGCAGCACCGGGCCGATCGCGATCGCACCCGCGCTGCGCTGCACGGCCTTATAGGTGTTGTTGCCCGTGTTGAGGTCGGGGAAGATCAGCACCGTGGCTCGCCCGGCCACCTCCGAATCGGGCATCTTCGTCTTCGCCACCGACGGTTCCACCGCGGCGTCGTACTGGATGGGCCCCTCGACAAGCAGCGACGGTTCGCGTTGTCGCACCAATTCGGTTGCGGCTCTTACCTTGTCGACATCAGCTCCGGTGCCCGAGGTTCCGGTCGAGTAGGAAAGCATCGCGACGCGCGGGTCGATGCCGAACTGGGCCGCGGTGCGCGCCGAGGAGATCGCGATGTCGGCGAGTTGCTCAGACGTCGGATCGGGCACGATCGCGCAGTCGCCATACGCCAGTACGCGATCCTCCAGGCACATCAAGAAGATGCTCGACACGGTCGAGACGTCGGGCAGCGTCTTGATGATCTCGAATGCAGGCCGGACGGTGTGCGCCGTGGTGTGCATGGCACCCGACACCATGCCGTCGACCATGTCGTTGTGTACGAGCATCGTGCCGAAGTAGGACACGTCGTGGATGATCTCGCGGGCCTGCTCGACCGTCACACCCTTGTGTTTGCGCAGTTCGGCGTACTGATCGGCGAACTGGTCGCACAGCTCGCTGGTACGCGGATTGAGCACCGTGGCGGCCGCCAGGTCGACACCGAGTTCTGCAGCGCGGGAACGGATCTGGCTTTCGTCGCCCAGGATCGTGAGATCGGCGACGCTGCGCTGCAGCAGGCGCCCTGCCGCCTTGAGGATGCGGTCGTCCTCACCCTCGGGCAACACGATGCGCCTGACGTCGGAGCGCGCGCGATCCAGCAGCTGGTAGGTGAACATCTGCGGGGTGGTGACGGTGGGGATCGAGATACTGAGCTGTGCCAGTAGGTCATTGACGTCGACATGGTCGTCCATCAACGCCAGCGCGGTATCGATCTTGCGTTGCGACGCCGCAGTGACCCGACCACGCGTACCCGCCACGCGGCTGGCGGTCTCGAATGTGCCGTACTTGGTCGCCACGATCGGCAACCGCAGACCCAGACCGGACACCAGCGATGCGATCGCCGGGTGCAGATCGAGCCCCCCGTTGAGGATGATGCCCGACAGCGACGGAAAGCCTTCGGCCGCATGGGCACTCACGACGGCGAGCACCACGTCGGAGCGATCACCCGGGGTGATCACCGCGACGCCTTCGGTGAGGCGTTCCAGCACATGCTCGGCGGTCATGCCGGCCACCAACACGTCCATCGCCTCGCGCGACAGCAGTGCGGGGTCACCTGCGATCACGGTACCGTCGACGGCTTTCTGGAGTTCGGCCACCGACGGCGCGACCAACAGCGGCTCCTCGGGCAGCACGTACGCGGGTGGCCCGAGCGGTTTGAGGGCGTTGGCCATCGCGGTCAGCTGAGCCGGGTCGCACCGGTTGGCCACCACGGCAGCGGCGTGGGCGTGCTGGCCGGCGAGCTCGGCCAGACATACCTCGACGACGTGGGCGACCTCGTCGGGCGTGCGGTCTGCGGCCTTGACGGCGAGCACGACGGGTGCGCCGAGGTTCACCGCGATGCGCGCGTTCATGCTCAGCTCGCTCGGCGTGGCCACATCGGTGTAATCGCTGCCGACGATCAGCACCGCATCGCACTGGTCGGCGACGCGGTGGAAGCGGTCGACGATCTCGGTGATCGCGGCGTCCGGATCTTCGTGGACCTGCTGGTAGCCGACTCCGACGCACTCCTCGTAGGTCAAGCCTGCCGTCGTCCCGGCCAGCAACAGTTCGAGGATGTAGTCGCGGTCCTCCCCCAACCGCGTGATGGGCCGGAACACCCCGACCTTGGGCACCGTCGCCGCCAGCCGATGCAGGATGCCCAGCGCAATGGTCGACTTACCGGTGTCGCCTTCGGGTGAGGCTATGTAGATCGCGGTCGCGATGTTTCCATCCGGCACGACTACAGCATTCCCTAGATCAGGTCAGCTCCGCCAGCGCGGCCCCGAACTCGGTGCACAACCAGTCGACGTCGGCCATGGAGAACACGAGCGGCGGCCGGATCTTGAGGACGTTGCCGTCCGATCCGCACACCGAGATGAGCACCCGCCGATCGCGCATCGCGTTGACGAGATCGTGGGCGCCGGTTCGGTCGGGTTCGGCGCTGTCGGTGTCGGTGATCACCTCGACCCCGACGTAGAGCCCGCACCCGCGGACGTCACCGATACGGGGATGACCTGCCGTGATCCGGGCGAGTTCGGCCCGTAGCGCCGCCCCGACCCGGGCGGCGTTGGCGATCAACTGCTCGTCCTCGATCACGTCGAGGACCGCGCCCGAGGCGGCCATCGACACCGGATTGCCGCCGAACGTGTTGAAGTAGGGCACGCCGCGGGCAAATGCCTCGAGCACCTCGCTGCGCGCGGCCATCGCCGCGACGGGCAGGCCGTTGGCCATCGGCTTGCCCATCGTGACCAGGTCGGGAACCACGCCGTGGCGGATGAAGCCCCACATCGAGTCGCCGGTCCGGCCGAAGCCGGGCTGGACCTCGTCGGCGATGAACACCCCGCCCGCGGCGCGGACGGCCTCGACCGCGGGGCCGAGCACCGACGGATCCGGGTAGATGCCGTCCGAGGAGAAGATGGTGTCGACGATCAGGCACCGCACCCCGTAGCCGGCCGCCTGCAGGTCGGTGATGGCCGCTGAGACGTCGGCACGAAACTTGGCGGCCACTCCCGTGCCCGCGCGGTAACTGTCCGGGGCGGGCACCGTCCGGACATGCGGGCCGATGGCCGTGTCACCACCGATCGACGGCGAAATCGCCGTCACCGCTTCGGTGTTGCCGTGATAGGCATCCCGCGTGACGATCACACCCGTTGCGCCGGTGTACATCTGGGCGACCCGCAGGGCGAGGTCGTTGGCCTCCGAACCGGTGCACGCGTACATCACCTGGTCCAGCTCACCGGACATGGTGGCCAGTAGCCGCGCCGAGTAGTCGACGATGCCCTCGTGCAGGTAACGGGTGTGGGTGTTGAGCGTTTCGAGCTGCCGGGTGACCGCGGATACGACGTGCGGGTGGCAGTGTCCGACGCTGACGACGTTGTTGTAGGCGTCGAGGTAGCGCACGCCGTCCGCGTCGAACATGTGGCTGCCCCGGCCGCGGACCAGATGTACCGGCCGTTCGTAGAACAGCCGGTACGCCGGTCCGAGCAGGCGGGTGCGGGCCGAGATCAGTTGTTCGGTACCCGGATCGGTCGCCAGACCGCCCGTGTAGCTGTTCGAATCCATGATGTTGGAAAAACTCATGCCCGCGTCCCCCTTATTCAGCGTTCGTGTGCTTCCTCCAACACTGTGCGTCCCAAGTCGGAATACCGCTGCGGATCCCGGTATTTCAGGAACAGCGCCAACAGCACACCACCGATTCCGGCGATGCCAACAACATACGGGATCGCAGTGAAGATCCAGTCCGATGCGGCCGCGCCCGCCGCGAAGGACGCGTTCTTGGCCAGTAGGTAGATCACATACAACATGCCGGTTCCACCCAGCAGCGGAGCCAGGAACGTGGTGAACCAGTTGGCTGTTTCCGGATGACGTTTTTGCACATGGAAGTACGAGATCACCGAGAACGCAGCCAGCGCCTGCACGATCATGATGGCTGTGGTGCCAAGGAGCGCCATCAGACCGTAGAGCCCGGTGTAGGGGTCGCGGCCGGTGAGGTCGAAGAACAAGACCACGAGTGTCGCGAAGCCGGTCTGCACGAATCCGGCGATGTGCGGTGAGCCGTGCACTGGATGCGTCGCGCCGATGGTCTTGCGCATCCCGGGGATGATGTTCTCTCGCCCGAGCGCGTAGAGGTAGCGGGCGGCGCAGTTGTGGAACGCCATGCCGCAGGCGAAGGACCCGGTCATCAGCAGGATCTTGAACATGTCGACTGCCCATTGCCCGAGGTGCTCGTGCACCGGGTTGAAGAAGATGTTGCCCGCGGTCGACGAATCCTGCGCCAGGGCAATGGCATTCTGCGGCCCGGTGCCGACGATGGCCAGCCACGAGACCAGCACGTAGAACACGCCGATGCCGACCACCGAGCTGATCACCGCGATGGGGATGATCTTCTTGGGGTTACGCGATTCCTCGCCGTACATGGCGCTCGACTCGAAGCCCACCCACGACCAGAAGGCGAAGAACAGGCCGACGCCTGCCGATCCGGCAACCGCGATCATGCTTCCGTCGGCGCCGGCAACCTCGCCGGACAAACTGTGAAAACCGTTGAGCGGGTTGAGCGATCCGAGAGACCAGCCCTGCGGGCCGCCACCGGTGAAGACCACCGAGAGGGCCATCATCGCCAGCATCACGATCTCGGTGATCAGGAATACGCCCAGCACCTTGGCCGCGAGATTGATGTCGAAGTAGGTCAGCACCGCGTTGACGGCGAGCATGACGACCGCGAAAACGATCCAGGGCACATCGATGCCGAAGAACGACTTGAACAGATCGTTTCCGAAGAACGAGAAGATGCCGATGAGCGAGGCCTCGAACACCATGTACGCCAACGCTGTCAGGAAACCCGCGCCCAAGCCCACGATGCGGCCGAGCCCATGGGAGATGTATCCGTAGAAGGCACCGGTCGCGGTGATGTGCTTGCTCATCGCGGCGTAGCCGATCGCGAACAGCGTCAGCACGATCGTCGCCACGAAGTAGCCTGCCGGCGCGTACGCACCGTTGCCGAATCCCACCGAGATCGGGACGTTGCCGACCATGGCGGTGATCGGTGCGGCGGTCGCCACCGCCATGAACAACACGCCGACCAAACCGACCGCATTGGGTTTGAGGCGTTGGATGCCGCCGGATGGCGCTTGAGATGGAGATGGAGGATCGATGATCTCGCTCATTGTGGTCCCACTTTTGGTCTGGTTTCAACGCGTCGACGACAGCGTTGTGGTGCGACGGAGGCCATTTCTACCGCCCCCAGATCGCTTGGTCAACTTGGGATTACCTGTACAACAAGGCGTTTGTTGCGGGAATGTTTCGAACCTGGCAATCGTGCAACAGCGAGGTTAAACCGGTCCATTTGGTCTGCTCGTGTTGCTCATTTGGTCCACACTCGGTGCATGCCGGGACTGCCTGCTGATCACGAACTGTTCGCCAGGGCCGCCCTGCCGTCGTATCGGCGTGGCGGCGATGCGCCGCTGCGCCTACTGAGCCTGTCGGAGAACGCCACGTATCTGGTCGACGATGACGACCCGATCGTGCTGCGGGTACACCGGCCGGGCTATCACTCGCTGGCCGGTATCGCCTCCGAACTCGAGTGGATGGCCGCCCTACGACGTGAAACCCCGGTCAAGACACCGCAACTCGTACATGCGGCGAGTGGTGAGCAGGTGGTGACGGCAGCCGTCGGCGATCGGGAACTGCATGTCGACGCGGTGACTTTCGTGCCAGGGTGTACGGCCGAGGAAGCCCCCGACGTCGTGGGGTTCGCCGAACTCGGCGAGCTGACGGCGATCATGCACGAGCACACGCAACGCTGGGCCCGGCCGGCCGGCTTCACGCGGTTCAGCTGGGACCTCGATGCGATCCTGGGGCCGCGGGCCCGCTGGGGGAACTGGCGGGTGGCTCCGGCTCTCACCGCCGACGACCGCGCCTCGATCCAGGCCGCGGTGACCGAGATCACCCGACGACTTGACGCGTTCGGCACGGGCCCGGATCGCTTCGGACTCGTTCATGCCGACCTGCGGCTGTCGAACCTCATGGTGGATCCCGCCGCGCCGGGCACGGGCATCACGGCGATCGACTTCGACGATTGCGGCTGGTCGTGGCATCTCGCCGACCTGGCCGCCGTCTTGTCGTGGATCGAGGATGCCCCGCAGGCCGGTGGCATCGTCACCGAATGGCTGCGGGGTTACCGGTCCGTGCGGCATCTGCCCGACGATCACCTGACGCTCGTGCCGACGTTCGTGATGTTGCGCCGGATCCAGTTGACGGCGTGGATCGCCTCGCATGCCGATGCGGACGCCGCCATCGCCGTCGGCGCGGACTATGCCCGGGGCACCGCGCGGCTGGCCGACCGCTACCTTGGCGATCAAACCTGGCTGCATGACGCCGTTTTCACTACCGCATAGGAGCAAGGATGTTTGACCTGAAGAACCGCTCGGTGCTTATCACCGGAGGCAGCAAGGGCATCGGGCGCGGCATCGCGACGGTGTTCGCACGCGCCGGGGCCAACGTCGCGGTGGCGGCACGGTCGTCAGCCGGTCTCGACGCTTGCGTCGCAGATATCGACGGCCTCGGATCGGGCAAGGTCATCGGCGTCGTGACCGACGTCAGTGACCGGAAATCGTGCGACGAGCTGGCCTCGGCGGCGCGCGAGGCGTTCGGCGGGATCGACGTCGTGTGCGCCAACGCCGGGATCTTTCCCGACGCACCACTGGCCACCATGACCCCCGAGCAGCTCACCGACATCTTCGCCGTCAACGTCAACGGCACGTTCTTCGCGGTCCAGGCCTGTCTGGACGCCCTCATCGCGTCGGGCTCCGGCCGGGTCATCCTGACCTCGTCGATCACGGGCCCGATCACCGGGTACCCCGGCTGGTCGCACTACGGTGCGACCAAATCCGCTCAGTTGGGGTTCATGCGTACGGCCGCAATCGAATTGGCCCCGCACAAGATCACGGTGAACGCGATCCTGCCCGGCAACATCATGTCCGAGGGCATGATCGAGAACGGCGAAGAGTACATCGCGAGCATGGCCCGATCGATCCCCGCGGGTGCACTCGGGACGCCGGAGGACATCGGCCACCTCGCGGCGTTCCTGGCCACCAAGGAGGCCGGCTACATCACCGGGCAGGCCATCGCCGTCGACGGCGGACAGGTGCTGCCCGAGTCGCTGGACGCGATCGTCACCTGATCATGGAGGAGTCGCCCGGGGGGCCGGTCGCCGAAGATGTGCGCCGCCGAATCCTGTCAATGCTGGCGCAGGGCACGCTTCGGCCCGGCTCGCGGCTCGGTACCGAGCGCGAGATGGCCGACATCTTCGCGGTGTCGCGGTCCACGTTGCGCAGCGCGCTGCTGCCGTTGAGCCAGGCCGGCGTGCTGGAACGTCGCACGGGGCGAAACGGCGGCACGTTCGTGCGCGCCGATATCGTCGAGCGCAACGCCGCCGAACTGGCCGGGTTGCCCGCACGGTTGCACAGCGGCGGTCACACCAGCACGAGCAGGGTGCTGGGGACCGACCGCCGTCCGGCCACCCCGGTCGAGGCACACGCACTCGAAATCCCCGATGCGACAGATATTTTCACGGTCCGCCGGCTGCGCTTCGCCGACGGCGTTCCGTTGTCGGTCGATCTGGCCTGCTTCGTCGCCGACCAGATGGACGACCTGCTCGAGCAACCGCTCGGTGGCTCACTCTACGAACTGCTGCGGGTGCGGTACGGCCTCGCGCCTGCCACCACGACCGAGACCATCGAGGTCGTCAGCGCCAGCCAGCGCGAAGCGCACTGGCTCGAGATCGCACATCGCAAGCCGCTGCTGGCGATCACGCGAGTGACGCGCGACAGTACGGGCCGGCCGTTCGAATACGCCTATGACCTGTTCCGCGCCGACCGGGTCCGGCTGACCGCCACGAGTCACGGCACAGTGGGGGCGGTCGAACGTTCGGTGAGCAGTGCCTGACGGTCAGCTTCCCTGCTGGGCGGCAGCCACGTCCTTCAACGCCAGGATCACGCTCTTGAGGTGATCGCGCATCGCGGCCTCGGCTCGCTCTGGATCTCTGGCGCATACCGTGTCGATGATCGCGATGTGCTCGGCCAGTGACACGGTGATCCGGCCCGGATGCATCGCCAACCGGAACTGATGGCGTACCAGTTGCCCTCTTAGTCGCTCCAGGATGTCGGCCGCGGTGTGCTGGGCGCCGATTTCGCGAACCCGCTTGTGCAGCAATTGGTTGAGCTTCGAGTAGCCCATCACGTCGCCGGACTCGACCGACGCGGTGAGCTCGGTGCGCAGCTCGGCCAGTTCAGCGATCTGCTCATCGGTGATGTGCTGGGCCGCCTTCGCCGCACAGAGCCCCTCCACCACCATCCGGACCTCGGTGATCTCGACAGCTTCTTCGAGCGAGACGGAGCGCACCCGCGCACCGCGGTTCTGGATACGTTCGATCAGGCCCTGCGTGGCGAGTTCTTGCAGCGCACCGCGCACGGCGCTGCGGCTGACGGCGAACTGCTCGCACAGATCGGCCTCGACCAGTCGCTGATTGGGCGCGAACTCCCCATCGAGGATGGCCGCACGGATCCGGCCGGCCACATCGGCCGACTCGCTCCCGCGCCCCCGCTCGTCAACCAGCATCCCCACCCCAGATCGTCGCCAAGATCGTCGACGAGATTCTACCGTCGCAGGGCGCCTGGACGACGCGCCTACCTGGTCGAACCTTCTTGATCGTCGCCGTCCGGCGCCCACCGGGACAACCGCGCCGACACGAGCAAAGTGGCGCCCGTGGCCGCGAACACCACCGATGCACCGCCCACCGCCGAGATCCCGGCCACGGCAAGCGGTATCCCCGTTTGCCCAGCGCGATTCCCGACCAGACGCAGCGATGCCGCGACGCCACGATCGGGCCGCGGCGTCACGAGCGTCATCCACGACATCGTGAGAGGTTGGACCGTTCCGGCCGCCAGGCCGTAACACGCCATACAGACCACGAGCACCACGGCAGGCACCGGCAGCACCAGCGCGATCAGCGACACGGCCGCGACGGCGCCTGCCACGACGAGCACCCGTCGCCGCCCGAACGCGTTCGTCATCCGCCCGAGGGTCAGGCGCGAAGCCATCGTGGCGACCCCACGCGTCACCAGCAGCGCCGTCAGCCAGGCCGGGCTGAGGCCGCGTTCCCGTGCGAGCAACGGCAGGTAGGCGAGCACGATATCCAGCGAGGACAACACCAGGCTGCTAGTGACCAGGGCGGGCACCACGCCCCTGGTCCGCAGCAGACGCGACGCGACCGGCCACATGGCCGTGGGCTTGTCCGTCGTCGCGTCAGGACGCGCCGTCGACGGAATCACCAGCGAAAGCACCAGTCCCACAAGGGCAATCCCTAGCGTTGCCCACGCGATCGTGGTGAATGCCGGCGAGTGTGCCTCCGCGGACGGCAAAAGCAGTAATGCGGGCCCCAGCATCTGTCCACCCGACGTCGCGAACGTGTAGACGCCGAACACGAAGTCGAGGCGTCCGGCGGCCGCATCGCGCATGACCCAGGCCTGTTCGGCGACAACGGAAAACAGCACGCCGAGACCGAGCAGGACGGTCGCGGCCAACAGCCCGGCCAGGGTCGCCCCGACGGACACCAGGACGGCCGCCGCTCCTACGAACGCGAGCGCGCCGAACACCATGCTCGTCCGCTCACCGACGCGGTCGACGAATCTTCCCGCCGGCACGGCGAGCAACAGCGGGGGAACCGCGAAGGCGGCCGTCGCGACACCGAGCCAGGCCGGGCCGTGCCCGAGGTCGAGGATCGCGTACGAGATCGCCGGACGCAGCGCATACGAGACGATCTGGACCCCGACCGCATGCACGAGCAGCAGCCCAAGGGCGAGGTTGCCGGGCCGAGGTGTCGATGGCGGCGTCAAGGTCGCGGAAAGACGATGCCGTCGAACAACTTTCGGGCCGTCCGCACGATCGCCGTCCGGTGGACGCGCTCGCCGTCGAGTTCGACCTCGACCTCCAACGCACCGGTCGGGTGCTCGATGTGCATACGTGGGCTGCCGGAAGGCTCCGCAATCCCGGCCGCGACGCTGCCCGGAAGCGCGGCAGCCACTGCGACACTCGCGGCCCCGAGCACGCCGATGGATGCGTGCACGCGATGCGGTATGAACGTGCGCGTCGCGATCACGCCCCCGGAGCGGGGTGGCGACACGATCGTCAGCTTCGGAACGGTGAGATCGCTGACATCACCGAGATTCATCCGCTTGCCGGCTTCCAGTCGGACACGCTCAAGCAGTTCGCGCAGCCGCTGATCGGATTCGAGTTCGGTCGGCGATTCGTCGCCCCGCACACCGAGATCCGCGGCCCGCAGCACGACCGTCGGCATCCCGTTGTCGACGCACGTGACCGGGACCTCGGCGATCACGTCCTGGACCTGTCCGGTCGGCAACAGCGCGCCGCAGCTCGACCCCGCGGTGTCCTCGAAATCCAGCACAATCGCGGCGGCGGTACCCGGAACCCCGTCGATCGACGTCGTGCCCGCGTACTCGACCACGCCTGCGGGCGTCGGCACGTGGGCGATCGCACGGCCCCCGGTGTTGGTCATCCGGATCGGCACCGCAGTCTCGCCGTCAGTCGCTGCGACCAGTCCTCGTTCGATCGCGAACGGGCCGACACCGGCGAGCAGGTTCCCACAGTTCTGCCGGTCCGATACCAGCGCCTGGTCGACGCTCACCTGCAGAAAGAGGTAATCGACGCCGGCACCATTGCCGCTGACGACCGCAACCTTGCTAGTCAGCGGATGCCCGCCGCCGACACCGTCGATCTGCAGTTGGTCCGGGGAACCCATGATGCGCAGCAACAGCTCGTCGCGTTCGCCCGGATCCCGCGGAAGGTCGTCGGCGAGGAAGTAGGCCCCCTTAGACGTTCCGCCGCGCATCAGCATGCACGTCACTCCGCGCGCGGTCATGCGACTGACGTGGGTTGCCGGGCGTGCACCTCGCGCATCGCCGCCACGACGCTGTTGAGGTGCACGGTCATCGCAAGCTCTGCGGCGGCCGGGTCCCGGTGCGCGATCGCTTCGATGATGGCGAGATGTTCTCCGAGTGAGACGCTGGGTCGGCCGGGTTTCATCGCGAGCGCGAACTGCTGGCGCACACTCTGCGCGCGCAGACGCTCGATCAGCGAAAGCGCGGTACGCTGCCCGCTGATCTGGTGGATACGTGCGTGCAGTTCACGGTTTTTCGCCGAATAGCCGCCGAGGTCTCCACCGGCCACCGCCTCCACCATCGCCTCCCCGATCGCGTTGAGTTCGGATATCTCGTCGTCGGTCACGACCGCCGCCGCCTTACCGGCACAAAGGCTTTCGAGCGCACGGCGCACCTCCGCGATCTCGATCGCCTCCTCGAATGAGATGACACGCACCCGCGCGCCGCGATTCTGTTCGCGCTCGACGAGCCCCTGTACCGCGAGCTCACCGAGCGCCGTGCGGACGGCTGCCCGCGAGGCACCGAACTGCTCGGCGAGATCGGCCTCGACAAGCCGCTGATTGGGCACGAGTTCCCCTCTGAGGATCAGCGTCCGGATTTGTTCTGCGACACCCATGTCAGCCCGTGTAACCGAAGATCTGCCGCCACGTGCCTGCGTCGGGCTCGAGGTTCTTGAGCGATTCGTCGATCGTGGCGCGATGCAGGAATCCGGCATCGGCCGCGGGCAACTCGATCTCGCCGATCGTCGGGCTCGGCATGTTCTGGTGCACGGGGTAGTCGCCGATCGAGGCGGCCAGCTTCTGTCCGGAGGACGACAGCAGCCAGTTGATGAATACCGTTGCCGCATTGGAATGCTCGGTCTTGGCGGCCTGGCCGAGGTAGAACGGATAGGCCGCGGCACCTTCTTCGGGTGTCGCTATGGTGATAGGCGCACCCTCCAACGTCGACGCATATGCCGTGGCGATCGGAACCGGGCCCACCGCGATCTCACCGCGGGCCAGCGAATCGGTCAGTGCGGCAGAGGAATCGAATATGCGCGGATGGTTGGCCGCGTAGCCCTTGAGGTAGTCGGCACCCAGTTCACCGAGTTGGAACCGGGTCAGCGCGGTCGTCGACCCGCCTGCGCCGACCTGAACGATGCCGAGTTTTCCGTTCCACTTGGGGTCCAGCAGGTCCGACCAGTTCTTCGGGGCGTCCTGCTCGGAGACGACCTGGTTGTTATAACCGAAGCTGTAGACGCGGTCATAACTGTTGAAGTACAGCCCGTTCTCATACGTGGCGGCCGGGTCGAGCGCGTCCGCGATGCCCTGGCTGATCTGCGTCGGCTGGAATGCCCCGGAATCGGCGATCGCCACGATGAGGTCCTCACCCGAGATCCGGATGACATCGGCACCGAGCTTGCCCGCGGCCTGCTCGCTGAGGATCCGCTCGCTGAGTCGGTTCGGGGCGAGCCGCACGATCTCGACGTTAATTCCGGTCGCCTCCGTGAAGGCGTCCGCGGCCTGCTTCTCCGATTGCTCACTGCCGCCGGTGTAGAAGACCAGGCTGCCTTCCTGCTGCGCCTTCTGATACACGTCGGCGGTGGCGATGACCTCGCCCTCGATCACCAGATCGCCGTTCTCGTTGGTCTCCGCCGAGCCGCTCCCGCCGCCGCTCGAGCATCCCGTCAGAACGAGCCCGACGGCCGCGACCGCGGCGACCGCGAGGCGCCTCACTTTGGTGTGCATGGTCTTTCTCCTTACGTGTACGTGGGTCAGTGGGATTGTTTGGTGTCGGCGCCGAATCGCCGCGCCAGATAGGCGAGCGCGAAGATGACGACGCAGTACACCAGGCTTGTGGCGGCGCTGCGCTGCATGATGCCGTTCTCGAAGTCGTCGAAGATGACGATCGACAGCAGCCGGGTGTCGGTGGTGAAGAGGAACAGCGGCACGGTGAGTTCGCGCATCGAAAGCATCAGCAGCAGTAGGAATGTCGAGGTCAGCGGGACGCGCAACAGTGGCGCCGTCACCCGCCATACCGCACGCGGCCGGTTGGCGCCGTGCATGACAGCGCTGTCCTCGAGGTCCCGGTGGATCTGCAGGATCGACGATGACGCGCCCTGGTAGCCCTGTGGCATCTGCGCGGCCACGAACGCGATCACCATGACGAGCAACGTGCCGTACACGGGCACCGGCAGCATGAGCCACGTCCACAGCAAGCCGAGACCGAGAACGATCGCGGGCACTGCCAGGGGCAGCATGCTGAGGTAGCCGAGGCCTTCGCGGCCGGGCAGTGTCGTCCGGTTCACCACGTACGACACGATGAACGCCAGCACGGTGCCGACGACGGCCGCCGCGACCGCCACGACCACCGAGTTGCCGGTCGCCTTGATCACGACATCGCTCGTGATCGCCTCGGTGATGGCGTCCAGGCCCATGCGCCCGTTGGTGAATGCGCCGATAACGCTGTTCACATAAGGCGATTCGTGTAGGGCGACAAACGCGAGCGCGAGCAGCGGCAACACCGTGGAGAGCGTGAAGTAGCCGATTCCGATCACCAGCGCGGGCGTGCGGAACCTCCCGAGATCGAACTTGCCGAGCTTCATGCCCTTGCCCGCGACCGTGGTGAACGACCGCCGAGCGACCACCCGCCGCTGCAGCGCGGTCACCGCGAGCACGATGACGACCAGCGTGATCGCCACCGCCGCAGCCTCATTGCCCCGCGCGGGCGCGGAGTTCATGAGCCGGAAAATATAGGTCGGCAGCGTGTCGAGCCGTCCGCCGCTCGTGATCTGGGCGACCGGGAAGTTCTCGACCGTGAGGACGAAGATGAGGATCGCCGAACCGAGCAGTGCCGGTGTCGCCAGCGGGACCGTCACCGTACGCAACACCGTGAGCGGCTTGGCGCCATGTGTGCGTGCGGCTTCCTCGAGGTCGGGGTTCATCAGACTGAACGCCGAGTGGGTGAGCAGGAATGCGTAGGGGGCGTAGTACAGGGCGAGCACGAAGATGAGCCCGCCGATGTTGTAGATGTTGACGACGTCGGGAAGCTTTAAATCGCGGGCAAAGACATTGAGCAGGCCCGCATTCGGGCCGCCGAGCAGCGACCAGGCCAGCGCCCCGACGTACGAGGGCAGGAACATCGGCACCAGACCGACGAAGTACAGGAACCGCGCGCCCCGCACATTCGTGCGCGCGGAGACGAACGCGAGGAAGCCGCCGATCGCGAGCGCCAGCACCGACGCCCCGATTCCGATCAACAGCGAATTCAGCGCGGCCTGGCGTGCACCCGGGCCGAACACGGCCGCGAAGTTGTCGAACGTCAGCGACGACAGGTCGATGTTGCCGGGCCTCGGTGTGGTTGTGGTGAAGGCGGACAGCACAACCAGGGCAACCGGTAGCACGATGAGTATCGCCAGGATCGCGTACAGCGCGATCGGTAACAGCGACCGCCGCAGCCTCGGGGCGGTGCGGGCCACACCCGGGTCCGGCGGCGGTGCCACCGGGGCCTGAATCGTCGCCGTCATGACGCGGCCTGAACCGGCGTCGCGGCCTGCGGTTGCCCCGCGGATAGCTCCACCTCGTGGGGCAGCACCTGCACGGCGTCGGCGGGTATACCGATGCGCACGGTGTCGCCAGGCGCGGCGGTCAGCTGCCGGTGCTTGCCGCCGATGATCTCGAGCTCGGCGGTGTCGGCGATCGCAACGCGATAGGTCGCGCTCGCACCCAGGAACTCCTTCGTAAGGAGCTTTCCCTCAAGCACATTCATGCCCGGTTCGACGTCGTCGCCGACGGCGATGTCCTCACCGCGGATGCAGGCTTTCAGTTCACCGGCGCCGTCGTACGGCGCCACACTGAGCGTGACCGCGCTGTCGGCGATGCGCACGCCCGTGGAATCCAGCGCCTGGACGGGCAGTATGTTGCCCACCCCGAGGAAATCGGCGATCGAGGCGCTCAAGGGTTTGGCGTAGATCTCGTTGGGCCTGCCGATCTGCACGATGCGGCCGTGTTGCATCATCGCGATCCGGTCCGCCAGGGCCAACGCCTCTTCCTGGTCGTGGGTGACGTACACCGACGTGAGGCCCAGTCGCGTCTGCAGTTCACGGAGGTCGCCGCGCAACCGGTGCCGCAGCCGGGCATCGAGGTTCGACAGCGGCTCGTCGAGCAGCATCACCGACGGCTGCATGACCACGCTGCGCGCGAGGGCGACGCGCTGCATCTGGCCGCCCGACAGCATGCTCGCGCCACGGTCGGCGAACTCCGCCAAGCCGACCAGTTCGAGTGTTTCGCGTACCCGCGGCGCGATGTCGGCCTTGCCCACGCGCTGCATCGTGAGCGGGAACGCCACGTTCTCGAACACCGTCATGTGCGGCCAGATCGCATACGACTGGAAGACCATGCCGATGTTGCGCTTGTGCGGCGGGCGGTCGATGTTCCGTTCGCCGTCGAAGAGCACGTCGCCACCGATCGTGATGCGGCCCGCGCTGGGCCGCTCCAAACCGGCGATACAGCGCATCGTGCTGGTCTTTCCGCAACCGGATTCGCCCAGCAGGACCAGCGATTCGCCGTCACCGACGGTGAGATCGAGGTTGTGTACGGCGACCGCCTCCCCGTAACGCAGGGTCAGGCCTTCGACACGGATGTCCATCTCAGGTGTTCCCTTCGTCCTCGGCGCGGAAGCCGTACAGGTCGTAGGAGATGTGCCCGGCGAGGTATTGGGCCCGCGATGCGGCCTCCTTGTCCTCGCGGGCACGTGCCAGTTCGACGGCGCGTTCGGCCTCGGCGGCCGGCACGACGGCGGCGCCGTCGGAGTCGAGGATCACGATGTCGCCCGTGCGGATCGTGGCACCGCCGACCTCGACACTCGCGTCGACCTCGCCGCGCGTGTCTTTGGTCGCGCCACGGACCCGGATCCACCGAGTCCAGATGGGCAGCCCCATCTTTCGCAGCTCTTCGGCGTCACGCACCGACGCGTCGACGAGGATTCCCGCTGCACCGCGCTCTCGGATCTGGGTGACGAGCAGATCCCCGATGAGCGCCACCGGCGCGGGCTCCGGCATGGTGAGCACCGCGATCTCACCGGGCTGCAGACGCGCGACGAGTTCATGCACGCCGCGGTTGTCGTTCTGCGCACACCGGACGGTGCGGGCCGGCCCAGCGGCACGGCTGCCCGGGATGAGCTGGATGAAGTCGGCGTCGACGAGGCCCTGCCTGCCGCGGGCCTCGTACACCGTCGCCACTCCGGCCCGGCGCAGTTCCGCGATGGTGTCGGCGTCGATCGCGAGGTCGGTCACAGCGCCGCCACTACGTTCGGCACCAGCCGCTGGAACGCCTCGGCCTGTCGGATCTGCTTGCGTCCGGTCACCTTTCGTGCATGGTTGCCGCGGTGATCGGCACGTTCGGCGTAGTACTGCTGCAGGTAGGACTGTGCCCGCATCGCCGCCATCGCCTTACGCTTCAACTCGAACACGTCGGTGATATCGACGAAAACACTCGGCGTGAAGCCGCACAGCTCGGGCTGATGTGGCTCGAACACGAGGAACTCGCTCGGAGGCGCGGTACGGAAACCGGCCTCGACCACCGCGCCCGCGGTGAGCAGACGGGCCTTGGAGACAGCCACATTCGCGACGGGATGGTCCGGATTGAACGGGTCTTTGTCGGGATGGGTGAGCACGACATGCGGGGCGAAATCGCGCATGAGCTCGGCAAGCCGATCGATCGCGTCCGGTCCCACTTCCAGCGGGTAGTCCCCGAGGTCGAAGCACTCGAACGTCGCGCCGACCGCCTCGGCGGCCTCGGTGGCCTCGGCATGCCGGTGGCGCTTGACGTTGTCGACCGTCTGGCCGGGCTCCTTCCACAGCTCACCCGATTCACCGCGTTCGCCGTACGACAGCGCGACCACCCTGGCCTCGCCGCCGGCAGCCGTGTGCTTGGCGATCGCACCGGCCGAACGCCAGACGAAATCGGCGCTGTGCGCTCCGACCACCAAGAGCCGCTTGGGTTCTACTTCACTCACGGGTGGGTTCTCTCCTTGTCGTTAAACGTTCGCGCGGTCCAGGCTGGAGAGCCAGGAGCGGGCGGCCTGCATGGTCCAGGTCGGTTGGTCGATGCTTTCCAGGTAGTCGCGGGCGTCGGTGACCTCGTGCACCCGGCGGGCGGCGTGGGCATGGGAACCGTCGATGAGCCGATCGATGAGAGCGTGTGGGTCACCGGCGAGTTCGGCGGCGACCTGTTCACGCAGCCATGAGGCACAGCCCGCGACCTCGGCCGCCCCGAAGCTCTCCAGGACCGCGGCGGCAAGCCCTTTCATGAACACGCTGCGAATCAGCTTGCGCGCGGCAGCATCTCCCGGCTCTCCGCCGATGGATTCGACCGGTGCACCGGTAGCCACGAAAAGTTCGGCGAACTCGTCGGCCCCGGCGCCGCTCGCCATGAGCGGAGTACGGACACCGGCGCGGGGCACCGGGGCGAGCACCGCGACGTCGACGAAGCGCACACCACGCTCGGCCGCGGCCGCACCGAGCCGCCGCTTGAGTTCTGGCCCACCGGTGTTCAGGTCGGCGATCATCGCACCGGGCTTCAGGTGCGCGAGCACCGCCTCGGTAACCCCTTGCGCCGCAGTCGCTCCCACGAGAGTAATGACGAGTTCGGCATCGGCGAGTGCATTTTCGAGCCGCTCATGCTGGGCGATGCCTGCCTCGTCGAGCTTGGTGTACGGGTCATAGCCGCTGACTTCGAATCCGGAATCACGCATTCCGCGCGCATAGAGCGCACCAGCTTCCCCGAGTCCGACGACGGCGACTTTCGGCATGTGACCTCGCTTCGAGTGAGCAGGAAGTGTGATGAGAGCCACCGTACAAGATTGTCGCCAATTTAGTCAACGACTTTGCTGACGATATTGTGAAAGACGTCGCCACGTCGATATAGAGGCCCGTAGCAGGCCACGCGAGGTTCGAGTGGTTTGCCGCCCATAGGCCGACGGGTCGGCGAACGTGCGGTTTCATCCGCGACTCGCCGAGGTCCGCGTACGAACCCGCACACTCGGCGCCGCGCCGCGTTAGTTCGGGATCTCCACGTCGGCGATCAACGCCATGTGGTCGGCGCGCGGTATGAATTCGCGCCGTACGGCGGCGGCATTGGCGTTGCGCAACAGCACGTGGTCGATGCCGATGGCGGGCACCCGCCGCGGGCCGACCGGAAACGTGCGCGCCATTCCCGCACCGGCCTGTTCACCGGCGTCGCGATAGCCCGTATCGAGGAGCTTGCGGAACGGAAGCATGTCGTGCGTGGCGTTGAAGTCGCCCGCGACGATCACCGCGCCGCTGCCGGCTTCGTGCGCAAGCTCGCGCAGCAGCGTCGGGAACTTCTCCATGTCCTGGGCCCACGGGCCGATCGGGGCCGGCCACGGCGCGGCGAAATGTATGCCCAGCACAATCGGATTCACGGCCACGTCAGGCACCTGCAGCCGCGCCCGCACCATTGCCAGGGAATAGCCGGGTATATGGGCGGTGTCGACAAGCGGGAATCGGCTCCAGATGCCGATGCCGCCTGCCAACGGTTCCGGATTGCTGATCCGGTGCGGGAAGGTGTCGTCGAGACCGGCTGCGGCCAGCCCGTCGGCGGCTTCCTGTGTCAGCTCCTGCAACACGACGACATCGGCCGAATTCCGCGCCGACGCGACCACTGCAGCCGGATCCCCCAGGCCCATACCGAGATTGGACGTGATTACCCGAACCGACGCGGACGGCGTCGCGGCGGGCTCGGGGCCGAGATAGTGCGGCGTCTGAATACTGACGACCGCCAGGGCCAGCACGACCGCGAGCGCTGTCAGCACCCATCGTCGACCCAGCGCCAAAAACAGCACCGCCACCGGAGCCGCCAGCATGAGGTACGGCGAAGCGGTCGCCGCGAGCAAGACGCTGTGGCGGCCCAGCGGCAGATAGCGCACCGCCAGGCCCACCGCAGCAATACCGAACGCGACCACTCCGAAGAAGGTCGCGATCAGCCGGATCATCAGCCGAGCTTGCGCAGCCGCGGCTCCAGGTCGTTCTTGAACAGGTCGAGGAAGCGGCGCTGATCATGTCCGGGTGCGTGGAACACCAGGTGGTTGAGGCCCCACGTGACGTACTGGCCGACCTTCTCGACGGCCTCGTCGGGATCGGATGCGACGATCCAGCGCTTGGCCACCTGCTCGATGGGCAGCGCGTCGGCCGCCTTCTCCATCTCGATCGGGTCGTCGATGCTGTGCTTCTGCTCGGCCGTCAGCGACAGCGGCGCCCAGAACCGCGTGTTCTCCAGTGCCTTCTCGGGATCCGGGTCGTAGGAGATCTTGATCTCGATCATCCGGTCGATGTCCTCGGCATTGCGGCCTGCGGCCTCGGCGCCCTCTTTCACGGCCGGGATGAGCTTGTCCTTGTAGAGCTCCTCACCCTTGCCCGACGTGCAGATGAACCCGTCACCGGCCCGGCCCGCGTACTTGGCCACCACCGGGCCGCCCGCGGCGATGTACACCGGAATGCCGCCTTCGGGCACGTCGTAGATCGAGGCGCCCTTGGTGTTGTAGTACTCGCCCTCGAAATCGACGCGGTCGCCCAGCCACAGCTCACGCATGAGCTTGACCGACTCGCGCAGCCGTGCGAACCGTTCCTTGAACTCCGGCCACTCGCCGATGTAGCCCGTGGCGATCTCGTTGAGTGCCTCACCCGTGCCGACGCCGAGGAAGATCCGCCCCGGGTACAGACATCCCATCGTCGCGAAGGCCTGTGCGATGACCGCCGGGTTGTAACGGAAGGTCGGTGTCAGCACCGACGTGCCAAGCTGCAGCCGCTCGGTCCGCTCCCCCACCGCGGTCATCCACGCCAGCGAGAACGGCGCGTGCCCGCCTTCGTGGCGCCACGGTTGGAAGTGATCACTGACTGTCGCGCTGTCCATGCCGGCCGCCTCGGCGGCGACCGCCAGCTCGACCAGTTCCCGCGGGGCAAACTGCTCCGCCGATGCCTTGTATCCCAGTTTCAGTTCAGCCACGAGTTCGTTTCTACTCCTGTGCCTACACTCGCGGCATGGCAGCAGCCCTCAGCGCGATCACCGAGCATGTCCACTTCGCACAGACCGACCTCGTGAACTGGACTCTGGTGACCGACGGCGACGGCGTCCTGCTGATCGACGCGGGCTTTCCCGGACAACGCGAGGACGTGCTCGGCTCGGTACGACAGCTGGGTTTCGGCGTCGACGACATCAAAGCCGTGCTGCTCACCCACGCCCATGTCGATCACTTCGGCACCGCGATCTGGCTCGCGAAAACCCATGGCACACCGGTGTTTTGCCACGCCAACGAAGTCGGGCACGCCAAGCGCGAGTATCTGGAGCAAGCGTCGCCGGCCGATGTGGTGCGACACATCTGGCAACCCCGCTGGCTCAAGTGGTCGGCCACCATCACCGCCAAGGGCGGGATGAACCATGCGGGCATCCCCACCACCCAACCGCTCAGCAACGAGGTGGCAGCCGGACTTCCGGGATCACCGGTTGCCATCCCCACCCCGGGCCACACGGGCGGGCACTGCTCGTTCATCGTCGACGGGGTCCTCGTCAGCGGCGACGCGATCGTGACGGGCCATCCGCTGTCGCGCGGGATCGGACCGCAATTGCTGCCTTCGGTGTTCAACCACGATGAGGACGGCTGCCTGCGCAGTCTCAGCGCGCTGGGCATGCTCGACACCGACGTGTTGCTGCCCGGCCACGGGCCGGTGTGGCGCGGCTCGATCGCCGACGCGACACAGCAGGCCACGGCGCGCCACGGTTAGTAATCGCACCGCGAATGACTCAGCCGCGATCGATGATCTGCGGGGCGCCCAGCGTCCACACCCGCAGTGTCCCGCCCCACGCCGCCAGATAACCGTCGTTGCAGCCGCCGTCGACGCCTTCGGCCTGCACGCCGATGGTGTGGTGGCCGAACGGCATCTCGTAAGGAGTGGTGCTGTCACCTGGCCCCAGCCGTTCGGACATGACCTCACGATCGTCGACGAGTACGTGCGCGATGATGTCGGAGCAGTGTGTCGGGTCTGCGGTGACTTGGATCTTCATCCGCTCCTGCACGTCTGCATCCCAGGTGGGGACTGTTGTGCACATCTGCGTCCACGGCCGTTCACACGGTTCGATCGCGATCCCCCTGGTCCAGGATTCCGCCGTCGATGGAACCGCGAGCGCGACGGCCGCGAACCCGCTGACAGCGGCGACAGCTACCCGGGCCAATGCCTTTCGGCCGTTTGTGAATGTCATGCCAGTGCCTTTCGCGACAAATCTTGTCCGGTGAAGGCGAGGCTATTTCGGCTGAACATCAAGATCGCGAGTAGTCGGGTACCCGAAAATCAATCGAGCACTTTGTAGCCCAGCAGGAAAAAGCCGGTCAGGCATAGACCGCAGGCCAGCACGATCGTCGGCATCAGCACCATCTGATCGAGTTCGTCGGGGTCGAACACCTCGTCGTCGTCGATCTGCCCGAAGAACACCCGGGCCACCGCGGTTCGGCGGAACGCGTACATCCGGCGCCGCATGCGGTCGGAATCGGCCCTACGGCCGATGAACAGCCGTAGCGCGATGCCGAAGGCGAACACCAGCACAGCCGCTGCCAGCAGCAGCGATCCGACGATTACCTGCGGACTCGGCAAACACACCCCCAGCCGGTGTCTGACACCTTCGAGCCAGCCTATAGGCGAAAGCTGTCAAAGACCCCAACGCTTGGCGATCAATTCGTGTGATCGCAGCCGGTCCTCATGGTTGTGGGTTACGGACGTGACGACGAGTTCGTCGGCCCGGGTGACCCGTTGCAGCGCTTGGAGCCGGTCGGCCACCTGGCCCGGATCGCCGACGAATTGCGTTGCCGTGCGGTCTCTGACCACTTCGCGTTGTTCGTCGGTCAGCGGTGCGAGATCGGCCGAATCCGGGTATGGCACGGCGCCGTCACCGGCGCGGATCGAGTACACCCAGTGGCCGTATCCGGCAGCCAGTCGGCGTGCGGTGGATTCGTCGTCGGCAACCACGATGTCGGCCGAGACCACCACATACGGCTCCGACAAGAAAGCCGAAGGCGTAAACCCGTTGCGGTATACCTCGATTGCCTCAAGCGCGGTGGCGGGCGTGATGTGATAGCTGGCGACGAACGGCAGCCCGCGGGCCGCGGCGACCCTGGCGCTCTGCCCCTTGCTGCTGCCGAACACCCACGGGGTAAGTCCGGCTCCCGCACCCGGAACCGCCGTCCCCACTTCGTAACTGCCGTTCAGCATGGCCAGAATGTCGTCGACTTGATCGGCGAAATCCGGTGCGACCGCTTCCGGTTGCTGCAACACCGCCATCCGGGCCCGCAACCGAGGATTGCGTAACAAGGCGGCGATGTCGAACGGGGCGGGCACGACGACACCGTCGACTTCATGCCATTCGCGGGGTGGTTTCGGCTCTTTCGGTTTCTCGCGCGCGGCCTCGGCGCGGCGCTGACCGGAGCGCCCCACCCCCATATCGATGCGCCCCGGATGGAACGCCGCGAGCGTGCCGAAACTCTCGACAACCGCGACCGCGGTGGTGTGCCCGAGTTGGACTGCGGCGGTACCCACACGGATCCGTTCGGTTGCCGCCGCGATCTGGCCCACCAGGACCGCGGGTGCCGAACTCGCGACCGCGACGAAGTGATGCTCGGCAACCCAATACCGTTTGTAGCCCCACTGTTCGGCATGCTGGGCGAGGTCCACGGTGTTGCGTAGCGCGGTCGCGGCGTCGCTGCCCGCACTGATCGGGGCGAGATCGAGGATCGAGAGCGGCACGTTTCCGGTCATGCCAGCACCTTCTCGAACGCGATCGGAAAGACCGTGCCCTCGCCCTCGGCCGGCAGCGGCTCACGGAGCCGGGTGTAGCCGGCAGACGCATAGAGCGCCTCGGCTTCCGGCTGGAGATGTCCCGTCGTCAGATACACGCGCCGATAACCGCGCGCGGCGATCTCGGCTTCCAGATGACCGAGCAGCGCCTTGGCCAAGCCGCGCTGCCGATGACCGGCCGCGGTCCAGATCCGTTTGAGTTCAGCGGTCTCGTCATCGAACCGCTGAAACGCACCCCCGGTTACCGGGTCGCCGTCGAGCAACCCGATGAACAGGCCACCGCCGGGCGGGGCGAACTCATGTGCGGGCTGGCTGTCCAGCCACGTCCGGACCCGCTCGACAGTGCCGCCGTAACGGCCCGAGTACTCCACGGCCAGCTCGGCCAGCAGGGGTTCGGCCAGTGGATCGCCCAGGCCGACCGCGACAAACTGCACAGGTCCGGACATCACCACCGTTTCTATACCCATGGCACATTCAACGCCGACCAATCGGCGGTATGCCCGCTGGACTCAGCGTGATCTGAAATCTGCCCAGGTCGGGTCAGAGTTGTTCGCCGGTCGGTCTGAGGCCCACACGACGTTCGAGAGTTATATGGCTCCGGGCATGCCGGCCATTCCGCCACTCATCGGCGGCGGTGCGATCACTGGCGGGGCCATCGGCGGCGGAGCCACCGGTGGCATGGGCGGTGGAGCGACGGGCGGCGGCGCGATGGCCGGTGCAGGCGGAGGAGGCGGCGGCGCCGACGGAATCGCGTACGGGCCGCCCGCACAGACGGGGTCGGCCGGCTGGCTGATGCACTCGATATCCGACGGACCGGTGGGCGCGGCGAATGGGCCGCCCTGGCATTGGGCCACGTACGGCATGGCGGCACACCTCGGATCGTCTGGGTTCGTCGGCTGGCCGCCAGGATCGGGCGGTTCGAGAGGCACGCCGGGCATGCCCGCCAAACCGGGCATCGCGTTGGCCGGAATCGTCGCACCCGCTGTTGCCATACCGGTAACGGCGACGACCACAGCCGTTCGTACGACTACGGCGCGAAATCCAGAGGCCACTCTCATCGATCACTCCTCACGAACGAGCCATGATGTTTGCCGCTGTCGGCATAACGCCCGAATATCGTCCCACGCCCGCTTCGCGGGCGCGCAAGAAACCCAGGTAACGGAGGCGTCAGTAACCGTGTGGCCCAGCACTCACCCACCCCTTCCCTATAAAACTTGACACGTGTAAAGTTCGCCGCCATGGACAACATCAGGGGCAAGACCATCGCGATCACCGGCGCCGCTCGCGGTATTGGTTATGCCACCGCCAAGGCCCTGCTGGCCCGCGGCGCCCGTGTCGTGATCGGCGACCGTGACGTGGCCCTGCAGGAGTCGGCAGTCGTCGAACTCACCAAGCTCGGCCAGGTCTCGGGTTACCCGCTCGACGTCACCGACCGCGAGTCGTTCGCGACGTTCCTGGACAAGGCCCGCACCGACGGCGGCGGCCACATCGACGTACTCATCAACAACGCCGGTGTCATGCCGGTCGGCCCGTTCCTCGAACAGAGTGAACAGTCGATCCGGTCCAACATCGAGGTCAACGTCTACGGCGTGCTCACCGGCTGCCAATTGGCGCTGCCGGACATGGTCAAGCGCCGCAGCGGCCACATCATCAACATCGCGTCGCTCTCGGGTTTGATCCCGCTGCCCGGCCAGGTGGTCTACGTGGGCGCGAAGTACGCCGTCGTCGGGCTGTCCACCGCGCTTGCCGACGAGATGGCACCGCACGGGGTCGACGTTTCGGTGATCATGCCGCCGTTCACCAACACCGACCTGATCTCGGGCACCAAGTCCGGCGGCGCGATCAAGCCGGTCGAGCCGGAAGACATCGCGGCGGCCATCGTCAAGACCCTGGACAAGCCCAAGACCCACGTGTCGGTCCCGCCGCCGCTGCGGTTCACCGCGCAGGCCGCGCAGATGCTGCCGCCGAAGGGACGCCGGTGGCTCAACAAGAAGCTCGGTCTGGACAGCGTGTTCCTGGAGTTCGACGCCGCCAAGCGCAAGAGCTACGAGGACCGCGCGCAGGCCGCGCAGGGCGTCATCGAGTCGGACGGTAAGAACTCACCAACTCCGTAAGGCGTTCGGCTGACGGCGATCCGGTGTCTGCGGTGTAGAGAATCACCGACAGGCCCGGATCGGCCGGAAGCCTCAGCGTTTCGTAGTTGAGCACCATGGTGCCGACCGTGTCGTGATGAAACCGCTTGGGCCCGTAAGTGTGTTGATACACCCGGTACTCGGCCCAGCAGCGGGCGAACTCCGGTGACTGCGCCGTGAGCTCACCGACAAGCTCAGCCAGCGCCGGGCCGTTACCCGCCGCCCGCAGGATCGCCACCATCTGCGCGGCGATCTCGGCCCAGTCCGGATACACCCGACGAGCATTGGGGTTCAAGAACATCCAGCGAACCATGTTCCGTTCGGCCGCTGGCATGGTCTCGAAGTCCGCGATGAGCGCCTTGCCGGGCCGGTTGATCGCCAGCACCTCGAGCAGCGGGCCGTGCAGGACGGCGGGCACCGGGTCGAGCGCATGCACCATAGATCGCAATGCGGCCCGAACCTTCGGCGCGGGACGTGCCGCGGTGCCGCCCGGGCGCACAAGGTCGTTGAGGTGACGCCGCTCCACGTCGTCGAGCCGCAGCGCATCGGCCACCGCCGCCAGCACCTGCTCGGACACGTTGCGGGCCCGGCCCTGTTCGAGCCTGGCGTAATAGTCAGCACTGACGCCTGCGAGCATCGCGAGTTCCTCGCGACGCAACCCGGCGACCCGGCGACCGGTGGCGGCGCCGCGCAGCCCGACCTCGGCAGGGTTGAGCCTGGCCCGACGCGACCGCAGGAATTCGCCCAACTCGTTCGATGCCGTCATGGCCATCATTATCGAACCTGGGACTGCCAGACCTAGGTTCATCGGGGCGCGCTCACGGCAATCAGCCACGAGAATCGCGATGTTGACAGGTGCGTACCACCCAGACCACATCGAACGGAGAGCATCATGAATGTCTGGTTCATCACCGGGGCCTCACGGGGATTCGGCTTGGAGATCGCTCGCGAAGCGCTTTCCCGCGGCGACTCGGTGGTCGCCACCGCCCGCAACCCGCAGGTGGTCTACGACGCCATTCCCGACGCGGGCGACCGGCTGCTGGCCGTTGCGCTCGACGTCCACAACGCCGCTCAGATCGACGCCGCCGTGCAGGCCGCGGTCGACAAGTTCGGCCGCATCGACGTGCTCGTGAACAATGCGGGCCGCGGCCTGCTCGGCGCAGTCGAAGAAGCCACCGACGAAGAGGTGCGTGCGGTCTACGACGTCAACGTGTTCGGGCTGCTGGCCGTGACCCGCGCGGTGCTGCCGACCCTGCGGGCGCAGCGTTCCGGCACGGTCATCAACCTGTCCTCGGTCGGCGGCTTCGTCTCCGGCCCGGGCTGGGGCGTCTACTCGTCGACGAAGTTCGCCGTCGAAGGGTTGTCGGAGGCGATGACTCACGAGCTCGCGCCGCTGGGCATCAAGGTCGTGGCGATCGAGCCCGGCCCGTTCCGCACGAATTTCCTGGACGGTTCGAGCCTGGCCATCGCGGCCAACGAGATCGCCGACTACGCCGAGACCTCCGGCGCCACCCGCAAGTGGGCCGACGACACGAACTACGCACAGGACGGCGATCCGCTCAAGGCGGCCAAGATCATCGTCGACCTGCCGGCCTACGACGAGCTGCCGGAACGAATCCAGCTCGGCCGCAACGCCTTCGATCGGATCGCCGCCAAGGTGGAGCGCACCGCTCGCGACCAGGAGGCCTGGCGTGAGATCGCGCTGTCGGCCGACTACGAGACCGCCGAGGCCTGAGAGGCAACGCCCGGGGATGGACGTCTGCTCAGGCGTCGACGTCCATCTCGGCGAGCACGCGGCGCAATAGCTTTCCGGTGGCGTTGCGGGGTAGCTCGTCGATGAACACCACGTCGCGCGGCACCTTGTGGCGAGCCAGGTTGTCCTTCACGTACTGCTTGATGTCAGCGGCGTCGTGTGCCGCACCTGGCTCGGAAACGATGAAGGCGCGCAACCGCTTTCCGAATTCGACGTCGTCGACGCCCACCACCGCGACCTCCGCGACGTCCGGGCGCTCCTCGAGCAGATTCTCGACTTCCTGCGGGAAGACGTTCTCACCGCCGGACACGATCATGTCGTCATCGCGGCCGTCGACGAACAGCAGGCCGTTCTCGTCGAAGTGGCCCATGTCGCCGCTGGACATGTAGCCGTCGATGATCTGCTTGCTGCGGCCATCGGTGTAGCCCTGGAACGGCGCACCGTTGCGGATGAACAGCCGGCCGCGGCGATTGGTGCCCTCGATGCGTTGGTCGTTCTCGTCGTACAGCACCACTTCACACGTCACCGGGGGGCGGCCCGCGGTGCCCGGGGCGATACGCAGTTCGGCGGGCGTCGCGATGCTCGCGATCGCGCACTCGGTCGAGCCGTACATGTTGTAGAGAACGTCACCGAACGTGTCCTGCACGCGGTTGGACAGTTCGGGGCTCAACGCCGACCCGGCGATCAGGATCACCTTCAACGAAGACGTGTCGTACCTGCCGATGATCTCGGGACCGAGCTCGACGATTCGGTGCAGCATCGTCGGGACCGCCACCAGCATGTCGGCCTTGTGCTTGGCGATGAGTTCGAGCGTCGCCTCGGCTTTGAACCTTCTCGCCGTCACCACCTTGTTGCCCAACGCGGCCCCGACCGTGTACGTCGCCCAACCGGTGCTGTGGAAGATCGGGGAGACGATCACCATTGTTCCCTTGCGGGGGAACGGGATCCGGTCGATGATCTGCGCGGTCGCCAGCGGCGACACCGTGTCGCGGGGTGCGCCCTTGGGCAGGCCGGTGGTGCCGCTGGTGAGGATGACGGATCCGCCCGCCTTGCTCGGCGGCGGCAGCGGCTCGGTGGAGTTCGTCGCGATGATGTCGTCGAGCGTCTGCGCGCCCTCGGGCAGCTCGGCGCCCTCGTCGACCCAGGTGAGGATCCGCGGAAGGTCGGCGGGCAGCGCGTCGAGCAGACCGAGGAATTCGCTGTCGTGCAGCACCACACGCACGCCCTCACGCTTGCAGACCTCGGCGAACTGTGGCTTGGCGAAGCCGGTGTTCATCAACACCAGACGGGC
Organism: Mycobacterium venezuelense; assembly: GCF_054919535.1. Taxonomy (NCBI): domain Bacteria; kingdom Bacillati; phylum Actinomycetota; class Actinomycetes; order Mycobacteriales; family Mycobacteriaceae; genus Mycobacterium; species Mycobacterium venezuelense. The sequence continues at coordinate 384,073 of NZ_JBONDW010000001.1, forward strand.
GCCGAGCTTGCCGCACGCGGCCATCGCGATGAGAAGGCCCCGGTGATCGCGGCACAGGATTCCGACGACGGAGCCCGCGGATACGCCGAGCGACTTCAGACCGTTCGCCAACGCCCACGACTGGTCGTTGACCTGCTTGTAGGTCAACGTTCCGCGTTCGTCGACGACCGCGGGCAGGTCCGGGAACCGGCGTGCGCCCTGGATGGCCATCGTGGCCTGCGGTCCATAGACCTTCACGAGCTTCGCGCCCTGAACGGTTCCGCCCAGATCCTTGAGGTCGAGCACACCGCTTTCGACGAGTCTCTTGATCGCGCGGCCCGCCTCGGACATCTGCTGCAGGTTCTTGCGAATGCCGGTCAGTAGATCAGCCATGACGCCAAGACTAGGGCGAGCAGGCTGGGCTCAGTACTGGATCGCCTCGATCAGCGGCGACGGCTCATCCATGAGCGCCCAGAACCGGTCCCGAATCGCGACGGTGAGGGGTCCTGGCGCGCCGTCTCCGATGGGCTCGCCGTCAAGGGAGTTGATGGGTGTGACCCCGCCGGCGGTGGTGACGGCCATGAGTTCGTCGGCGTCGTAGAGCTCATGGCTCGTCACGTCGCGCAGTTCGGCCTCGATGCCCATGGCGTCGGCAATCTCGAACACCGTCTTGCGGGTGATGCCCGGCAAGGCATTTCGGGACGGGGAGGCCAGCTTGCCATCTTTGACGATGACGACGTTGAAGCCCGGCCCTTCGGCCACGCAGTTGTCGGCGTCCATCAGGATGGCGGTGCGGGCGCCACGGTCCTTGGCCTCGAAGCTGGCCGCGGTCAGGTCGCCCCACTGGTAGTTCTTGATGGTCGGGTCGACGGTGTTGCGCCCGGCGCGTCGGACGTGGCGCGGCACGATCGCTGTGGTCCCGAAGATCTGCTCGCTCGGCGGGAACGCCCACAGGTAGGGGATCGCGTAGATGTAGACCTGATGGGTGAGCTTCGACAAATCCTTCTCGCCCTTGCGCTTTCCGTAGCCGCGCGTAACGGTCAGGTTCACGAACGACTCCCGCAGCTGTGACAACGAGACGCATTTCTTCGTGATCTCAGCCAACTCGTCCTTGCTCATGCCCGGATCGAGCCTCAGCTTGCGCGCACCGTCGAGCAGCCGGTCGAGGTGGTCGCCGAGCCGGAAAATGTTGCCGTGCCACACATGTGCGACGGTGTAGGTCAGATCGGAGTGGCCGAACCCGGTGTCGAAGATCGAGATCTTGGCCTCGGCGGCAGGCAGGTACTCCCCTTCGATCCACGCGACGCCCCCGGCGAACGGGCTCGTGGTGTCGAGTTCGTAGTCGCTGTACTGGATCACCGAACCGGGCGGGGTGTCCTCGCGGATTGCGCCTGGTTCGACGGCGACGAGATTGCTGGTGCCGAGATCGGTAACAGTCATATTCGATTCCCTTTCAAAAGATGTGCGTTGACTCTGCGCCCACGGCGCCGAAGTACGAGTTGCCGCCGCCGTGCACGCAGACTCAAACGCGGGTGGTCAGTTGAGATGAGTCCTGGCGTAGTCGGATCCGGCTTCACCGGAACGCAGCCGAGCCTTGAGACCGGTTGCCCACCAGATCGCGGCCAGCACAACCACTCCCAAGAACACCCACTTGTTGCTGGTGAACTGCGGCAGGAAGAGCAAGGCGACCGCGACCGCGCCGAACACCACCAGTGAGGTGACGTAGAGCGGCAGGCGCCAGCGGCCGAGGTCGAACGTGCCGGGTTCGCCCTTGGGGATGGTGCCGTTGCGGTAACCGACCAGCAGGCCGACGGTCTGCAGGATGTAGACGAAGAAGAACAGCAGCGAGGCGATGCCGATGATGTAGTTGAACGCCTTCTCGTTGACCAGCGCCGAGAGCAGCAGCAGCGTCGACAGGCAGCCGAGACCGATCACCGCATACGTGGGCGCCTTGGTCTTGGGCGAGACGTGGCGCCAGATGTGTGACAGCGGCAGCATGTTGTCGCGCGCCATCGAGTACGTCAGCCGAGTGGCAACCAGGATGTTGGCGAGCAGGCACGCCAGGATGTTGGTCAGGGCCACCGCCACAATGATTTTCGTGACGAAGGGACCGGCCTGCTGGTTGATGATCTCTTCGATCGGCGCGGCCGAGTTGGCCTCGACCGCACTGACGTCGCGGATCGCCAGCACGTAGACGATGTACATCAGCAGCTCGATGACGATCGAGGTGACCAGCGCGTAGAACATCGTCTTCGGCACCACCCGGCGCGCGTCCTTGGTCTCCTCGGCGACATCGGCACCGGACTCAACGCCGATCAACCCGAAGAATGGTCCCAGCGCGGCCGCGAGCCACGCCAGCAGATACGAATCCTTGTCGCCGGCCTCGCCACCGGTGAACAGCACCGAGATCGGCTGATGGTTCTCGGGCGCCGAGAACGCGATGATCGCGACCAGCGCGGTGGCACCGACCGTGATGACCAACTCCAGGCTGACACCGATGTTGTTGACCATCGTCGCGAACCGGACGCCGTAGATGTTGATGAGCACACACAGGAACACCACGCCGATGGCGACGAGAATCTGTTCGGACTGGCTCATGTTCCAGCCGAACAGCCCACCGAGATAACCGGACAGGATGAACCCGACGCCGGTCATGCCGCACACCCAGCCCATCAAGGCGATGAAGCCGGTGAACCAGCCGAGGCTCGGCCCGTTGATCCGGCTGATCCACTGATACGAGTAACCGGCCAGCGGAATCTTCGCCGTCAGGTCGGCGGCGATGAAGGCCCACAGTGAGAACACCGCACCGGCGAGCAGGAGCGTCCACACGAACGGCGCGCCCGCGGTGAAATAGCCGGCGCCGAAACCGGTGAATACCGCGGTGGTGGCGCTGATGGTCGCGAAGCCGATCGCGAAAGACGCGAGCTTGCCCACCGAGCGATCCAGCTTCTGCGTGTAACCGAACTGGGCGAGTTTGGCGTCCTCGGCTCCCAGTGCATCCGGGTGCGCCGAATGAGTGGGTGAAGCCGCGGCATCTAAGGCGTCGGTCATGAACACTCCAGGTCAGACGTGAGGCAAAACGATTGATGTAAGGAAAGCGCCACCGGCCGGTCACCGGAAGTTCCATCTTTTGATGGACTGATAACTGTGGGTTATCAATACTGCGTGGCGGGCACCGCCACGTCCTCGCCGTCGCCGAAACTCCACTGCTGCTGCACGTGTTTGACCAGCGCATCCGCCTGCGGGCTGAGCGTGCCGGGATGCCAGGCGAGCGCGACGTGACTCGGCGGCCGGTCGATTATGGGTACGTAGACGATGCCGGGCCGGTCATAGAACCGCGACACCGACGCCGTCGTGAAGCTGATCCCCAGCCCGCGCGCGATCGCCGTCGTCTCGGCCTCGTACGTCGCGGCCACGGCGGCGATCGTCGGCGGGCGGTTTCCGCGGACGTCCATCGCCATCCAGTAATCGCGCCACGGGCCCGCGGTCAGCGGCGCACACACGATCGGATCGTCGAGCAGTTCGGCGATCGCGACCTCACGGCGCCCCGCCAACCGATGATCCCTGGGCAGGCAGGCCACCCATGACTCGGAGTCGAGGATCAGCATGCGATGTTCTGGCAGATCCACGGGCGGGCGGATCAGCGCGACCTCGGCACTCCCGTCCGCGAGCCCCGCGGTGGGGTCGGCGAAGTCGTACTCGATCGGCTCGACACTGACGTCGGGATAGGCCGTTTCGAAGTGCCGCACGATCCGGAACAACAGGTCGGCGCCCGTCCCGATCAGATAACCGAACCGCAGCCGCCCCTGCCGGGTGCCCGAGAGCGTGACCAGGTTTTCCACCACCGCGTCGATCCCGCTGAGCACCTGCTGCACCTGAGGCAACCAAGCCGCGCCGAGGTCGGTGAGCGCCACTTCGCGGGTGTTGCGGTTGAGCAGAACCACACCGAAGGCCTGTTCCAGCTGCTTGATCGCGGTCGACAGCGCGGGTTGCGTGATGAACAACCGTTGCGCTGCGCGGCGGTAGTTGAGTTCCTCCCCCAACACGGCGAAGTAGCGCAGCTGGCGCAGCGTCACCTCGGTCATGCCGGCGACTTAGAAAGGAGTGGGATCACCGACGCGGTATGCCTCGATCGCATCGAGGTTTTCGAACAGGTCCTCGTGCGTGAACGTGATCTTGTCGACGGTGCCGACGAACGTCACGTGTACGAGTTCACCGTCCTCGGCCGCATCGAGCCACAGCGACGTCACCGGGATACCGTCCTCGACCTCGCTTCCGGACGGTTCGTAGAACCAGATCGCGAAATTGTCGTCGGATTCTTCCTCGTCAAAAGTCCAGCCGCGCTCGGTGATTCGCTCGTCGAACTCGGCGAGGTCGGCGACGACGGCGTCCTGTATCTCCGACAGTTGCTGCACAACCTCGTCCGGCACCCAGCGCGCGTCGCGACTCGCCTGCCGCTTCTTGCGACGGGCTTTCTTGGCCGCGCTCTGTTTGGACATGTGCTAACCCAGCGCCTGGTCCAGATCGGCGATCAAATCCTCGGTTCCCTCCAGGCCGACCGAAACACGGACCACACCGTCGCCAAGCCCGATGGCCGCCCGGCCCTCGGGCCCCATGGCCCGGTGCGTCGTGGTGGCCGGATGGGTGATGAGGGACTTGGCGTCGCCGAGGTTGTTGGAGATGTCGATGACGCGCAGCTTGTCGAGCACCTCGAAAGCCCGCGCCTTGCCAGCGCTGCCGCAGGCGGCAGATGACCGCACCGCGTCCAGTTCGAACGTGACGACGGTGCCGCCGCCCCGCATCTGCCGCTTGGCGAGGTCGTACTGCGGATGTGATTCCAGGAACGGGTACTTCACCCATCGCACCGAGGGATGCCCCTCCAGGAATTCGGCGACGCGCTGCGCCGAGCGGTTCGCGTAGTCCACCCGAACCGACAGCGTCTCAAGACCTTTCAGCAACGTCCAGGCGTTGAATGCGCTGATCGCCGGGCCCGTGTGGCGCATGAGTTTCTGCACCGGGCCGTCGATGTACTCCTGGTCGCCCAGGATCGCTCCGCCGAGCACGCGGCCCTGCCCGTCGATGTGCTTGGTCCCGGAGTACACCACGACGTCTGCGCCGAGCGGCAACCCCTGCTGCAGCAGCGGTGTCGCAAAGACGTTGTCCAGCACGACCTTTGCGCCAGCAGCGTGGGCGAGGTCGGAGACCGCGGCGATGTCGACCAGCGACTGCATCGGGTTCGACGGGGTCTCGAAGAACACCGCCTGGGTCGGTTTGCTCAGCGCCTCCTCCCACTGCGCGAGGTCGTCGCCGTCGACGAACACGGTCTCGACACCCCAGCGCGGCAGGATCTCGTTGCACACCACGAAGCACGAACCGAAGAGGCTGCGCGCGGCGACCAACCGATCGCCTGCGCCCAGCAGCGCACCGAGAGCCGTGAACACCGCGGACATACCGGTGGCCGTTGCGAAACAGGCGGGCGCGCCTTCGATCAGGCGCAGCCGCTCCTCGAACATCGAGATCGTCGGGTTGCCGTAGCGCGAGTACACGTAGCGGTCGATCTCGCCGGTGAAGGCCTTCTCGGCGTCGGCGGCCGTCTCGTAGACGTAGCCCGACGTCAGGTACATGGCCTCGGCGGTCTCCTCGAAACCAGACCGCAGCAGGCCGCCGCGCACGCCGATCGTGGCCTGACTGACGCCGTCGGGAAGCTGGGCGGGCGTGCGCACCGATGGAATGTCGTCGCTCATGACTGCCCCTAGCTCTGCTTCCAAGGCAGGCCGACGGCCTTCCACCCGGTGCCACCGCGATGCCGGTTCTCGTCCAGGTTGCCCTCGAAACCGTCGAGCACGTTGTACGACGGCCCGATACCGGCCGCCGTCGCGGCCTCGGCAGCGCCGATCGAACGGTTGCCGGAGCGGCACAGGAACACCACCGGCCGGTCGCCCGGCGTGACACCGGATGACTGAAGATCGTCGACGAACGCGTCGTTGTGACTGCCGTCGGTCCGGTTCCACTCGATGTACACGACGTCGCGCTGAAGCGAGGTCAGGTCCGGCACCCCCACGAAGCGCCACTCGGCGTCGGTGCGACAGTCCACCAGTACGGCCTCGGGGTTCTCGCTCAGAAGTTTCCAGGCCTCCTCAGGCGTGATATCTCCGGCATAGCTCACGGGCGTGAGTCTCCCATACTCGAGCAGACCCGCCATTCGCCGTCCTCACGCACGAACGCGGTCTCCACGTTGATCTTGTTGTCTGGCTGATTCTTGAAGTGATAAACGACCGTCGCGCTCGCGCGTTCACCGTCGATCTGCACCGTCGTCACCCCGTCGATATAGCGCTCACCGTTCTCTGCCACCGAATCCTTCTGGCGGGCAAGGAAATCGGCTTCGGTGCCGCGCTGCTCGGCGCACGTGTAATCGGTGAACGCGGCGAAATCCTCGCGCTGCATGGCGTCGTTCTGCCCGACGGCTGCACGGCCGACCTGCTGCTCGTCGGTCAACCCGTCACCCTGGAACACGTTGACGAGTGCAATGCCGATCACCACGAGCACAATGATCACCAAAGCGGCGAAGAACGGTGTGGTGGTGGGCCGCTCGGCCCCTGAATTCTCCGTGTCAGCCATGTCCTACCAGAGCTTGCGCAGTGCTGTGCCGACCCGGCGGGCCCGGTCCCGCGCGACGATCACGTCGGGGGCGGTGGCCATCGCCACCCCGAGGCGGCGCCGCGAATCGGATTCGTCGGGACGGCCGAACAGCCGGATGTCGCTCTCCGAGGTGGCCAGCGCCTCGGCCAGCACCGCGGTGACGTTCGTGGACAACTCGTCGGGGGTTTCCGCGTCGGCACCGCCGTAGCTGACCTCGGCGGCGGCCGGCGAGATCATGATGGTGTCGACCGCGAGGCCCAGGATGGCCCTGGCATGCAGCTCGAACTCCGACAGCCGTTGCGAGCGCAGCGTGACGAGACCACTGTCGTGCGGCCGGATACGGACATCGGAGAAATACACGTCGTCGCCCTGCACGAGCAGCTCGACGCCGAACACACCGCGCCCGCCGAGCGAGTTGACGATGCGCGCGGCGATCGACTTCGCGGAGTCGAGCGCAGCGGGCGGCATCTGCTGTGGCTGCCACGCCTCCAGCACGTCACTGTCGACCTGGCGATGTCCGATCGGCTCGCAGAAGTGCACGCCCGGACCGGCAGGCCCGGTGGTGCGGATGGCCAGCAGCGTGACCTCGTAATCCACCTCGACAACCGACTCCGCCAGCACCCGGCTGTGTGCGATGCGCCCCGCCGTTGTCGCGCGCTGCCACGCCGGTTCGATGTCATCGGGGCGCAGCAGCACCGACTCGCCGTCACGCAACGCGCCGACGACTGGCTTGACCACAAGCGGGTAACCGGCGTGCTCGGCGACCGCGCTGAGTTCCTCGACCGAGCCCGCGAACCAGAACGGCACGGTCGGCAGGCCGAGCTCATCCGACGCCAGCCTGCGCAGGCCCTCGCGGTCCTGGCTGAGGCGGATACTGCGCGGCGTCGGCAGCACCTCGATGTCGCCGCGTTCGGCCGTCGCGACGAGTGCGTCGGCGGCGATCACGCCGGACTCCGCGACCACGTACCGAGGTTTCTCCCGTTCGATGAGTGCGGCGAGTTCCTCGGCGTCGTTCATCTTGATCACCGCCGAACGGTCGGCCACGCCGTGCGCCGGCGCGTGGTACCGGTCGACCGCGACGACGACGCCGCCGAGCCGCTGGAACGCCAACGCGAGCTCACGGCTCAGCTCACCGGCGCCCAACAACATCACGGTTGCGCGGGGGTCCGTCGGCTGCTCGTCGTCCTGCGGTTCCTGGACTGCCTCGGCCGGTTCCGGCGCGGTGTCCTCCGGTTCCGTGGCTTCTTCTGCCTCGTGTACGGCGTCCTCAATCGATTCACTCATCGCATCCCCCAGACTGCCAGATCGTCAACCAACGCGATGGTCGATATAACACCACCGCCAGCTCTCGCCGGGTTCGGCAGAACGCATGACGGCATGACCGGTGTGCTGGAAGTGCTTTGTGGCGTGTTGGTGGGGACTGGAGTCACAACAGCCGACGTGACCACACGTCATACACATCCGCAGATGCGCCCAGCTACTCTCGCCGAGTTGCTCGCACTCCTGGCATCGACCCGGGGTGAGGGGTTCAGGCTCGGCGACTTCAGCTGAGAGGTGCTCACAGGTTCGCGGCGCCGAGCTCTGCTCGCGCCGGCGTGATCTCCTCAACATGTTGATCAAGGATAAGGACGGCACGCGAAGGAGGTCTGACGACGTGGGTGCCTCACTGCTGGCTGCCCTGGTGGCAGCGGTGCTCCTGGCCGCGCTGGCCCGCCGCTTCGACGTCTCGGCGCCGTTGGCGCTCGTGGTGGCGGGGCTGGCAGGCAGCGCGATCCCCGGCTTCGACGACGTCCATCTCGAGCCAGAGCTCGTGCTGTTCGTGATCCTGCCGCCACTGCTGTGGTCGGCCGGGCTCGAGAGCAGCTATGTGGCGCTGCGCCGCAACTTCCGCCCGATCGGGTTGCTCGCGGTGGGATTACCGCTCGCGACGACATTCGTGGTCGGGGTGGTGGCCTTCCACACGGTTCCCGAGCTGACGATCGCCGCTGCACTGACCCTGGGCGCGATCGTGGCACCGCCCGACGCGGTCTCGGCCACCGCGGTCGGCCGCCGGCTGGGCCTCCCGCGCCGCACCATGACCCTGCTCGGCGGGGAAAGCCTGCTCAACGACGCCACCGCGCTGACGGCCTACAAGGTGGCCTTGGCCGCCGCGATCGGAGTCGGCGCGGGCTGGGGCACGGCCCTCGGCACGTTCGCCCTGGCCGCGGTCGGCGGTGTGGTGGTGGGCGGCGCACTCGGCATGGTCGTCCACCTCATTCGCTCGCGGCTCGACGACCCGCTGGTCGAGAGCGCCATCGGCCTGGTGGCGCCGTTCTTCATATATCTCGTGGCCGAAGAGGTCCACGGCTCGGGCGTGATCGCAGTGGTCGTGGCGGCGTTGCTGCTCGGCCAACGCGAGACGCAGGCCAGCTACGCCACCCGGCTCCAGGACAAGGCCGTGTGGAAGGCCCTGCAGCTGGTGCTCGAGTCGTTCGCGTTCCTGTTGATCGGCCTGCAGCTGCCGAAGGTTATCAGCGAACTGCGCGGCATCTCGGCGGCCACGCTCGCGATCTCCTCGGCCGCGGTGCTCATCACGGTGATCGGCGTGCGCATCGTCTGGGTGTACGTCTCGACCTACCTGCCGCGGCTGCTGTTCAAAGAGATCCGCAAGCACGAGCCGGAGCCGCCGCGCGCCCAGGTGTTCGTTGTGGCGTGGGCGGGTATGAGGGGGGTTGTGTCGTTGGCGGCCGCGTTCGGGGTTCCGCTTACGACGCTGTCCGGCGACGCCTTCCCCGGCCGGCCCCAGCTGGTGTTCCTCACGTTCGTGGTGGTGGTCGGCACCTTGCTGCTGCACGGGTTGACTTTGCCGTGGTTCATCCGGGTGTTGGGTGCGCAGGGCAACGAAGCGCACAGTGACGCGATCGCCACCGCGGCCGCTCAGGACAAGGCGGCCAGGGCCGCAGCCGAACGGCTCGACGAGCTGCTCGCCGCCCAGCCCGCCGGTGCGGACGTGCCCGAACGCGCGGCCGATGTGCTGCGCGCGTGGAATACGCGCCGCCGCAACGCCGCGTGGGAACGGTTGGGCCGCGACGACGAGGACATCGGCGAGAGCCCCACCTCGGCCTTCCGCCGATTACGCCTGGAAATGCTTGCCGCTGAACGCGAGACATTCATCGCCGAGCGCGACGCCGGGCATATCGACGACGAGGTGCTGCGGACGGTGCTGCACGGACTCGACTTGGAAGAGGCGACGCTGAACCGTGATTAGACGCCTGGGCTGGCTTGCCGTACTTGTCGTGGTGGTTTCGGGTGGCCTGCTGGGCTTTCTGAGTGGCGGGGACGCCGCGTCGCAGTCGCCGGTGGCGGTTCCGGCGAGCGCAGAATCCGCGCGAGCCGACGCGCTGCGGGCCGATTTCCCAGGCGGGGACCGGGTTCCGGCGATCCTCGTCGTGACCCGGGCCGACGGCGCCGACCTGACACCGGCTGATCTCGACGCCGCCGCCCAAGCCCGCCAGCGCATGAGCGCCGAACCCGGCCCACCGGTTCAGGTCTCCGACGACAACAAGGCCGCCCTGGCGATCGTGTCCCTCGACGGCAACCTGTCGGGATTCGCGCTGAACGACGCGGTGCGCGAACTCCGCACGAACGCCACCGATGGACTGCCGGACGGTTTGACGGCCGCGGTGACTGGCGGGCCGGCCTTCGGCGCCGACATCGCCAATTCCTTTGCCGGAGCGAACATCACCCTGCTGGCGGTCACCGCGACGGTGGTCGCGCTGCTGCTCATCGTCACGTACCGATCACCGGTGTTGTGGCTCGTGCCGCTGCTGGTGATCGGATTCGCCGACCGCGTCGGTTCCGTCGTCGGCACCGCCGTCGCGTCGGGCCTTGGCCTGAACCCCGACGGTTCGACGTCGGGCATCACGAGCGTGCTGGTGTTCGGGGCGGGCACCAACTATGCGCTCCTTCTGATTTCGCGGTACCGCGAAGAACTCGCAAGGGAAGCCGACCATCGGGCCGCCCTCGTCACGGCGGTACGGGCCGCGGCTCCCGCGATCGTGGCAAGCAACGCCACGGTGGTGCTTGCCCTGCTCACCCTCGTGTTCGCGTCGGCCCCGAGCAACCGCAGCCTCGGTGTGCAGGCGGCATCGGGTCTGGTCGTGGCCGCGGTGTTCGTCCTCGTGGTGTTGCCGCCACTGCTGGCACTGTGCGGCAAGCGGCTGTTCTGGCCGTTCATCCCGCAGGTCGGCGCGAAAGCCCTTACCGACAGCGGCATCTGGCACCGCATCGCCGACTCGGTTGCCCGCAGGCCCGGGCGCGTCGTGGTGGTGTCACTGGCGGGCCTGGCTGTCCTGTGCACCGCGTTGTTCACGACGCCCATCGGACTGACGCAGACCGAGCAGTTCCGCGTGCAGGCTGAATCGGTGACCGGCTACGAGACGCTGGCCGCCCACTTCCCGAGCGGCCTGACCGATCCGACGCGCGTCATCGCCGCCACCGACAAGGCCGGCGCCGTGCAACGGGCGATCACCGACACCGAAGGCGTCGTGACAACCAACCCGGCAGGCAATTCCCCGACCGGGCTCACCCAGTGGTCGGTGATCCTGGAAGCCGAACCGGCATCCGACGGCGCATTCGAAACGATTGACGCCCTGCGCGATTCAGTGCATTCCGCCGACCCGGACGCCTTGGTGGGCGGCTCCGACGCGCAAGCCAGGGATGCCGCCGCGGCCGCTCAGCGTGACCGGCTCGTGGTGATTCCCGCCATCCTCGCGGTGGTGCTCGCGGTGCTCTACATCTTGCTGCGTTCGGCACTCGCACCGCTGCTGCTCGTCGCCGTGACGGTGCTCAGCGCCCTGGCCGCCCTCGGGCTCGGCGGGTGGGCGAGCGTGCATCTCTTCGGATTCCCCGCGCTCGACAACAGCACGCCGTTGTTCGCGTTCCTGTTTCTCGTCGCGCTCGGCGTGGACTACACGATCTTCCTGGTGACCCGCGCCCGCGAGGAGACACCGCAGTACGGCAACCGGCAGGGCATCGTGCGTGCGGTGTCGGCCACCGGTGCCGTCATCACCAGTGCGGGCGTGGTGCTGGCGGCGGTGTTCTGCGTGCTTGGCGTGTTGCCGCTGATCGTGCTGACCCAGCTCGGCATCATCGTCGGACTCGGCATCCTGCTGGACACCTTCGTCGTCCGGACCGTGATCATCCCGGCGCTGTTCACACTGATCGGGCCGCGGATCTGGTGGCCGAGCCTACGGGCCGACCCGTAGGCGGGCTGATCAGCGTTTATATCGAGCACAGGTAGCGTCGAGACATGACTGGGCAGGCCACGCTGCCGCCACTGCACATGCGGCGCAACACGTTCGACCCGATCCCGGAACTCGGCGATATCCGCGAAACCGCCGGCGTCCAGACCGTCGTCAGCGCCTTCGGCACGGACGTGTACCTCGTCACCCGCCACGACGACGTCAAGACCGTGCTGTCGGACCATGAGCACTTCTCCAACAGCAGGCCACCGGGTTTCGTCCTGCCCGGAGCGCCGCAGATATCCGCGGAAGACCAGGCCAGCGCACGTGCCGGTAACTTGCTGGGCCTCGATCCGCCGGAACACCAACGGCTGCGTCGCATGCTCACCCCGGAATTCACGATCCGTCGCATGAAACGCCTCGAGCCGCGCATCGTCGAGATCGTCGACACACATCTGGACGCGATGCAATCCGCCGGTCCGCCATCGGATCTGGTGGCCGACTTCGCGTTGCCCATCCCGTCCCTCGTGATCTGCGAGCTGCTCGGGGTGCCCTACCAGGACCGCGACGACTTCCAGCAGCGGTCGGCACGCCAGCTCGATCTTTCGGCGCCCGTGCCGGAACGGCTTGAGCTGCAACGGCAGGGCCGCGATTACATGCGCGGGCTCGTCGCGCGGGCCCGCCGCGAGCCGGGCGACGACATACTGGGCATGCTGATCCGCGAGCACGGTGACGAGCTGAGCGACGACGAACTCGTCGGCGTGGCCGGCCTTCTGCTGCTCGCGGGGCACGAAACCACGTCGAACATGCTCGGTCTCGGCGTACTGGCGCTGCTGCGCCATCCCGATCAGCTTGCGGCGGTTCGGGACGACCCGGACGCCGTGGGTCCCGCGATCGAAGAACTGCTGCGCTGGCTGTCCATCGTGCAGACCGCGATCCCACGCATCACGACCACCGACGTCGAACTCGCCGGCGTGCCGATACCCGCCGGGCAGTTGGTGTTCGCGTCGCTGCCCGCGGGCAACCGCGACCCCGGTTTCATCGAGGCTCCCGACGTGCTCGACATCCGGCGCGGCGCACCCGGACACCTCGCGTTCGGCCACGGCGTGCACCACTGTCTCGGCGCCCCACTGGCCCGCATGGAGATGCGCATCGCGTTTCCCGCATTGCTGCGCCGCTTCCCCGCCTTGACACTCGCCGAGCCGTTCGAGGATGTGCAATGGCGGAGTTTCCACTTCATCTACGGCCTCAAGTCTCTGGCGGTAGCGTGGTAGACGCCATGAAAGTAGAAGCAGATCGCGACGCCTGCATCGCTTCGGGTAACTGCGTGATGGTGTCGGACGCGGTATTCGATCAAGATGAGGACGGCGTCGTCGTCGTTCTCGTCGACGACCTCCCCGACGATGAGGTCGAACACGCGCGCGAGGCCGTCAAACTGTGCCCGGCGTCAGCGCTCAAGCTTGCCGACTGACTCGTGCTCGCCACCACCCGGCAGGTCGATCACTCCTGCCCGCGCCAATAGCCAGATGCTGACGACCAGTACCCAGCAGGGGAACACCAGCACGAGCCACATGCTGACATCGCCGGCGATCAGAAGTGCCAGTGCGGCAATGTAGGTGCTGTAGACCAGCGGGCGCGGCATCAGACCGGTCTTCAACCAGATGGTCGCCAGCGAGATCATGAACACGGCCGCCATCCGGACCCCGTAGGTCTTGCTCAACGCCATAAGCAGCATCTGCCCGAACGCTGCCACCTCGGCTTGCGCGACGGCGTCGACCATCCCGGCCCGGCTCGCGATCAAACCGGCGCCGACCGCACTGGACGCGAACATCATCGCCAGGAACAGGATTCCGCTGCCCAGGAACACCGACGCGAAAAACCGGTCCTCGTAGCGCCCGAACCCGTCGCGCACCACCCCGATGAACCACAGGAACGCGATACCTGCGAACGGCATCAACACCGACGCCAGGCGAAGCCGGTCACCCGCGCCTTCGGCCCACTGCGCACCGGGTTGGGCGCCTTCGGGCAGGGCCGTGCGAATGAGAATCAGTGCCGCGCCGAACAGCAGCGCGAACAGCACACCCGCGAAGGCGGCCGCGCGCGGTGTCGACAAGCGGTGCAGATGGCGTTCAACCACTGCGCAATGTTCGCACGGGTCAGGGCTGGCCGGGCAGCAATCTGATCATCAGGCCGTTTGCCTCGGCGAGCAGATTCTCGTCGGCGTCACGCAATTCGGCGTTGACGAACGCCTTGCGTCCCTCGGCTTCCCGCACCCATCCGCGTGCGGTCAGCACCGTGTCGATCGGCGTCACCTTGCGGTAATCGACGTGGAGAAATGCGGTCCGGCTGATCGGCCTGCCTGCAGCGTGGATGACCATGCCGAACACCGAGTCGAACAACAGCGGCAGCACGCCGCCGTGTACGGCGTAGTTGCCGCCGACATGGAAACGGCTGAACTGCACGTGCAATTCGACGCCGTCGGGCTCGAATTTCGACATCGTCCACGGCGGCATGAGCAGGCTGCCCGCACCGGGCAACGACGGCACCCGGTTCGCCGGGCCGACGCCTTCGCCCGCCTCGTACGGGTCGAGCAGCTTGACGAGTTCCTCGGCGCGGTCGGCGGCGTCGTCCCACGTGTCGCTGTCGGGGTTGGCCGAAACCGCGAGGTCCTGAACTCGGCGCATCGCCGTGACGAACCGCCCGAATCCGGGGCCCGGTTGCGCGGCCTCGAAAACCGGGAAGCCGCCGTGGTGGTCGTAGTCGGGATCGCTCGATTCGGTCACTTCGCCGCCAGGATGTCGCGGCGCACGATCGTCTGCTCGCGACCCGGACCAACGCCGATGCACGAAACATGCGCTCCGGCAAGTTCTTCCAGCCGCAGCACGTAGTCGCGGGCCTTGGCGGGCAGATCGTCGAACTCACGTGCCCCCGAGATGTCCTCCCACCAGCCGGGCAGCTCTTCGTAGATCGGCTCGGCCCGGTGGATGTCGGACTGCGTCATCGGCATCTCGTCGGTGCGCTTGCCATCGACCTTGTAGCCCACGCACACCGGCACCGTCTCCAGGCTTGACAGCACGTCCAGCTTGGTCAGGAAGTAGTCGGTGATGCCGTTGACCCGGGTCGCGTAGCGCGCGATGACGGCGTCGAACCAGCCGCACCGGCGCGCGCGGCCGGTGGTCACGCCGACCTCGCCGCCGGTCTTGGCCAGGTAGGCACCGTGCTCGTCGAACAGCTCGGTCGGGAACGGACCCGAGCCGACGCGCGTGGTGTAGGCCTTGAGGATGCCCAGCACGGTGGTGATGCGGGTCGGCCCGATTCCCGATCCCACCGCTGCCCCACCGGCGGTCGGGTTGGACGACGTCACGAATGGATATGTGCCGTGGTCGACATCGAGCAGGGTGCCCTGCGAGCCTTCCAGCAGCACGGTCTCGCCGTTCTCGAGCGCCTGGTTGAGCAGCAGGCGGGCGTCGGCGATGCGGTGCTTGAAGCCCTCGGCCTGCGTCAGCAGGTTCTCGACCACCTCGGCCGGCTCGAGCGCCTTGCGGTTGTAGATCTTGACCAGCACCTGGTTCTTGAATTCCAATGCGGCCTCGATCTTTTCCGCCAACAGCGTCTCGTCGAGCACGTCGGCGACGCGGATCCCGATACGGGCGATCTTGTCCTGGTAGCACGGGCCGATACCGCGACCCGTTGTGCCGATCTTCTTGCTGCCCGCCCAGCGCTCGACCACCTTGTCGATGGCAACGTGGTACGGCATCAGCAGATGCGCGTCGGCGGAGATCAGCAGACCCGACGTGTCGACCCCGCGCTCCTCCAACCCCTTGAGCTCAGTCAGCAACACGCCAGGGTCGACCACCACACCGTTGCCGATGACGTTGGTGACCCCGGGCGTGAGGATGCCCGAGGGTATGAGGTGCAGTGCGAAGTTCTCCCCGGTCGGCAACACGACGGTATGCCCGGCGTTGTTGCCTCCCTGGTAGCGAACTACCCACTGCACACGTCCACCGAGTAGATCGGTGGCTTTACCTTTGCCCTCATCGCCCCATTGGGCACCGATGAGCACGATTGCCGGCATGGCGTAATCTCCCGCCTATCTCCGCGCCTAAAGTGGTGCAGCCGGTAGGTCACCTTATCCCAGCACACGCGAGGAGCACATTTTGTCCACCTCAGGTGGCGTCGTGGTGGTCGGTTCGGGCCCGGTGCCCCGCTCGCTGCGAGACCTTCCGACGGTCGCGATCGACGAGATCGAAGCCCATCGCCGTGTGATCGTGACCGGACCGAGCGCTGATCTGGCCGCGGTGCTGACCAGGTTGCTGAAGGCCGATCGCCTCGACATCGAGGTCGCGCACGCACGGTCGGGCTGGTCGGCGCGCCGTGCGCTGAGCGGCGCGGCGCAACGCGTTCCGTTGATCCGCGACGAGACCGGGACCGTGATCGTGTCCGCCGCGGAATGGCGTGGCCTGGACGGTGCGCCCCTGCACGGCGAGGCGGTCGTGGACGACGCCGTCCTGTTCGACGGCGACGCGCCCGGCGTGCGCGTCGAGCCGACGTCGAGCCAGCCCGGCCTGCGCGCCGCGGTGCTGTCTGCGCGCGGGCGCCCCCGCGGCTGGGTGAGCGGACGCGCCGCCCAACTGGGCACGACCGGCGCCCAGGTGATCCGTGACGGAGTGCCCGCGGCCCGGCAGACGCGGCGCTCGACGTTCTACCGGCACACCGAGGGCTGGCTGCGCGTCGGATAGCCCTTGCCACCTGCCGGTAGCGTCGAATCGTGAACATCCGCCCGCTGCATCAATCGGTACGGCCGAGCCCGATCTTTCTGGCCGTCGTCGCAATCACCATCGGCGGCGGAGTGCTGGCCTGGATGGCCGCCGACGCCGTGCGCCCGCTGTCCTACGTCGGGGTGTTCATCCTGGTCGTCGCCGGCTGGCTCGTGTCGTTGTGTCTGCATGAGTTCGGCCACGCCTATACCGCGTGGCGGTTCGGCGACCATGACGTGGAGCTTCGCGGTTACCTGACGCTCAACCCGTTCAAGTACACGCACCCGATGCTGTCGCTGGGTTTGCCGGTGCTGTTCATCGCGCTCGGCGGTATCGGGTTTCCCGGCGGGGCGGTGTACCTGCGCACATCGTGGATGACGGCGCGCCAGAAGACCTTGGTGAGCCTCGCCGGACCGGCGGCGAACCTCGTGCTGGCGGTGATCCTGCTCGGGGTCACCCGCGCGTTCTACGACCCGGCGCACGGGGTGTTCTGGTCCGGCCTGGCGTTCCTGGGTTTTCTGCAGGTGACGGCCTTGGTGCTCAACCTGTTGCCGATCCCGGGTCTCGACGGCTACGGCGCGCTCGAACCGCATCTGAAGCCCGAAACCCAGCGTGCGCTCGAGCCGGTCAAGCAGTGGGGTTTCTTCATCCTGCTGATCCTGCTGATCGCGCCTGCGCTCAACCGCTGGTTCTTCGGCATCGTCTACTGGTTCTTCGACTTCTCGGGTGTGTCGAGCTATCTGGTGTCGGTGGGCGGGCAGCTCACCCGGTTCTGGTCGGCCTGGCTCTAGAGCTCGGCCAGCACCGCACGCAGTTCCGCACGCAGATCGCCTGCGCCCTCGCGGCAGAACGGGCCTGCGCCGTTCGACAGCAGCATCCGCAGCCGAGCCATGCCGTGTGCGCGCACCGGACACGGCGCTTCCAGGCGTTCCCTGATCTCGTCGACGAGCGTTACGGCCGATCCGACGGTGTCGTCGTCGAGCGGGACGCGCGCCGAATACAACGTCGGATCCCGGTGCAGTTCACGCAGCACGACCCGCAGGGTCAACGCGATCTGACGGCGCTGGCCATCTGAGGTCGAGCGAGCCACATGCACCGCGAGCGCGCTGCCCGGTTCGGGTGCGACGCCGGTCAGCAGCTTGCGGTCGTACCGCCATGGCGCGATGCGCGCGGCCAGTCTGGTCAGTGGGGTACCGGGTTCGCGAAGTCCGGCGGGCGCGGCGTCATCGGCCGGCCAGGCGGGCTGCGGAAGTGCGGGGCCGCCGTCGTGTGTCATTCCGTCGTGTGTCATGCCACTGTGGGCAACGAGCCGCGTCGGCACGCCATTCCACGCGCCGGGCGACACTTGCGACATATGCGAACTTCCGCATATATTGCGGACATGGGCGCCGGCCATGATCACAGTCATCACACCGATACGCGCGTCAGCCGGATGGTCATCGCCGCCGCGATCCTGTCGGCGTTCTTCGTCATCGAATTGGTCACCGCACTGTGGATCAATTCGATCGCGCTGCTGGCCGATGCGGGCCACATGCTCACCGACCTGGTCGCGATGTTCATGGGCCTGACCGCGGTGCTGCTGGCCCGCCGCGGCAGCAACTCGCCCGCTCGCACATACGGCTGGCATCGTGCCGAGGTCTTCACCGCGGTCGCCAACGCCGCACTACTGCTCGGCGTGGCCGGCTTCATCCTCTACGAGGCATTCGAACGGTTCGGCAACGCCCCAGAAGTTCCCGGCGTACCGATGATCGTCGTGGCGCTTGCCGGGCTCGTGGCCAACGCCGTCGTCGTCATGATGCTGCGCTCGCACTCCAAGGACAGCCTCGCCGTCAAGGGCGCTTACATGGAGGTGGTGGCCGACACCGTCGGCAGCATCGGCGTCCTGATCGCCGGCATCGTCACCGTGACCACGCAATGGCCCTACGCCGACGTCGTGGTCGCCGTACTCGTGGCGCTGTGGGTACTGCCGCGCGCGATCGCGCTGGCCCGCGCGGCCCTGCGCATCCTGTCTGAGTCCTCGCCAAGCCATATCGACGTCGAAGAACTCCGCACGGCGCTGCGCGAGGTCGACGGCGTGACGGGCGTGCACGACCTGCACGTGTGGACGCTTGTGCCCGGCAAGGACATGGTCACGGCACACCTGACGAGCAGCGGCGACGCCGCGCGGGTGCTCGATGATGCGCGCGCGGTGTTGACCGCACACGGTCTCGAACACGCCACTGTGCAGGTTGAGCCGCCTGATTCCGCGGGCGACTGCAAGTGCGAAGCGAAGTTCTGAAGCTAGGCCAGCCCGAGTTCCGCGCGCGCGGCCGGATCGCAGTCGTCGAGCAGGTCGAGGCAGCGCTGGAACTCGTCGGTCTCGCCGATGTCGTCGGCGGCCTTGGCCAGCGCGGCCACACAGCGCAGGAAACCCTGATTCGGTTCGTGACTGAACGGCACCGGGCCGAAGCCCTTCCATCCGTTGCGACGCAGTTGGTCGAGCCCGCGGTGGTAGCCGGTGCGCGCGTACGCATAGGCGGTGACGGCCTTGTCGTCGGCGAGCGCGGACTCGGCCAGCACGGCCCACGCGATCGACGCCGATGGGTGCGCGGCGGCAACGACGGCCGCCTTCTCCCCGGCAGCCAGTTCCTCCTCGGCAGCAGGGTCGCCCGGGAGGTACACCGGCTCCGGTCCTAACAGATCACCCATGCGTGTCATGTCCCCATTCTGCACGGGCCCATCGCACGCCGACCGATAAGCTCCACCGATAGCGACTTACGGGAGGACCGCAGCAGGGATGTCGAATCCATCGGGACCGGACGAGGACAACACGCCGGAAGGAGCAGACGAGCCGACGGAGCCGACCAAACCCACCGCCGAACAGGCCGATGCGCCGACCGAACACTTCGTGGTGGACGCCGAGCACGAGCCGGCCACCGAGATCATCGGCTCGCCGACGGCGGTGACCGAGGCGGTGCAGCAGGCCGATGAGCGTCGCTACACCGCGCCGTCCGGTTTCGACGGCTCCACGCAGAAGATCGACACCCCACCGGATCCCGAAACCGAGGTGTTCGCGCCGCCTTCGGACGCCCCGACCGTCCCCGAGACACCGAAAAATGCCGCGCCGCAAGTCATTCCACCGCGAGACGACGCACCCAAGCCGCCACCGCCGCCGACCGCCCGGCGCAGCTGGGGCTGGGTGGTGGCCGTTGTGCTGGTCATCGCGGCCCTGGTCGCGATCGCGGTGCTCGGCACGGTTCTGCTCACCCGGAACTCCTCGCCCCTGTCCTCACAGGAGGACAAGGTCCGCGAGACCATCCAGGACTTCGACGTCGCGATCCAGAACGGGGATCTGGCCAAGCTGCGCTCGATCACGTGCGGCAGTACGCGCGAGAACTACGTCAACTACGACCAGCGCGCTTGGGACGAGACCCACGCCCGCGTGGCCGCGGCCAAGCAGTACCCCGTGGTGGCCAGCATCGACCAGGTGGTGGTGAACGGTGACCATGCCGAGGCCAACGTCACGACCTTCATGGCCTTCGCGCCGCAAACCCGCTCGACCCGCAGCTTCGACCTGCAGTTCCAGGACGATCAGTGGAAGATCTGCCAGGCACCCATTGGCTAACCTGAGGCGGTGACCAAGGGGGGATCTCGGCTCTGGCTCGCGCTGTGCGCGGTGTTGGCGGTCGCTGCGGTTGGGGTGGCGGCGGTTCTGTTCCGCGATTCGCGCATCAGCGCGCCTAGTCTGCGACCGGACTTCCCCGCTCTCGACCGCGCCGCCCTGAGCCCGGTTCAGCAACGCATCGTCGACCTCTTGCAGGCTCAGTACGACGCACAGCCGGCCGGTACGACGTACTCCGAGGGCGTCGACGAGCCGTGGTGCGCCGACTTCGTCAGCTGGGTGCTCAATGAAGCGGGTCGGCCGCTGTCGAACCCGCATTCGGGCCATTGGCGCATCCCCGGCGTGTACACGCTGCAGGAGTACTACCAAGCGGCGGGGCGCTTCGAGGCACCCGATGGGTATCGTCCGCAGACCGGCGACGTGGCACTCTACGCCGACGGCAGCCCGCTCGGCCTGCACACCAATTTCGTTCTCGCCGTGGACGATAACGGGATCACCACGGTCGGCGGCAATGAAGAGGGCGACATCAAGGTGCGCACGATCGACCCCGGGCCCTGGCTCCTCGGCTACGGGCGATTGGCCTGAAGCGTCGCCACCGCGCTGCGGGCACATAGTCGATGCGCCCGCGTAATAGCGACAATGTCGCGGAAAACGTCTCTTGCGTAACACCATTCGCAGCCACCCCACATCGGAGACATCACCTGCCACACTCTCCTCGAAGGCCACTTGAGTAACGCGTTTTTCGCTGCCCGCCTTACAGCGACAGTGTCGCTGACCAGGTGGTCATTCAATGCCCCTCGAAACCACCGGTATTCGAGAAGTTCACGCGAGTAACGCTACGGCGGAGATTCGGGCCTGCGGCCGCCACAGCGTTACTGGCGCAGCGATCTGCCACTAGGCCGAGGATCAACAGCCACCATGTGGCAGCAGTCCTCGGCGTAGACGCCGAATATCGCCGACGACCAAGGTCATCCGTTGTCCGCCGGCGAGCGACAATGTCGCTGACAGGCGGGCAGGCCGAAAACCGTTGCGCAAGAGGCTCTTGCGACATACGTGACGGACGAGGTCCGGCCTGCGGTGCCCAAGTGACCCACGCGACTGGCGAGGCGGTTTCCGCGACTTTGTCGCTCAAAGGCGGGCAGGACGAGAACTAGCCGCCGGTCACGCTGCGGCCGGCGCTGTGCAGGTCATTGCACGCCTCCACGACACGCTCGGACATCGAGGCCTCGGCCTTCTTCAGGTAGCTGCGCGGATCGTAGGTCTTCTTGTTGCCCACCTCGCCGTCGACCTTGAGCACGCCGTCGTAATTGGTGAACATGTGCGCGGCGACCGGCCGGGTGAACGCGTACTGGGTGTCGGTGTCGACGTTCATCTTGACCACGCCGTATTTGAGGGAATCCTCGATCTCGGACTTCAGCGAACCCGAGCCGCCGTGGAACACGAAGTCGAAAGGCTTTGCGCCGTCGCCCAATCCGAGCTTGGCCGCGGCAACGCGCTGTCCCTCGGCGAGCACCTCGGGCTTGAGCACCACGTTGCCGGGCTTGTACACGCCGTGCACGTTGCCGAACGTCGCCGCCAGCAGATACTTGCCGTGCTCACCGGCGCCCAACGCGTCGATGGTCTTCTCGAAGTCCTCCGACGACGTGTAGAGCTTCTCGTTGATCTCGGCCTCAACGCCGTCCTCCTCGCCGCCGACGACGCCGATCTCGACCTCGAGAATGATCTTGGCGGCCGCGGCCTGCTTGAGCAGTTCTTGCGCGATCGAGAGGTTCTCGTCGATCGGGACGGCCGAACCGTCCCACATGTGCGATTGGAACAGCGGGTTGCGTCCGGCCGCGACGCGCTCGGCGGAGATCGCCAGCAGCGGGCGCACGTAGGTGTCGAGCTTGTCCTTCGGGCAGTGGTCGGTGTGCAGGGCCACGGTGATCGGGTACTTCTCGGCGATCACGTGCGCGAACTCGGCCAGCGCGACCGCGCCGGTCACCATGTCCTTGACGCCGAGGCCGGAGCCGAACTCGGCGCCTCCGGTGGAGAACTGGATGATGCCGTCGCTGCCCGCGTCGGCGAAACCCTTGATGGCGGCGTTGATGCTCTCGGAACCCACACAGTTGATCGCCGGGAACGCGAACGAATGCTCTTTGGCCCGGCCCAGCATCTCGGCATAGACCTCAGGCGTGGCGATAGGCATGTGAAATTTCCTTCCGAGGTCTTTTATTGCAGAAATTGGCCGGTGGCACGCCCCAGGTACCCTTGGGAGTCGTGATCGACACCGCCCTCCCAGAGGTTACGACCAATCTGGCGCTCATGCCCGATTTCATGGACCCGATCAACCTCATCGGTTACTTCGGGACATGGGCCCTGGTGGGCATCCTTGTCGTCGTCTTCGTCGAGTCCGGTGTGCTGTTCCCGATCCTGCCCGGCGACTCGCTGCTGTTCGTGGCGGGCATGCTCGCCGCAGGTACGGCGGCCCAGGGCGAGGCCATGCAAGCCAACTTCGAGCTGTGGCACCTGCTGGTGGGCATTCCGATCGCGGCAGTCCTGGGCGGCCAGGTCGGGTACTTCATCGGTCGCACGATCGGCACCTCGATGTTCAAACCGAACGCCAGGGTGCTCAAACAGAAGTACCTCGACGAGGCCCACGTCTTCTTCGAACAACGCGGCCCGTTCGCGATCATCATCGCACGCTTCGTCCCGATTGTGCGAACCCTCGCGCCGATCACCGCGGGCGCCGCAAAGATGCGCTACCCGGTGTTCACCTTCTTCAACGTCCTCGGCGCGGTCATCTGGGGCGTCGGCCTGACCCTGCTCGGCTACTGGCTTGGCAGTTTCGAGATCATCCAGAAGCTGCTGGAACCGATCTTCATCCTCATCGTGGTGGCATCGGTGGCCCCGATGTTCATCGAGTGGTACAAGCGGCGGCGCGCCGCCAAGCGGGCCGCGGCGACCGAGGCCACCGCGGCCGAGGCGTCCTAGCCGAGGCCGAGCGCCCCCGCGAGTTCCCGCAACGCCGGGCGCGGATCGGCGGTCGGATTCTCGCCGAGCGCCTGCACGACGACGTGATCGGCGCCCGCATCGAGGTGGGCGGTGATCGCCGCGGCGGCCTGTTCGGTCGAGCCCATCCCGACAAGCCCGCGGGCCAGCCGGTCTGACCCGCCCCGCACCAGATCCGACTCGTCGAAGCCCTGACGGAGCCACGAGTTCCGGTAGTTCGGCAGCCCGCTGTAGACCTCGAGGTGGGTGTGCGCGCGGGCGAGCTGGTCGGCCTCGTCACCGCCGATGGCGACGGCCTGCTCGGAAACCACCCAACGGTCCTGGCCGAGCATCTCCCGGGTGGTCGCGGTGTGTGCGGGCGTGACGAGATACGGATGCGCGCCATCGGCGTGGGTGCCGGAGAGCTCGATCATCTTCGGCCCGAGCGCGGCCAGCAGTCGCGGCGGGCGGCCGACGCCCGGCTCGATCTGTTCGGGCACCGCGGCCATCCGATCGAGGTAGGTGCGCATGGTGGCCAGCGGCTTGGCATAAGTCCCGCCCAGCCCGTGTTCGACCAGCGGGCCGTGGCTGACGCCGAGGCCGAGCACGAACCGGCCCGGATAGAGCGCCGTCAGGGTGCGTGCGCCGGACTCGGCGGCCGACGGCACCCGGACGTGGATGTTGGCAATCCCCGTACCGATCACCAGCCGGTCCGTTGCGGCGAGGAAGGCTGCCGACTGCGTCAAGGCTTCCTTGCCCACGACCTCGGGCAGGAACAACGACCCGTAGCCGAGTGCCTCGATGTCCCGCGCGACCTGCTGCGCTTCGGGCATCGACCAGGTGTCACTGGCCCACCACACCCCGATGCGGGCGGGAAAATCGATACGGGCGCGTTCGGTCACTGACCACTCCTCAATTCGTTTGACTCGTTGTGTTCGTGATGAATACGGCCACCGGTGTCGGCGAGTGGCCGGCCGGTGCCGCCCCAGCGCTGGGCGATGATCTCTGCGGCGATCGAGACCGCCGTCTCCTCGGGTGTTCTCGCACCGAGATCCAAGCCGATGGGGCTCGACAGCCGCGCGAGTTCGTCGTCGTTCAGGCCGGCCTCGCGCAGCCGGGCCAGCCGGTCCTCATGCGTGCGCCGCGAGCCCATCGCACCGATGTAGCCGACCTCGGGTAGGCGCAGCGCCACCTCGAGGAGCGGCACGTCGAACTTCGGGTCGTGCGTGAGCACGCAGATCACCGTGCGGCTGTCGATGTCGCCTGCGGCCTCCTGAGCGGCCAGGTAGCGGTTGGGCCATTCGACGACCACTTCGTCGGCGGTCGGGAACCGGGCCTTGGTCGCGAAGACCGGGCGCGCATCGCACACCGTGACGCGATAGCCGAGCAGGGATCCCTGCCGCGCGACCGCCGCGGCGAAGTCGATGGCGCCGAACACCAGCATGCGCGGGCGCGGGGCGAAGCTGGCGACGAATACGTCCATGCCCTCGCCGCGCCGCTCACCGTCCGGACCGAACGTCAGCACGCCGCTGCGGCCGGTGTCGAGCAGGCCGCGTGCATCGTCGGTGACGGCGGCGTCGGCCCGCGCCGATCCGAGCGTGCCGGTGACCTCGTCGGTGCGGATGACCAGTCGACGGCCCACCCACGCGGGGTCGGGATGGGCGACGACGGTTGCCGTCGCCGCAGGCCGGTGCGCCTCGATGTCGTCGACCAGCGATTCCAGTTCGGGAAAGGTCCGTCGCGAGACCGCCTCGACGAACACGTCGAGCACACCGCCGCAGGTCAACCCGACCGCGAACGCGTCGTCGTCGCTGACGCCGTAGCGCTGCAGTACCGGCGCGCCGTCGGCGACCACCTCGCCGGCGAGCTCGTACACCGCGCCTTCGACGCATCCGCCCGACACCGAGCCGCTGACCGTTCCGTCGGGTGCGACGACCATCGCGGCGCCCGCAGGGCGCGGCGCCGAGCGGAACGTCCGCACCACCGTCGCCAAGCCCGCCGTGTCGCCGGCACGCCAGACTGCCAACAGCTCGCTCAGCACGTCGCGCACGGTGACAACCTAACCCGCCAGGGTGTGCGCGGCCTCCATCAGCATCCAGCCGGACACCTGCACCGACATGTCGCGTTCGGGTATCGCCGACGCATTGACCGCGCCTTCGACGAACTCGGCCTCTTTGCCGGCCGCGCTGGGCAATTCGGCGGTGCGATCCCAGAACGCGCCGAAAAGCGGCAGGCCGTCGACGGTCTGGCGGTTGTCCCACGCCGACTCGGCGGACTTCAGCACGATCGAGCGCGCGGTATCGCGAGCCGCGACGTCCTCGGGTGCGTCCCCGGGCAGCGTGGTGGCCACCAACGCGAGATAACGGGCCGTGATCGCGTTGAACAGGCCGCCGTCGCCACCGCCCGCACCCTTGATGACGCCGTCGGTCGTCATTTCCTTCTCGACCGCGGCGACCAGTCGGCGGACCCGCTCGGCATGCCTGCTGTCGTTGGTCCTGGCCGCGAGTTCGACCTCCAGTCCGAGCACCACGCCCTGGCAGTACGTGTACTGCGCACGCACCATCGAGCCGGCCTTGATGCCGTCGAACACCAGATGGGTGTCGGGATCGATCAGCGTCTCGTCGATCCAGTCCGCCATCTGCTGGGCCCGGCGCAACCGATCGTCGTAGCGGGCCAGGAAGATCCCGGCAGGCCCGTTGGCGGGGGCGTTGAAGAACTGGTCCTGTTTGCGCCACGGGATGCCGCCGCCGTCTTCGGGCACCCAGGCGTTGACCAACTGCTCGCACAGTGTCTTGAGTGCGCGGGGCTTCTCGACACCGGCGAGCCGCCCGGCCCGTTCGACGGCCAGTGCCAGCCAGGCCATGTCGTCGTAGTAGTCGTTGGTCCATCCGGTGTTGCGCAGCCAGTGCGCCCGAATCTGCCGCTCGATTCGGACCTTCCGCTCCGGCTGCGGATCCCGCACCTGTGCGTCGATCAGGCAGTCCAGCAGATGCGCCTGCCACCAGTAATGCCAGGTACCGAAATTGCGGTACTTCTTGGTCGATGGCCAGGCCACCACACCCAGTTGTGTGCCAGGAAGGCCCCAGAGTTTCTTCAGATGTCGTTGGGTGATCGCAGCTTCTGCGCTGGCCGCACGGTTAGCCCATAGCTGATCCATATCGACGATCCTGCCCTACCAGGCCTCCGAAATGTCAGCATGTCGAGTGATCCAGGCGTGCATCGCGATCCCGGCCGCGACGCCGGCGTTGATGCTGCGGGTGGACCCGAACTGCGCGATCGACACCGTCAGCGCCGCACCTGCCTGCGCGTCAGGTGTGATGCCGGGGCCCTCCTGACCGAATACGAGCAGGCAGTCCCGCGGCAGCTCAGTCTCTTCGAGCCGCACCGCGCCAGGGACGTTGTCGACCGCGACGACCGTCAGCCCGGCGCCCGCGGCGAACTCGAGCAGTTCGGCTGTGGTGTCATGGTGGCGCAACCGCTGATAGCGGTCGGTGACCATGGCACCACGCCGGTTCCAGCGCCGCCGTCCGACGATGTGGACGGTGTCGACGGCGAACGCGTTCGCGGTGCGGACCACCGCGCCGATGTTGGCGTCGTTGCCGAAGTTCTCGATCGCGATGTGTAACCGGTGCCGACGCTGATCGATATCGGCGATGATCGCCTCGCGCTTCCAATACCGGTATGCATCAACGACATTGCGGGTGTCGCCGGATCGGAGCAGTTCGGGGTCGTAGCGCGGATCATCGGGAAGCGGGCCGACCCACGGCCCGACGCCGGGACTCTCTCCCCACTCGGTGGGGCCCACGGGGTCAGTCACCGGTGGTCCACAGTGCGGCTTGAGTGCCGATCACCGACACCGTCGCGTACAGCAGCGCGGCGTTGATCTCGCCTTGCGTGCCCAGCGATGCCCGCAGGTTCACCGCGTCACGCGAGGCATCGGGCAACACGAGCACCGATGCGCCGTACACCGAGCAGGCATGGCTGAGACCCGGCGGCGGCAGAGTCGGGGCCGCGACCACCATGAGCGGTCCCCCGCGCCGTGCCGAATCATCACGGTAACGTGGTGCCAGGCCATCGATTTCGAGTCCGAGCAGCATGTACCCGTTGCCGGTGAACGCGTCGGGTTCACCGATTGCCGTCGGCGCCAACTGCGCACCGTCGGCGCTGAACCCATCGACGCTCGACGTCTTGATGGTCAAGCCCGTGTCATTGACGTTGGTCGGCAGGACGCCCACCGGAAATGCCGCGGCGTAGGCCACGGTGGTGCCTGCGATCCGTTCCCGCGGTGAATACGCATAGACACCGCGCACCTGGCTTTGATCCCGTAGCGGACCCAAACACACTGTGCCGCTGAGCTTGTCGGGCGAAGGAGCCGACAGCGGCCGAAGCGCCAGGCTGGTCACGCCGGTGCAGCCGCCGATCGCGTTGGCCTCGATCGGATGCGCCAGCGCGCCATACAGCCCGAACCGGATGTCCTCGGGTTTGGCGTGCTCGCCGCCGGACGCCGAGGCCTCGACATCGACCAGCACGTGCTCGGCGTCGAAACGCAGGTTAGACGTCGTGATCGTCCAACCAAGCAGGTTCAGCGATTCCCCGACCGGCACGGTCTGCGCCTCGTACGTGCTCGCGGGTGAGTCATCCGACGAGCAGCCGGTGACCGTCGCGGTGACGACGAGAATCATCGCCGTCACCGCACCGATCAGCGCCCGCACCGGTTAAGGGGTTGTGCCTCAGGTTCTCTCACGGCCCTTGCCCACCACCTTCGTTATCGCGCGGACCAGGTTTCGCGGCATCATCCGGCCGCCGGTGGTCAGCGCTTTGTATTGCAGTCCTGGCACGATGACGACCTTGCCTCCGGCGACACCTGCCAGGCAGTCACGGACGACGTCATCGACCTCAAGCCACAGAAACGACGGCGTCCCCGCCATGTCGATGCCGGCCCGGGCATGGAACTCGGTGTGCACGAAACCCGGGCAGAGCGCGTGCACGCCGACCCCGGTGCCGCCCAGCCCATTGGCCAGCCCTTCGGTGAACGCGACCACCCACGCCTTGGACGCCGAGTACGTCGACCCCCGGCCCGGCAGCAGACCGGCGACGCTAGCGACATTGATGACGGTGCCGGACCGCGCCTCGAGCATCGACGGCAACGCGGCATGCGTCAGTTCCATCACCGCGGTCACGTTCACGTCGAGCTGAGCCTGCAACTGCGCCAACGGGGCGGTCCAGAACTCACCGGCTGTCCCGAAACCCGCGTTGTTCACCAGGACGCGCACCCCGGCCCGCAGCCGGTCGGCGACCTTCGCGCGGTCGGCGGCGACCGCCAGATCGACAGGCAACACCTCGACCGTCGCACCGGCCTCATGCCGCAGTTCGCCCGCGAGTAGTTCAAGCCGCTCCGCGTCTCGCGCTACCAGCACCAGGTCATAGCCTTCGAGCGCATATCGCCGGGCGAAACCCGCGCCGAGCCCCGATGTCGGTCCGGTGATCAGCGCGACGGGGCGGGACATGCCCTAGAGGGTACTGAACCCCCGATGCGGCCCGGCTAGCGCTGGTAGTGCGGCGCCTGACGCATGTTGCGGGCCGGCGGCGGAGGCCTGCGGATCGAATCCGACCGGCCGACGTCGGGGCGCTGCTGGGTGTATCGGCCCACGTCACCACGGCTCGGCGGCATGTCGGCACGTGCCGGCGGCAGCTCACGCCGGCCCGCCGGTGTCGGCGCGAGCGGGCGGCTGGGCGAGCCGGAACGCCGTGCGAGCGGCGGCTGGGTGGGCTGGCCGGCCGGCGCCGCGCCGTTCTGCGGAACCGGCGGCAACACCCGCAGCAGATCGTTGAACTGCCGCACCGTGCGCAGACCCTCGTCCCACTGGGCGCGGGTGCTCGTGACCGGCATGCTGACGAGCGTCCAGTGCTGCTCGTTCCACATGATCTCGGCGCAGTCCGGCGCGGTGTGGGCGAATGTCACCATCCGGCGATCGCACGCGCGGCGGGCAGCGTCGAGGTTGGTGGAGTACACCATTCGGGGGCCGATCGCACCGAGCAGCCAGATGTCGTTCTCGCGCGGCTCCTTGATTCCTTTGAGCCGCAGGTCGACCACGACGTTGGTGCCGACCTTGCGGTGCAGCGCGATCACGGTGGCGACCTCTTCGATGTCGAAGATGAACACCGCCTCGCCACGGATCTGGCCGAGCACGACGTTCTTGGCCGTGACATCGCCGACGGTCGACATCACCCCGCGCTTCCAGCGCTTGAGGATCTCGTCCGACTCGTGCTCGTAGTCGAAGCCATGCGACTTCGCCCACGACTTACGGCGACGCCCCAGACCGCGTCGACGATCGATGTCGACGTACAGCAACACGGCCGCACCCACGAAACAGAGTGCGGACAGCGTGAACCAGAGCGGGACCATCGGGCCTAGCCTACGTGTTGGTAGCGCAAATGCCTTAACTCTGTGAGGTCACAACCCGGTTACTGGTTGCTCAGATCGCCCCGACCCCGAGTCCTCGAGGTACATCACAATCGCGTTCGCGAGGCCTCGCCGCGCCAGGTCCAGGTCGGAATAGGTGCCGAGTTGCCGCTCCGACGTGATGCCGCGCATCGCACCGGGAATGAGCGAGGCGACCTCCCGCACGCGTTCGGGGTCCACATCAAGATCGGCGAAAGCTTGCTGGCAGGTCTCAAGCCAGCCCTGGCCCCAGGACTGCAATTCGGCGGCCGTCTTGGGATACAGCCGCTCGAGTTCGGCCCGTTCGCGCGGCAGCGCTGCCCGCAGGTTCTCGATCGCACGTGAGTCGCTCGCGGTGAGGCCGTCGTAGAGCATGTCGATGATTCCGGCGACACGTTGCCGCAGTGGCGCACCGCTGTCGTGGCGACCAAGCACACCCGCGCGACGTTCGGCGGTGCGGTGCAGCACCGCGGCCCAGAAGCCGTCGATATCGCCGAACTGGTACTTCACCGCACCCCATGTCGCGCCGATCTCCTTGGCGATGCGGTTGGCCGACACCGCTCCCGGGTCGCCGGTGGCCAGTGCCTTGAGCGCGGCCTCCAGCATGTTCTCGCGGGTGGCGAGGCCGCGTCGATTGGTGCGACGCGCGGTGACCTCGGTCATCTCCGCAGACTACCCCAGTTTCATAGAACCCTCTTCCAAAGTTTCACAGATGCTCCTACGATTCAGGTCATGGCCAAGCCACCGCTGTCGATGAAACCGACGGGATGGTTCCAGGTCGCGTGGTCCGACGAGGTCGGCGTCGGTGAGGTCCACGCGATGAAGTACTTCGGCGAGGAAATGGTGGCCTGGCGCTCGGAATCCGGGCAGGTCACGGTGATGAACGCCTATTGCGAGCACCTCGGCGCGCACCTGGGGTTCGGCGGTCACGTCGTGGGTGAGGTCATCCAGTGCCCGTTCCACGGCTGGCAGTGGAACGCCGAAGGCCGCAACGTCTGCATCCCGTATCAAGACCGGCCCAACCGCGGCAGGCGCATGAAGACCTACCCCGTCGTCGAGCGCAACGAAGCGATCTACATCTGGCACGACGTCGAAGGCCGTGAGCCGTTCTTCGATGCACCGGACGTGTTCGCGTCCTTCAACGACGGCAGCAGCGCCGCCGACTACTACCCGCAGCAGCGGCTGTACCGCGAAGCGCTCGAACTGCACCCCCAGTACGTACTGGAGAACGGCGTCGACTTCGCGCACTTCAAGTTCGTGCACCAGACGCCGATCGTGCCGGTGTTCACGCGGCACGACTTCGCCGATCCGGTGTCCTACGTCGACTTCACGATCACGTTCGAGGGCGACGAAAACCAGACCATCGACGACGTGCGCAGCGGCGTCGAGGCCGTCAACGGCGGTCTTGGCATCGCGGTCACCAAGAGCTGGGGCATGATCGACAACCGCACCATCTCGGCGGTCACGCCCGTCGACGAGTCCACGTCCGACGTTCGGTTCATGGTCTATATCGGGCGCACACCTGGCAAGGACACCCCGCGCGCGGCCAGCAAGGCAGCCGAGTTCGGCGAGGAAGTGATCCGGCAGTTCACCCAGGACATCCACATCTGGTCACACCAGCGCTACTCCGATCCGCCCGCGCTGGCGACCGCCGAATACGAAGGCTTCACCGCAATCCGCAAGTGGGCCATGCAATTTTATCCGGACGGTCTGGGCGGATCCGCCGCAGACCTCGCAAGAGTGAGGAAAGTGGACACTTTATGACCTCGAAGATCCGCGTGTTCCAGGTGGCGACGGGCAACGTCGGCACCGAGATGATCAAGCGCATCGGCAAGCGCCCCGACCTCGAACTCATCGGATTACATTGCTACACACCCGAAAAGGTCGGCCGTGACGCCGGTGAGATCGCCGGGATTGGACCCATCGGGGTCACAGCCACCGGCTCGATCGACGAGATCATCGCGGCGCGCCCCGACGTGCTGACGTTCCACGGTGTGTTCCCGGACGAGGATCTCTACGTCAAAGTCCTTGAGGCCGGCATCAATATCGTCACCACCGCGGACTGGATCACCGGCTGGCACCGCGACACCAACCATCCACACCCGTCGGGTAAGGCCGTCTCGCAGCTGCTGGCCGAGGCCTGTCAAAAGGGCGGTTCTACGTTCTACGGAACGGGCATGAATCCCGGGCTCAACCAGATTCTCGGCGTGGTGTGCTCGGCCGACGTCGCCGAGATCGAGAACGTCACCACGATCGAATCCGTCGACGTGTCATGCCATCACAGCAAGGACACCTGGATCGAGGTCGGCTACGGCCTGCCCGTCGACGATCCGTCGATCCCCGGAAAGCTCGAGAAGTACACGCGGGTGTTCGCCGACAGCGTTCTGATGATGGCCGACTGCTTCGGCCTGACGCTCGACGAGGTGAAGTTCGGCTACGAGCTCGGAGCGTGCACCAAGGACGTCGACCTGGGCTGGTACCAGCTGCCGAAAGGATCGCTGGGCGGTAACTACATCAAGTACCAGGGCATGATCGATGGCGTGCCTCGGGTCGAGACCCACCTCGAATGGCAGATGACCCCGCACACCGATCCGAGCTGGGATATCAAGGGCTGCTACATCACTCAGATCAAGGGCGATCCGTGCGTCTACAACAAGCACATGATCTTCCCCAAGCCCGGTGTCGACCTTTCGGACCCAGATTCCTTCGCCTCGATCGGCATGACCGTGACGGGACTGCCCGCGCTCAACGCGATCGCGTCGGTGGTCAAGGCACCGCCCGGGTTGCTGACGAGTGCCGACGTTCCGCTGCGCGGCTTCGCCGGGCGGTTCGCGCTCTGATCCGTGGGCGTCGAGTGTGCACACTCGATCTCCGAAGGACCCGAGAGCCACTCAGCCAAGAGACTGGCCCGGCGTGATGCCCAATGCGTCGGCAACCGATTCGTACAGGCGCATGGCAGCGTCGTCATATACCTGCAGCAGCACGTCAGGTATCACGGGGTGCGGTGCCGAATTCGCGCTCACCAGCTGGATTTGAACGTGATCGGCTCCGGCATCGAGATGCGCGCGCAATCCCCGGGCGATGTCGGAGGGCTCGCCGTGAACGGCAAGGGCATCGATCAGGCGGTCACTGCCGTCATCGGCGAGATCGTCGTCGGTGAATCCCAAACGGCGCAGGTTGTTTCGGTAGTTGACCAGGCCCAAGTAGGGGTGCTTGATTCGCGGCCGGGCCAGCGCGCGGGCATGAGCGGCATCCGGCTCGAGCACCACTTTCTGTTCGGGAGCCAGGAACTTCTCCGGACCGAGCGCCGCCCTGGATCGGCGGGTGTGCTCGGGAGTGACGAGATAGGGCACAGATCCGCCCGCGCGCTCGCGCGCCAGGTCCAGCATCTTGGGGCCCAGTGCGGCAAGCGCGCGTCGCTCAACGGGTAATCCCCCGGTGTCGAGGTCATCGAGGAACGCCTTCAGCGTGGCCATAGGCGTGCCATAGCCTTTCGTCTGTTCCGGATGGCCCACGCCGATGCCGAGTAGCAGCCGTTCGGGAAACTTGTTCTCGATACGGCGGTAGGCCTCCGCCAAGGTCGCCGCGTCACCGCGGTAGATGTTGTAGATGCTGGTGCCGACGACCAGGTTGTCCGTCGCGGCGAGGAGATCGTCGATTCCTGCCAGATCGGCTTCCGGTCCACCCAACCACAGCGCCGTAAACCCAAGACTCTCTATATGTTTGGCCATGTCCGGTGTGGTCGCATGCGCCGGCTGCCACACGCCGTACTTTCCGAGCTCCACTGCGCGCCTCCATGTCTTTTTTGTCGCCACGACCATCGTGGCGCTATATTTTTGGACCAGCAAGTCCAAATCCCGGCTGGGCGTCGAGTGTGCACTCAGGGCGGGAATTCGGCTCTGCGGCCGACCCTGACGCACCGTCGGCACCAAGGGTGCACACTCGTGGTTATGCCTGCGTCGACCGCTGCCGCGAAGCCGGGCCCGCGCCGCGTCGCGATCCTCGTCTACGACGGTGTGACCCTGTTGGACGTCGCGGGTCCGGCGGAGGTGTTCAAGACGGCGAACCGGTTCGGTGCCGATTACCAGATCGTGCTGCTGTCGCCGACGGGCGAGGACGTCACGTCCAACCTGGGTTTCGGGATCGCAGTCGATCAGGACGTATACGCTGAGCCGGCAGCAGACACGTACCTCGTGCCCGGCTCCGACAATTATCCGCGGACTCCGGTGCCGTCGACTCTGGCCGAAGCCGCAGGGGTTCCGGCAACGAGAGCCCGCCGCGTCGCGTCGATCTGCACCGGCGCGTTCATCCTCGCCGCTGCCGGACTCCTCGACGGTAAGCGTGCGACCACGCACTGGAACGTCGCACGCGAACTCGCGGCTCGGTGCCCGACATGCCAGGTCGAACCCGACGCGATCTATGTCCGTGACGGCAACACGTACACGTCGGCGGGCGTGACCGCCGGGATCGACCTGGCGCTCGCACTCGTCGAAGAAGACCACGGGCCGGACCTCACCCGCGACGTCGCCCGCGCTCTGGTGGTGTACATGCAGCGTTCCGGCGGCCAGTCACAGTTCTCCGCTCCGCTGCAAGGCCCGCCGCCGCGCTCTCCAGCCCTACGGCAGGTCATCGACTTGGTGACGGCGGACCCGCAAGGCGACCATTCGCTCGCCGAACTCGCGAAGCACCTCAACGTGAGCACGCGGCACCTCACGCGGCTCTTCCACGATGAACTGTCCACGACACCGGCCCGATACGTCGAGACCATCCGTTTCGACATGGCCAGGGCACTGCTCGATCGAGGGCACACCGCGACGCAGGCAGCGGCTCGCGCCGGCTTCCCCAGTTACGAGAGCATGCGACGGGTGTTCGCGAGAAAACTGTCGATCAGCCCAGCGGCCTACCAACGCCAGTTCAGTACAGCTCGTCGCGCCAACTCGGGCTGACGGCTATCCGTGTGGGTCATCGACCTTGAGTGGTTCGCCGGTGCTGGCGATGAAGACCACAAGCAGCTTCGCCGGATCGGTCGAGCTGATGTTCTCGGTGGCGACGTGGTGAGCACCCGGCTGCTCGGACCAGTTCTCACCTTGCCGATACACGTGCGCGGGCTCGCCTTCGAGCTGGCTGCTCACCGAGCCTTCGAGCACATAGGCGTAGACGAACGCGTCGCCGTGGCGGTGGGGCGCCGCATGTGCGCCCGGCGGGAATAAGACGATCGCCGAGGTGAAGGACTTGCCCGCGACGTTCGGCAGCGCTTGTTGCAGCAGCGGCGACAAGGTTTCCGAATCGGCCGGAGCGGGGTCTGACTTCGCGACCGGAGCACCGCAGCCGACGACCATGGCCGCGACGGCGGCAGCCACCACGCCTTTGGCCATCATTTACGGGCTCCTTCGGGTACCTCGATGATCGTCTTGCCGGGACTGCGCCGGCGCCGCGCGAACGCGTCGGCCGTCTCGGCCAGGGGTCGTACGGCACCGATGATGGGCTTGAGCCGCCCGTCCCGCACCCGCTCGGCCAGGTGGGTGAGCTGCGCACGATCGGGTTCGACGACGAAGAAGACGGCCCGCCCATTCTTCGGCTGTACCGTTGGCGGCTCGGCGATGGTTACGACAGTCCCACCAGCACGTACCAGTGCGTTTGAACGCGTGAGGATTTCGCCTCCGATGACGTCGAAGACGAGATCCACTTCGCCGATGTCTTCCAAGCGGTCGGCGTCGGTATCCACGAAATCCTGTGCCCCCAGGCCGATCACGACGTCGCGATCATCAGAACGCCCGGTGCCGATCACCTGCGCGCCGACCTCGCGAGCCAGCTGAACGGCGATCGAACCCACTCCCCCGGCAGCGCCGTGCACCACGACGGTCTGCCCGGCGGTCAGGCCGGCATGGACGAAGAGCCCTTGCCACGCCGTCAACCCTGAAATCGGCAGCGCCGCAGCAACGGTGTAGTCGATATCCGCGGGTAGCGGGGCCAGGTTACGAGCCTCGACGGCGGTGTATTCCGCCAGCGAGCCGTCGCGCGCCCAGTCCGTGAGTCCGAACACCCGCTGTCCGACGGTCAGTCCGGTGGTTCCGTAACCCAATTCGACCACGGCACCCGATAGTTCGTGGCCCGGAACGCTGGGCGTTCGGTCACGGCCCGCCCGATCGGTCCAGGTGGCGGGCCAGTCGAGCTCGCCGGGCGTGAATCCCGCGGCGTGTACGCGGACGACGACGTCGTTCTCGGCGGCGTGTGGATAGGGTAGCTCGGTCAGGGTGAGTCCACCGATCCCGGCGTCACGATCGTGAATGCTGATGGCTTGCATGCCTTTTCCTCCTAGACGTGTTTTACGAGGCCACGTACCGTTCGCGGATCTCCACCGCAGTCTCAAGCATCTGCCGAGTGCTGGTGAACCAGTCCTGCAAATTCAGATCCACGATGAGCTCATCTGCACCGGCCTGCTGTAGGTCGACGCCCAATCTCTGGGGTATACGAAGCCCGAGCTTCATGTGAATCCTCCGATGTAGGTGTCCTGGTTATGCGTCGGCGAACAGACGACGTAGGAGCTGGGCGAGTGCTGCGGGTTGCGAGAGAAACGGGGAATGTGACGTGTTCATCCGATAGGCCTCGTCGGCGTGCTCGGCCATCCGCTCCTGCGCGGTGACAGGGATCGAATTGTCGGCTTCACAGACGATGTAGGCGCTCGGGATCGTCTTCCACGCCGTCTCGGTCAGTGGCTGCTGCATCGAAGAGTAAGACTGGTAACCCATTTCGCTCACCGCAACCTCTGCGGTGGCGTCGTCGAGGTCGTTGTAGAACACCTCCTGAGGCGTCATGACTTCGACGAAGTCGCCGATGCCATCCCGGTGGCGGCACTCGGCCCACGGCCACAGCACACCCGCTGGGTTCTGCGAGAGCAGCGATTCGCCGGCCTCCAGTTGAAATGCGGCGAGGTAAACGATCTTTCGAACATTCTGCGCATCCGCCAATCCCTGAGTGGTAGGTATGCCGCCGTAAGAATGGGCCACCACGACAACTGGCCCGTCAACGGCTGCGACGGCTTGTGCGATCACCTCGGCGTCGGCGTACATATCGCCCAACACGGCGGGATCGTCTCCGCTGCTCGTCAGCCGTAGGGTGTGGACATCGAAATCCGAGAGTTCGTCGACGAGTAGGCGAAAGTGTTCGGGCTTGTGCCAGGCGCCGTGGACGATGAGCACCGTAGGACGAGTCATGAAAGGTCTCCTGAAGACTTGTTGGTGGTCCCTCCACTGCGGGCGAAGGGGGCGGTAGCGCTTTCTGCGCGAAGCGTCGTACTTCCGGTCCAACCGGCGGCGGGGTCAGTGCACCACGGCAGGAGCGGCCGATTCCCTTTGGGCCGTTTGCACTTATCGTGGCCGGGTCGCCACGTCGCGGGCTCGCTCCGAGAGGTATCGATCCTGGCTCTCGCCTCGTCGTCTGCGCTGTCATGCCTCAGCGTTCTCGACGAATGGTGGGCGCGACGGCCAGTGTCGTGGAGCTTCGAGGCCGACGCGGGAGCGACGAACACCATGGACATGGCCACCAGCCCGAGCACGGTCATCATGACAATTGCGCAGGAGAACACGGCGAACGACAGTCGTCGTGCTCTGAAGCGACGTGCACCGTTCATCGCGGTCTCCCAGAGTTGAACCGGTCAGCTCGGCCAGGGCGAGCCGAGAATGCGCTCGACGGTGGTGACGCGTCGGAAGCCGGGAATGAAGTGCTCCAGGACATCGGAGTTCACCGTCCCGAGGGTTGTCTCCGGGCGGTTCTTGAACCCGTCGAAATATGCGCTCAAGAATTCGTTCTTGAAGTCGCCGCGCGGATGGACCGCGAGGATTTCGCTGATCTGGTCCGGGTGCAGATCATCCAGACCGAAACCGACCACGTCGGTCAGCACCCCGAGGTGAGTCGCGGCGATCTCTGGGCCCATCCGGCCCGGGATGCCCGGCGTCGTGTGCAGTGCGATGGCCGTCCACACCGTGTCGGCGGCCGCCGCGGAGAATCCGCGCTCGAGCAGGAACTTGCGCCCGTGATCGGCGCCATCGACCTCGAAGCGCTGTTCGGTGTCGGAGAACGGCGTCACAAGACCCGTGTCGTGAAACATGGCAGCCAGGTAGAGCAGTTCGGGGTCCGGTTTCACGCCGAGCCGCTGGGCATGAATCTGGCCGAAGTAGAACACCCGGCACGAGTGGTGGTAGATGAGCGGCGTGATGGTCTGCTGGACGAGACGTGTCGCTTCAGCGACTGCCGCCGTATCCGGTATCTCGATACCGGCAATGGTTTCTGACATGGCTTCTGGGCTTTCTGGTTGTCGGACTGTGTCTGACCTCCATGCTTCTCGCCACGATGTGTGCTGCGCCGCCTTCGTTTGGCCACGAATCCCTCAAAAGTGGACGCCGAAGCCGCGCCGGGTG
This sequence comes from Mycobacterium venezuelense, assembly GCF_054919535.1. NCBI lineage: Bacteria > Bacillati > Actinomycetota > Actinomycetes > Mycobacteriales > Mycobacteriaceae > Mycobacterium > Mycobacterium venezuelense. The sequence continues at coordinate 422,100 of NZ_JBONDW010000001.1, forward strand.
CCGAGTGTGCGCTCAGGGCGGTCAATCGGCTCTGCGGCCACCCCTCACGCACACTCACCGCCGTGCGTGCACACTCGCCTGACGCAGGCACGAAAAAGCCCCGCCACACCGCAGTGTGGCGGGGCCTTTCCGCTACCGGCTCAGCCCAGAACCAGGCTTTCGCCGTCGGGGCTGAGGTTGACGGGCACGATGTCGCCGTCATGGACCTCGCCGGCCAGCAGCATCTTCGCCAACTGGTCGCCGATGGCCTGCTGTACCAGGCGGCGCAGCGGCCGGGCACCGTACAGCGGGTCGAAACCGCGCTCGGCCAACCACTTCTTGGCCGGCAACGACACCTCGAGGGTGAGCCGGCGTTGCGCCAGCCGCTTGGCCAGCTGTCCCAGCTGGATGTCGACGATCGACACGAGTTCTTCGGGGTTCAGCCCGTCGAAGATGATGACGTCGTCGAGCCGGTTGATGAACTCGGGCTTGAACGCCGCCCGCACTGCCGCCATCACGTGTTCCTCGGTGCCACCGGCGCCCAGGTTGGACGTCAGGATGAGGATCGTGTTGCGGAAGTCGACCGTGCGACCTTGGCCGTCGGTCAACCTGCCCTCGTCGAGCACCTGCAGCAGGACGTCGAACACGTCCGGGTGAGCCTTTTCGATCTCGTCGAACAGCACCACCGTGTACGGGCGCCGGCGCACGGCCTCGGTCAGCTGACCGCCCTGGTCATAACCGATGTAGCCAGGAGGTGCACCGACCAGTCGAGCCACCGAGTGCTTCTCGCCGTACTCGCTCATGTCGATGCGAACCATCGCGCGCTCGTCGTCGAACAGGAACTCCGCCAAGGCTTTTGCCAGCTCGGTCTTACCGACACCGGTCGGGCCGAGGAACATGAACGAGCCCGTCGGCCGGTTGGGGTCGGCGACGCCTGCGCGGCTGCGGCGCACCGCATCAGAAACTGCGACGACCGCCTTCTTCTGTCCGACAACGCGTTTCCCGAGCTCCTCCTCCATGCGCAGCAGCTTGGCGGTCTCGCCTTCGAGCATCCGGCCGGCCGGGATACCGGTCCACGCCTCGACAACCTCGGCGATGTCGTCAGGCCCGACTTCTTCCTTGAGCATGACGTTTTCGCGGGCCTCGGCCACCGGCAGCGCGGCGTCGAGCTTCTTCTCGACCTCGGGGATGCGCCCGTAGCGCAGCTCCGCGGCCTTGGCGAGATCACCGTCGCGCTCGGCACGGTCGGCCTCGCCGCGCAGCGTGTCCAGTTGCTCCTTGAGCTCGCGGACCACGTCGATGGCGCCCTTCTCGTTCTGCCAACGAGTGGTGAGCTCTGCCAGCTTCTCCTTGTGGTCGGCCAACTCGGCACGCAACTTCTCCAGCCGGTCCTTGGAGGCATCGTCGGACTCCTTCTCCAACGCCATCTCCTCGATCTCCAACCGGCGGACGAGCCGCTCGACCTCGTCGATCTCGACGGGGCGGGAGTCGATCTCCATGCGCAACCGGGATGCGGCCTCGTCGACCAAGTCGATGGCCTTGTCCGGCAGGAACCGTGCGGTGATGTAGCGGTCGGACAGGGTGGCCGCCGCAACCAATGCGGAGTCCGTGATCCGCACACCGTGGTGTACCTCGTAACGGTCCTTGAGACCACGCAGGATGCCGACGGTGTCCTCCACCGACGGTTCACCGACCAGCACCTGCTGGAACCGGCGCTCCAACGCGGCGTCCTTCTCGATGTACTTGCGGTACTCGTCGAGTGTGGTCGCACCGACCAGCCGCAGCTCACCGCGGGCCAGCATGGGCTTGATCATGTTGCCCGCATCCATCGCGGATTCGCCGGTGGCGCCGGCACCCACGATGGTGTGCAACTCGTCGATGAACGTGATGACCTGCCCGGCCGAGTTCTTGATGTCGTCGAGCACGGCCTTGAGCCGCTCCTCGAACTCACCGCGGTACTTCGCACCGGCCACCATCGACCCGAGGTCGAGCGAGATGACGGTCTTGTCCCGCAGGCTCTCCGGCACGTCGCCGGCCACGATGCGCTGGGCCAGGCCCTCGACGATCGCGGTCTTGCCTACACCGGGCTCGCCGATCAGGACGGGGTTGTTCTTGGTGCGGCGGCTCAGCACCTGCACGACCCGACGAATCTCGTTGTCGCGCCCGATGACCGGGTCGAGCTTGCCCTCACGAGCGCGCGCGGTCAGATCGGTGGAGTACTTCTCCAGCGCCTGATAGCTGCCTTCGGGGTCGGGGCTGGTGACCCGCGCGCTGCCGCGCACCTTGGTGAACGCCTCACGCAAAGCCTGCGGCGACGCACCGTTGTTCGTCAGCAGCTTCGCCACGTCGGAACTTCCCGTGGCCAACCCCACCATGAGGTGCTCGGTGGAGACGTACTCGTCGTCCATCTCGGTGGCCAGGTGCTGTGCCGTGGTGATCGCGGTGATCGCCTCCGGCGACAGCTGCGGTTGCGAACTCGAACCGGAGGCACTGGGCAGGCGGCCGATAAGCCGTTCCGCCTCGGTGCGGATGGTCGCGGGCTCGACTCCGACCGCTTCCAGCAGTGGCGCGGCGATGCCATCGTTCTGCGTCAGCAACGCCATCAATAGATGAGCGGGGGTGATCTGTGGGTTGCCTGCGGCAGTGGCCGCCTGCAACGCCGAGGTCAGCGCCGCCTGGGTCTTCGTGGTCGGGTTGAACGAGTCCACGACACCTCCCTTTCCGTGTAGAGAAAATGCTTGTCGTGATGTTCAACGCAGTCAAGGTTGAGTCTGTTCCGCTCAAGTTTGAGAATTTTTGGGCGGGCACACCGGGCGTCCCGACTCATCCGCCACTACTACGGCGCCGGACTCCGGCCGAGGCCGGACGCTCGCCACGTTTGCTGTGGGAGCCTCACCCCTCGCCAGAAAGCCGCACTTAACCGGCAATTTCGGCTGATAGGTTAACGAATGAAGGGGGAGCAGAAACGATGAGCCTGTTCGATGCCTATAGCGACTTCATGGGGAAAGTTGGCGGCGCCCTCGAGACAATCGGGCCGTACTTGGGTCCGCAAGGGAGCATGCTCGCCGAGGCTGGGGGTTCGCTGGAGAGTCTCGCTGGCGCCGTTGAGAGTATTCGAGCGAATGGCTTTCGCGCACCGATGGATGTCGCCAGCGACACTTCTGAAATAGCATGCGTGGCTCAGTCGATGCTGCCTATGGCGAAACAAACTCTCATCATCGCCGGCGGCCTGCAAACACTCATCGGCTTGCAAGCGCAATGCGGCTGGACCCATCCTCTCGAACGTGGCGACAGTTATGGCGACAGTGCGGAACAGTTCAACCTCATCGCCGATGATCTCCAAAAGGCGGTTCCGAAGTACAGCTGGAGCGGACCAGCCGCAGATGCGTATGAAGACGCGAATACTCGCCAGATGACGCGCGCCAGGACGATGCCCGACGTCGACCTCGACATGAAAATCGCAATCGACGCGCAGGCAAACGCGGTGGCCGCCACGCGGCGCATCTTGAACGAATCAGCCACGGTCATGGGTAACGCCATACTCCCCGCACTGGCATTGCGGGCGTTCGGCAAGTACGGGCGCTGGGCCTCCTACACCCTGGAATCATCGGTCACGGCATCATGTTTGACCGGCTGCGTCTACCACGTTAAACAGCTGGGTGAAGCCTCCGCCGGGTTTGCGGACACTATTGAGAACGCCGCCCGCCTCTACCAAGACATCGCCAACGACGGATATCCGACCTGGATGTAAGGAGTCACTGAATGACCTCGCCTTCCACGGGCCCGCTGCGCGTCACGCCTGCTCGATTGCGTGAATTGGCGGCCATGCACAGTGAGGCCGCAAATCGAATCTCGCAGGCCACACCACTAGCGGATGGAACGGCCGATTCCGTTCATGACAGCCACGGCGCGATATGTGTGTCTGCTGCGCAGGCCGCAGCCAGAGCCGCAGAAGCCCGACGCAGGGCTTGCGCAGCCCTCGAGTCGACCTCTCGTGCGTATGAGGCCAACTTGAACGCCGCAGCTTCTCGGTACGCGACCGCGGACTCGGATAGCAGTGATGCCATCGAGGGCGAGATCCAACAGCGACGTCGATGACGGACCAGTGGAAAACGTGGGATGAGCCTTCTGGCGACGATTCGTTCGATCTCACCCACTCCAGAGGCGAGTCGGATCTAGACGCACTCGGTTACTACGAACCTGCGAGTCCCGCCGATACGGAGGATTTTTGTCTCGATCCGTTCAACGGATTTGACGATGTCCCAGAATCGGTTCGCGATACACGCGCCTACGGTGAAGCCAGTCATCGACATCAAGACGATCAAGAGCAGCCTGACCATCTGCAATTCTCCGTGACAAGTCCGTCAGGCGCCGCCACTGTCACGGCTTTCCTGGGCGGTGCGGTACGACGAATCGATTTGTCGTATCACGTGGTGAATATGTCCGAAGCCGAACTCGCCGGCGAAATCATGGCTGTATCGGTAGTTGCGACCAAGAAGGCGCAAGCCGGTGAGTACATTCTCGTTTCTGAGCTTTTTCGGATACAGCGACAGGAGCGCACCATAGTTCGCGAGTTACTCGAAGATAGGATGCGGTTGTCCACGCCTGAAGAAGCGCGACGCGCCGCGGCAGATCTGAATTCTCGATATTTGCGCGACGCACACTAAAGACGGGTCGGGTTGTCATCTTCGCGATGCCAAGTGGGGCGCGATATCCAATACCCGACTGTGTCAATCAACCCGCGATGCGCGAGGCGGTCAAGCAGGTAAGCCGTAAAGACGGTAGCGAATAGCAGCGATGGCAGAGGATCCGCTCTTACGGACCAGGTCTCCAGGCCGTAGTCGAAGATGCTAGTAGCGGGCGTAGTCGCACGCCGCCGGCGACTAATCGTCGCGATCACACTCCCCACTGAGTCGTAAACATGTTGCTGAGGGTCGGCATACGAATCGCTCGGATTGACATAGAACTCTGTCCGGGCAAAGCAATGCTCACCAACCTCCAGCTGCATCGCCAAGCGGGCTGTGCGAAATTCAGTTACGTAGGAAGTCGTCTGACGTAACTGCCCGAGGAAATTGCCTTGGGCGTCGTGGACCCGGACTCGCTGATTACCAAATCCTCCGAATCGAGTGATCCCGAAAATCGGCACTCCGTTGTTCAACATCAGCCCAAAGTTGAGAGTACGGCTATTACGGCCAAAAATTGAGGGTATCCGTGTGTGCGGCTGAACAAATCCGAGTCGGTTGCCGTCAGAAGTCTGGACGGTGCATGACATGTCGCCATCACGAGCGTCGATGACGGGGCTGAGGTAGAGGAGTCGCTCGCCAAGCGGATACCCGGGTTGCTGTCTACTCAACTCGTTCACAGGCGGGGACTGACACGACCCTCCAGATACAACGTTTCCGGTCCATTGATGACCGTCGAAATACCGGAGCTGCTGGAGATTCCATGGATCGGTGTACCAACCGGGCTGCACGCTCGGCGTCTCGGCGTTGTTGATCGCATACCCCCCTCGTCTCGTCAATGCTAACGAGTCGCGGTAGACACGGTTTGCAGTTTTGATTGCCGCACACGCTGTCTGGGCTTGCGGGCCCACAGGCACAATCGGCTAGGTGCATATCGCAGTCGTTCCCGCCTCTGCACCCAGCCACATGTACCCGCACCTCGCGGTGATCCGCGAACTCGTCGACCGAGGTCATCGGGTCAGCTACCTGGTCAGCAGCCATGTGGCATGGCTCGCCCGCCCCACGGGCGCGGACATCGTCGAATGCGGCTCGGTGTTGCCGGGCGCGCCGGGCGCACCCGAGAACTGGGGCGACGAGAACGACCCGGTGACCGGGATGCGCCTGTTTCTCGACGAGGCGATTCACGTGCTGCCCCAACTGCACGCCCACCTTGACGGGGACCGCCCCGACATCGTCCTCTACGACATCGGCGGTATGGCAGGCCCGGTCGCGGCCGCTCAGTGGGGTGTGCCTGCGGTGCAATTGTCCCCGAGTGAGGTGGCGTGGGACACGTACCACGAGGACATGGCTGAGATCCTGGACCCGATCCTGAACAGCCCGACGGGCATTGCGTACCGGCACGCGTTCGAGGATTGGCTCGCGGTGTCCCGAACGGGTTTGACGTTCGACGAGGTGACCGGTGTACCGCGCCGTTGTCTGGCGTTGATACCGAGGGTGATGCAACGCCATGCCGACCGGGTCGGCCACCGCTATCGCTTCGTGGGGCCGTGTATCGACCCACGTCGCGAGGATCCGCGCGACTGGACTGCACCGCCGGGCGATGGCCCGCTGGCACTGCTGGCGTTCGGCACGGCCTACACCCAGCGAGCCGACATATACCGCAACGTCATTGACGCGCTCGACGGGCTGGACTGGCGGCTGACGTTGGCCACTGGCCGGGCGGGGGCCGACGAACTCGGAGCGGTGCCGCCATGGGTCCAGCTGTGCCAGACCGTCCCGCAGCCTGCGGTGTTACGGCTCGCCGACTGCTTTTTCACCCACGCCGGCATGGGCTCGTGCACCGAAGGCCTGTGGTACGGCGTACCGATGGTCGCCATGCCGCAAGCCGTCGATCAGCCGGCCAACGCTGCGCGACTGGAAGCCGTCGGTGTCGGCCGACACCTGCAGGCCCACCTGCCGGCTGTCGGCGAGATCCGCGATGCCGCGCTTGCCGTCACGACCGACGAGCAGATCAGGCTGCGCCTCAACGCCATCCGCGACGAGATTCACGAAAGCGGCGGGCCGGTTCACGCCGCCGATGCGGTGGAGGATGTGGCCGCCGGGCGCTGGTGACGAGGGATTTCAGCTGCCGAAACCCGCGTCAGACGCTGACGTCCGACATCTGCCGGGCTAACGTCTACCCATGTCCGACTCCGGCGCCGGTGATTTCGAATTCGAGCGGAAGTTCTTCGTCCGGGAAATGCCTGCCGTGGCAGCGTCGGATCCGTCGCCCGTACTGATCGTGCAGGCCTATCTATTCGCCGCCGACGGATACGCAGTCCGTGTTCGCGTCCAGGGCACCGCTCCAGGCGAATGGGACACCGAGCCCGGCCGGCTCCTGGAACTCCTGGGCGACGAGTCGATCGGCACGATGACGGCCAAAGGCCCCGCCGTCGGAGGTACCCGCTACGAGGCCGAGCGTGATCTCGACCCGTTGGTCGCGGCGCAGATCGTGCGACGGGCCGATCACGTGGTCGCCAAGATCCGGTATGCGATGTGGCTGGGCGAGGACGGCTGGATCATCGACCGGTTTCTCGGCGGCAACGCCCCTCTGGTGCTCGCCGAAGTCGAACGGGGCGGACCGGTGGTCGATCTCGCGATCCCCGCATTCTGTGCGACCGAGGTGTCCGAGGACGACCGATTCCGCAATGAGTTCTTGGCACATCAACCGTTCGGCACATGGGCCGAGTCCTACCGGGCCGAACTCGACCGGCTCGGCCCCACTTTCGTCGACACCCTCGGCCAAAACCAGTTCGAGGGCAGCTGACGACGCCGCGCGCCGGGATTCTGCTTGCTAGGTTCTGATCGACCGATACGAACGGAAGGGTCCGGGCATGTCTGGCATCTTGGGTCCCGTGCTGACGGAGCTTCTTCCGTTGGCACTGGTGGTCGCACTCTCGCCGTTGTCGATCATCCCCGCGGTGCTCGTGCTGCATTCGCCGCAGCCGCGGCCCACCGGCCTGGCATTCCTGGCGGGCTGGCTCGTCGGCCTGGCAGCGCTCACGGCCATCTTCGTCGAAGTCTCAAACCTGTTCGGCGCGCTCGACGAACCACCGACGTGGGCGTCGTGGCTGCGCATCGTGGTCGGTGCCGCGTTGATCGTGTTCGGGATCTACCAATGGCTGAACCGTGCGAAGTCCGAGCACAGCCCGAAGTGGATGCAGAGCTTGAGCAAGCTGACTCCCCCACGGGCTGCCGCCGCGGGCACGGTATTGACCGTGGTCAACCCGAAAGTGTTGTTCATCTGTGTCGCAGCGGGTTTGGCGATCGGGTCAGCCGGTCTCGGCCAGCCCGGCGTATGGGCAGCCGGCCTCTATTTCGTCGTGTTCGCGGGATCCACGGTGGCGCTGCCCATCCTGGCCTACGCGGTGTCGGGCGAGCGCCTGGACCCCGCACTGGCCAGGCTCAAGGATTGGATGGAGCGCAATCACGCCACTCTTGTCGCCGTGATCCTCGTCGTGATCGGCCTTCTGGTGCTGTACAAGGGGATTCACGCGCTGTAGGCGATCGACGAGTGTGCGCCTGCGGCAGCGAGTGTGCGCACAGAGCGGCCAAACTGCCACTTCCACGCCCTGGATGCACACTCGGCGATGAGGCGGCCTACAACGCGGGCAGCCCCAACTCTTCGGCGTCTGCCGTCAGATAGCGCGTGACCGTCGGCGCGATCAAGCGCATCACCTCGTCACCGGTCAGCGTCGCCAGCGGCGGTACCGCCATCACATAACGCAGCAACGCGGTGCCGACAAGGCTCGAGGCCGCCAACATCGCGCGCAGCCGGGCCTGTTCACCGCCGCCGAGCACGCCCGACACCGCCGTGAGGACGTAGTCCTGTATGAACGACCGGAACGCGTCGTGGGCATCGGAGTTCGAGGTGGCCGACTGCAGCATCGCGCGCATGCTGGCCGCGGTCTCGGGTGATTCCCAGATGTGGAGATAGCGGCGGACCATTCGCGTGCCCACATCGTCGGCGGGGCCTTCCAAAGCCTCGACCAACAGGACCGGATCCAGGATCAACTGCAGCGATTCCCGAAACAGATCGGCTTTCGACCCGAACAGGTACAGCACCATCGAGGGGTCGACGTGGGCGTCCGCCGCGATCGCGCGCAGCGTCGTCTTCTCGTAGCCATCCGTGGCGAACCGTTCCTTGGCAGCGGCCAGCACGGCGTCCCTCGACACGGGTTCACCCTGTCTGCGCCCGCGCTTCCTCGCTGTTTGCGCTGGTGGAGCCATACTCCGACAGTATCATTTCAATGATCGTTGAAATATGGCGCATACGGCGCTACGCTCAGCACATTCGTAATTCAACATCGGATGAAAAGGCGACGAGCATGGCCACGAACACGCTCCCCACCCACCACGCCGCACCCGTACACGAGCCGCCTGCCGCACTGCGGGCCACCGGCATCATCGCCGTGCTGACGGTTGCGATCGCGCTTGTCGCGATCGCGTTCGCACTACCCGCCGCGCGTTCCAAGCCCAACGACGTTCCCATCGGCGCGGCCGGACCACAGGCCGCGAGCAGCCAGGTCGCACAACGCCTCGAGCAGCAGGCACCCGGCGCGTTCGCGGTGACTTATTACCCCGGCGAGGCGGCCCTGCGCGAGGCGATACTCAACCGAAACGTCTACGGCGGCATAGCCTTCACGCCGGGCGGTCCGGTTCTGCTCACCGCGACCGGCGCAAGCCCGGCCGTCGCCCAACTCCTCAATCAAGTCGGGTCGGGTATCGCTGCCCATTCCGGAGTGACGCTGCGGACAGAAGACCTGGCCCCGCCCGCGAAGGACGATCCGCGGGGCGCCGGGATCGCCGCGTCGGCACTGCCGATCACCCTCGCCGGCATCCTCCCGGCGGTCGCGCTGGTCATCGCCCTTCGGCGTGAGGTATGGACTCGCCTGACCGCAGGCATCGTGTTCTCCGGCGTCGCCGGCATCACCATCGCCGCACTGCTCTACTACGTCCTCGGATCCATCGAGACCAACTTCTGGGGTGTGGCCGCCGGTCTGACTCTCGGCGTGGCCGCGGCGGGCCTGTTCATGCTGGGCCTCGGGTCGCTGTTCGGCAAGGCCGGGCTGGCCGTGGGTGCGCTGTTGGCACTGCTGCTGGGCAACCCGTTGTCGGGCCTGACGTCCGCGCCGGAGATGCTGCCGAGCGGCTGGGGCGCGCTCGGCCAGCTGTTACCCCAGGGAGCCAACGCCACGCTGCTGCGGTCGACGGCATACTTCGCCGGCGCCGGTGCGACGACCGCGGTCATCGTGCTGACGTGCTGGGCCCTCGCCGGAGCATCGATGGTGGTCATCGCGGCTCTGCGGCAGCAGCGGCGCGGGCACGCATAAAATTCAGCGGCGTGGGACTCGATGACCGTGACGCGCTGCAGGTACTGCGCGATGCGGTCGACCCGGAAAACGGGTCCGACACCCTGATCCGCGACTTCTATACCCATTGGTTCGCCACCGACCTCTCGGCCCGTGATCTGTTCCCGCCGGACATGGACATCCAGCGCAAAGTGTTCGCCAGCGCGCTGGCCTGGCTGTTCGGCGAGCTGATCGCCCAGCGGGCCGAGGAGCCGGTGGCGTTCCTGGCTCAGCTGGGCCGGGATCATCGCAAGTACGGCGTACTGCAGAGTCACTACGACACGATGCAGGACGCGCTCTACACCACGCTGCACAAACATCTGACCGCCGCCTGGAGCGACCGGCTGGCCGAGGCGGCTCGAGACGCGGTCGCCCTGGCGATCGGGGTGATGCGCGGAGCGGCCGACGCCGAGCAATCACCGGCTTACTGTGACGGAACCGTCGTCGAACACCATCGCGTCACGCGCGACGTATCGGTCATCCGGCTGCAACTCGATCAACCGCTCTTCTATCACCCGGGCCAGTACGTCACCGTTCAGGTGCCGCAGTGGCCACGCCGCTGGCGTTACCTGAGCCCCGCCATCCCCGCCGACCGGTCGGGCGCCATCGAGTTCCACGTCCGGTCGGTCACCGGCGGAATGGTCAGCACCGCGATCGTCGGGGAAACCTGTCCCGGTGACCGCTGGCGAATGTCCAGTCCCCACGGCGCGATGCAGGTCGATCGCAACGGCGAAGACGTGCTGATGGTTGCGGGCAGCACGGGGCTGGCCCCGCTGCGCACGCTGATCATGGACATGACATTGCAGGGCGTGAATCCACGCGTGCATTTGTTCTTCGGCGGGCGATATCCATGCGACCTCTACGACCTCAAAACGCTGTGGCAGATCGCCTCGACCAATCCCTGGTTGTCGGTGACGCCGGTGTCGGAGTACAGCAGCGATCCGCCGTGGGCGCGGGACTATCCCGACGTCCAGCCGCCCCGCGGGCTGCACGTCCGCCAGACCGGCAAATTGCCAGAAGTGGTGACCCGATACGGCAACTGGGGTGATCGCCAGATCCTCATCTGCGGTGGGCCCCACATGGTCGAGGCCACGAAGGCAGCGCTCATCGCCAGGGGCGCACCGCCCGAGCGGATCCAGCACGACCCGCTCACACACTGACGACGCGGCGCCGTGACAGACTTGCGCAATGGCTGACTACCAACCCGTCACCTTGCAGGATCCGTCGTCGTCGCTGTCGGCGACGTATGTGCCAACCGCCGGCATGATCTGCACGTCCCTTGCCGACGACGGTGTGGAGTTTCTCGGTCAGCGCCGCGGATTGCGGGCCTACATCACCAACGGCAAGACGATGGGCATCCCGATCCTCTATCCGTGGGCAAATCGGTTGGGCGCCAACGAGTACAACGTCAGCGGCACCGTGGTGAGCTTGACGCCCGGTGTCGCAGGCGTCCGCGCGGACGAGCACGGCTCACCGATCCACGGTGTGCTCGCCGCCAGCCCGGATTGGGTGGTGACCGAGCAATCCGAAAACACGTTGATCGCGTCATTCGACTGGGGCGGCACGCGAGAAGTACTGACGACGTTCCCGTTTCCGCACACGCTGTCCATGACGGTGACACTGGCCGATCGCACCCTGACGGTCGATACCACCGTGATCGCGTCCACCGCGGCCTCGGTGCCGTTGTGCTTCGGATATCACCCGTACTTCCAGTTGCCGGGCATCCCCCGCGGCGAGTGGCAGCTGGAGACGCCGAGAATGCGACACCTGGCGGTGGACAGCCGCGGCATCCCGACCGGTGAAACCTCGGAATGGGCCGGGGGCACAGAGCGATTGGGCACCACCGAGCTCGATCACGGGTTCGATCAGGTGAACAACGGCGCGCGATTCGCGCTGTCCGGCGGCGGTCGCCGCGTCGAGGTCACGTTCGACGAAGGCTACGGCGCGGCACAGCTCTTCGCGCCGGGCAGTGACGACGTTCTGTGCATCGAGCCGATGGCCGCACCCACCGACGCGCTGTGTCGGGGCAATTACCCGATGGCGGTCCCCGGCACACCGGAGACCGCCACCTTCTCGATCAAGGTCACGTAGCGACTGACCCGCTACTGCGAATGGCGCCGCCGAGCGGCGGGCTGCCACAGGACGACCGCCTTCGACGACACCGACACATCGCGGTGTTGGTTGGCGGCGGTGAGCTGCTCGACCTGCTGAGTCAGCTCTGACACCCGGGCCCGCAACGCGTCGACCTGATTGGTCAGTTCGATGATGCGCTTGATGCCGGCCAGGTTGACGCCCTCGTCTTGCGACAGCCGCTGCACCTCACGCAGCAGATCGACGTCACGCTCCGAATAACGCCGCCCGCCACCGGAACTGCGCTGCGGGCTGACCAGGCCGAGTCGGTCGTAGGTGCGCAGGGTCTGCGCATGCATACCGGCCAGCTCGGCGGCCACCGAGATCAGAAACGTCCGGGCTTCCTCTTTGCGCTTACTCACAGGTTGCCTGCCCATCCAGCACGCGGGTCAAAACCGCTGGCCCGCTCGGCTTTTGCGTAGGCCTCCAACGCCTCGGCCGCTTCGCCTTCCAGGTTCGGCGGCACAGCGACCTTCACGGTAACCAGCAGGTCCCCATGGCCTCCCGATCGCTTGGGCACACCACGTCCGCGCACCCGCAGGATGCGGCCGTCGGACGTGCCCTTGGGCACCCGCACACCGACCTTGCCGTCCAGTGTCGGCACGGAAAGCGTTGTTCCGAGCGCCAATTCGTGGAAGCTGACCGGAACCGCGACCGTGAGATCGTCACCGTCGCGTCCGAACACCTTGTCCGGCCGCACATGTACGGTCACGTACAGGTCACCGGACGGCGCGCCGCGCAGACCGGCCTCGCCCTGACCGGCCAGGCGAATCCGCTGACCATCCTCGACGCCGGGGGGAATCCGCACGTTGATGGTGCGGGTGCGGGTCGTGACGCCGGTGCCTTGGCACTCCGCGCAGGGATGCTCGATGATCGAGCCGCTACCCCGGCATTCGGTACAAGGCTCGGAGAACCCGAACGCCCCCTGATTGCGGTTGATCACACCGGAGCCGTTGCAGTTCGGGCATACCTTCGGGCTGGTACCCGGCCGTGCACCGCTGCCATGGCAGTTGGTGCACGGGGCCGGGCTTGTCAGCCGCAGTGGCATGGCCACACCCTTGGTGGCCTCCAGGAACGACAGTTCGGTTTCGGTTTCCAGGTCGTTGCCGCGGCGCGGCCGGCTGGGCCGGGCTTGCGCACCGCGACCGAACAACCCACCGAACAGATCGCCGATGTTCGCGCCGCCGGCCTGACCGGCGGCGTCGAACAGATCTCCGAGGTTGAATTCGCCTCCGTCGGAACCGAATCCACCACCACCGAAGTTCCCACCGGTGTTGAATCGGCGACCGAAGCCGCCTCCGGCGAACAGCCGCCGGGTTTCGTCATACTCCTTGCGCTTCGCGGGGTCCGACAGAACACTGTTCGCCTCGGACACCGCCTTGAACCGCTCAGCGGCTCCAGGGTCGGAGTTCCGGTCGGGGTGCAGTTCGGAGGCCAGTTTCCGGTAGGCCTTCTTGATCTCGTCGGCGCTGGCGTCAGAGGAGACGCCGAGTTCTTTGTAGAAATCCTTTTCGACCCACTCGCGTTGGGCCATGCTGCGCCACCTCCTTACCTCATCTCTCTAGTTGGTCTGCCTAATTGTCTGATTCTGCGGCCTGTGCGCCGGCGGCGTCACGGTTATCCGCGCCTTCGGCGTCCGGCACGGTGTCCACCACGCCGACGAGGGCGTGCCTGACCACCTGGTCGCCGACTCGATATCCACGGCGCATGACGGTCCCGACAATGGGATGGGTCCCCTCGCCCTCGTGCTGCACGGCCTCGTGCAACGACGGGTCGAACTCGTCACCCTCTTCGCCGAACCCGGAAAGACCGAGCCCTTCAAGGGCATTGACAAGCTTGTCGGCCACCGACTTGAGCGGACCCGATTCCAGGTCACCATGGCTGCGGGCCCGGTCCAGGTCGTCGAGGACACCCAGCAACTGGGTGACGACGGTGGCCTTGGTGCGGTCCGCGGTGAGCTGCTGATCGCGCAGCGCCCGCTTGCGGTAATTGTCGTATTCGGCCTTGACGCGTTGCAGTGTGGCCTTCAGCTCGGCGACCTCGTCGCTATCGCCTGCCGATTCCGCGGCGCCGGCCGCGGCCGGGGCCGGCCCACCAGGGGCCGACTCCGGCTCACGCACCTCGCCGGTTTCGGGATCGATGCGCCGTTTGTCGGTGATGGTCACCGGCTCGTGCGAATCGTCTTGACTCACTTGTTCTCCCGGTCATCGTCAACAACCTCGGCGTCAACCACGTCGTCGTCCGAGCTGGCGGATCCACCTGCGCCACCGGCACCACCGGTAGCCTGCTCGGCCTGCGTGGCCTCGTAGATCGCCTGGCCAAGGGCCTGGCTCTCGACGCCCAGCTTCTCCATCGCGGACTTGATCGCGGAGATGTCGCTGCCTTCGAGCGCCTTCTTGGCGTCGGAGATCGCGGCATCCACCTTGGTCAGCGTGTCCTCGGGAACCTTCGACCCACCTTCGGCCTCACGCTGCTCCTTGACGAACTTCTCCGTCTGGTAGACCAACGACTCGGCCTGGTTGCGGACGTCGGCCTCTTCGCGACGCTTGCGGTCCTCCTCGGCGTGCGCCTCGGCGTCCTTGATCATCCGGTCGATCTCTTCCTTGGACAGGCCGGAGCCTTCCTGGATCTTGATCGTGTTTTCCTTGCCGGTGCCCTTGTCCTTCGCGGTCACGTGCACGATGCCGTTGGCGTCGATGTCGAAGGTGACCTCGATCTGCGGCACGCCACGCGGGGCCGGCGGGATGCCGGTCAGCTCGAAGCTGCCGAGCAGCTTGTTGTGCGAGGCGATCTCGCGCTCACCCTGGAACACCTGGATCTGCACCGACGGCTGGTTGTCGTCGGCGGTGGTGAAGGTCTCCGACCGCTTGGTGGGGATCGTGGTGTTGCGCTCGATGAGCTTGGTCATCACGCCGCCCTTGGTTTCGATACCGAGCGACAGCGGGGTGACGTCAAGCAGCAGAACGTCTTTCACCTCACCCTTGAGCACACCGGCCTGCAGGGCCGCGCCGACGGCAACCACTTCGTCCGGGTTGACGCCCTTGTTGGGCTCCTTGCCGCCGGTCAGTTCCTTGACCAGATCGGTGACGGCGGGCATACGGGTGGAACCACCCACGAGCACCACATGGTCGATCTCCGACACCGAGATGCCGGCGTCCTTGATCACCGACTGGAATGGCTGACGGGTGCGGTCCAGCAGGTCCTGAGTGATCTTCTGGAACTCGGCCCGGGTCAGCTGCTCGTCGAGGAACAGCGGGTTCTTGTCCGCGTCGACCGTGATGTAGGGCAGGTTGATCGACGTGCTCTGTGAGCTCGACAGTTCGATCTTGGCCTTCTCCGCGGCTTCACGCAGCCGCTGCATGGCCATCTTGTCCTTGGTCAGGTCGATGCCCGACGTGCCCTTGAACTTGTCGACGAGCCATTCGACGATCCGGTCGTCCCAGTCGTCGCCACCGAGGTGGTTGTCACCGGACGTGGCGCGGACCTCGACGACGCCGTCGCCGATCTCCAGCAGCGAGACGTCGAAGGTGCCGCCACCGAGGTCGAACACCAGGATGGTCTGTTCCTTCTCGCCCTTGTCCAGGCCATACGCCAGGGCGGCCGCGGTCGGTTCGTTGACGATGCGCAGCACGTTGAGGCCGGCGATCTGGCCGGCTTCCTTGGTGGCCTGGCGCTGGGCGTCGTTGAAGTAGGCGGGCACGGTGATGACCGCGTCGGTGATGTCCTCACCGAGGTAGGCCTCAGCGTCACGCTTGAGCTTCATCAACACGCGCGCGCTGATCTCCTGCGCGGTGTACTTCTTGCCGTCGATCTCCACGGACCAGTCGCTGCCCATGTGCCGCTTGACCGAACGGATGGTCCGGTCGACGTTGGTCACAGCCTGGTTCTTGGCGGGCTGGCCGACCAGCACCTCACCGTTGCGCGCGAACGCGACGACCGATGGGGTGGTCCGGGAGCCCTCGGAGTTCGCGACGACGACGGGGTCGCCGCCTTCCAGAACCGCCACGACGGAGTTGGTGGTCCCGAGGTCGATACCGACCGCACGAGCCATGGTTTTGCCTCCTGATAGACATATAGGGGTCTGAGCGGACTGCGCTCAAGCCTGCTCCTGCCAACCGTCGGTTGTCAACCCAGACTTGAGTCGATGTCACTCAAGTTGTTGTCGATCTGCTCAACGGGTGCCGCTCACGTTTTGTTCCCGCGTGCCCACATTGCGTATTCACGCGATATCTACCGACGAGACTCGGCATCCCGCACGCACCCAGGCCAGGTTCGGGCTTCCCCTTGTGGCGCACTGTGACGAACGTGCAGGCTTTTGTGCCAGAAAGCCAAGAACGCCCCGACAAGTCGCACGCTCGTCACAGGGATCGGCACACCACATCAACCCCAAGGCGGCTACTGCCTGGCGTGACTCAACGGGACGTCTTCGGCATGCAGATCGATCTTCGATGTCTCGGGCGCGACGAAGACACAGACGATCGTGATCAGCAGCATCGCCACGGCGTAAATCGACACGACTATCGACGTGCCGAACCGGTCGAGCAGGGCAACCGAGATGATCGGTGCCAGGGCGCCGCCGAGAATGCCTGCGAGCTGGTAGCCCATCGAAGCACCCGTATAGCGCACCTTGGTGGGAAACATCTCGGCGATGAACGACGCCTGCGGCCCGTACAACGACGCGTGCAGGATGAGTGCGACGATGACTGCAAGCACAATCAATCCGAATTGGCCGGTATCGAGCAAGGCGAAGAACGCGAAAACCCATACCGCGGCGCCGATCGCACCGATCAGCATCACGGGCCGTCGGCCGAATCGGTCGGACAGATGACCGAAGAACGGGATCGCGACCACCTGCAGAGCCGCGGCGATGAGTACGGCATTGAGTGCGTACTGCTCGGGCAATTCAAGATAGGTGGCGACGTACGTCGTGACGAACAGCACGAACGTGTAGAAGGCCACATCGACTCCCACGCGCGCGCCGATGGCCAGCAGGATGTGCTTCGGGTAGCGGCGCAGCACTTCGACGATGGGGGCGCTCGACTTGGCGCCGGTTTCTTCGACCTCGGTGAACAACGGGCTCTCCGAGATGGTCAACCGGATCCACAAGCCGACGACCACGAGCAGTCCGCTGAGCAGGAACGGCACGCGCCAACCCCATGACAAGAAGGCGTCGTCCGAGGTGAGCGCGCCCATCAGCGACAGCACACCGTTGGCGAGCAGAAGGCCGATCGGCACACCGACCTGCGGCCAGCTGGCATTGAGTCCTCGCCGCCTGCGGTCTCCGGACTCCAGTGTCATCAGTACCGCGCCGCCCCACTCGCCGCCGAGACCGAGGCCCTGCAGGAAGCGCAGGAGCACCAACAAGATGGGCGCCCAGACTCCGATGGTTGCGTGCGTCGGCAGCAATCCGACCAGCATCGTCGCGATGCCCATCAGCAACAGGGTCGCCACCAGGACGTTCTTGCGCCCGATCTTGTCCCCGTAGTGCCCGAAGACGACGCCCCCGAGCGGCCGGGCGACGAACCCGACGGCATACGTCGCGAAGGCCAGCAGCGTGCCGACCAACGGATCGAAACTCGGGAAGAACAGTTTGTTGAAAACCAGGGCGGCGGCCGTTCCGTAGATGAAGAAGTCGTACCACTCCAGCGACGTGCCGATCAGGCTCGCGACGATGACCTTGCGAATCGACGAGTGCCGGCCGGCGGGCTGGCTATTGGACAACTCGGACATCGATCGCGACCTCCTGGTGGGGCATGCGTACCCAGCCGAACAGGAGCTGAACCACGAGCGCGGTCAACATCCGCACGTATCCCCCGCCCGCAGCGACGGCTCGAGGTCGTCAGCACAATCGGGTGCTCATACGTTGTCAGGCGGTACGGGAAGGTCCGGGCAGGGTTGAACGTAGCCGATGTCGGGTGACACCCAATCGTTCCACTGTTTGCGGCTGATGTTGGCCGTCAGTTTGGCGCACAGGTCGGCAGGTGTCGCAGCACCCGGCCACAACCGCACAGTGTGGTCCAGGTTTCCGGATGCGATGCGCGAACCGTCCGGGCTGAACGCCACGCTTTTCACCTCGATGGTGCTCGCGGTGAGCGGATCGCCCACCGGCTGACCGGAGTTGACGTCCCATACTTGCACCGTCTGATCGGCACTGCCCGACACGATCCGGGTGCCGTCCGGGCTGAATGCCACACTCGTCACCCGGCCGGTGTGTCCGGTGAGCGGGCCGCTTGCTGGCTCACCCGAATCCGCATCCCACACCCGCAGCGTCTGATCGGCACTGCCCGACACAATCCGCGTACCGTCCGGGCTGAACGCCACACCCTCCACGCCGTCGGTATGGCCCGCAAACGGATCACCCACCGGCTCACCCGAATCCGCATCCCACACCCGCAGCGTCTGATCGGCACTGCCCGACACAATCCGCGTACCGTCCGGGCTGAACGCCACACCCTCCACATCGTCGGTATGGCCCGCAAACGGATCACCCACCGGCTCACCCGAATCCGCATCCCACACCCGCACGGTGTCGTCGGCACCGCCGGACACGATCCGCGTGCCGTCCGGGCTGAACGCCACGCTCAGCACCCGACGGCCCGCGAGCATATCGCCCACCTGTTGACCGGTGGCGGCGTCCCACACCCGCAGCGTGCCGTCGTTTCCGCCCGATACGACACGTGTGCCGTCCGGGCTGAACGCCACACTTTCCACCCAGCCGGTGTGCCCAGTAAGGGGATCGCCCAACGGCTCGCCGGTGTTGGCGTCCCACAGCCGAAGTGTCTTGTCGTAGCTTCCCGACACGACCCGCGTACCGTCCGGGCTGAACGCCACGCTCTCCACCGTGTCGGTATGGACCGGACGAGCGTCATCGGCATTCCACACGCGTACCGTCGCGTCGACGCTTCCCGACACGACCTTCGTGTCATCTGAGCTGAACGACACATGCTCCACCCAGCCTGCGTGACCGGTGAACGGATCACCCACCGAATCGGCAGAATTCACGTTCCACAAGCGGACTGTCCCATCGCGGCCACCCGATGCGATGCGCGCGCCGTCCGCGCTGAACGCCACACTTTCCACCCAGTCGGTGTGCCCGGTGAGCGGCGCACCCACCGGCTGGCCGGTACCTGCGTCCCACACCCGCACCGTCTGGTCCGCACCGCCCGACGCAACCCGCATGCCGTCCGGGCTCAAAGCCACACTTTCGACATCACCGGTGTGCCCGGCGAGCGGCCCGCCGATGGGCAGCCCGGTGTGCGCGTCCCACACCCGCACCGTCTGGTCAGTGCTACCCGTCGCGATGCGCCCGCCGTCGTGGCTGAATGCCACACTCGTCACTGCGCTCGCGTGGCCGACGAAAGGACCACCCACCGGCTGACCGGTGTGCGCGTCCCATACCCGCGCCGTCTGGTCAGTACTACCCGTCACGACCCGCGCGCCATCGGGGCTGAACGCCATACTCCACACCGCGCTCGCGTGGCCCACGAGCGGAGAACCAAGCGGCTCACCGGTATTCGCGTCCCACACCTGCGCCGTCCGGTCGCCTGCCGCGGTCACGATCCGGGCACCGTCCGGGCTGAACGCCGCCCGCAACACCCCAGTCGTGTCGAGCCTCGCGAGAGGCTCTTCACCGGGTGTGCCGTCCCACACTTCCACAGGCCCCTCGGGGGTCACGGTGGCCAGCCGCCGGCCATCGGGCGCCACGCCGATCACCGCTGCCGAAGCTTGTATCACCTTGTCTAGGTTGCGATTCCTGACGACAGCGCTGTAGAGCGCGTCGTATGCGGGCTCCGCCGCGACCGCGTTGGCGGCCAGCAGACGTTGGAACCCCGATACGTCCCCGCCGGGACGGGCACCGGCAAATGCCGCCTGCGACTCGGAGACAAGTCGAGCGCTGGTGGCCTCCAAGAATCGGCTCTGCGCTCTCGCGCGGGAATCCCGGGCCTGCACGAACGCGACCATCGCCACGACGGCCACCACCACCGCGAACGCCGCGATGACCGCCGTGACAACCGCGCGTTTGCGTAGCGCTGCGTTGTGGGCCTCTGCGGTGGCGTGTCGTTCGTGCGCATTTCGCAGCTCGGCCTGACGGTACTCCTCCTCGGCACGAATCCGTTCGTTCTCGGCTTTGCGCGACTCACCGAGATACTCGCGAACCGGGTTGAGACGTTGTGCGAAAGACTCCATGGACAGCAAGCTTTCAGCGTCGGCGAGGCGGCTGCCCGTGAGGAGCCATGCCGGGTTCCGCTGATTGGCCCGCCACGAGCCTGCGGCGCGTTCGAGGTCGTCAGCCACTTTGAGGTTATGACGCTCGTCGCGCAGCCAGCCGGCCAGTTCGTCCCATTGCCGCAACAGGCTTTCCAACGCGACCTCGACCACCACGTGCCCGTCGCGGTGGTCTTTGACCATGAGGCGTTTGGCAACGAGGGCATCGATCAACGGACGGCTCTGTTCGGGCAGGTCGTCCCATTTCGCCACGCGCCGCATCGGCTGATCGTTGTCGGGATTGACGGTCGCGAGCCATGGTATGAATGCCGCACGCAGACAGTCGAGTTGCCGTCGGCGTTCATCGGGGTCAGGAGACAGGACCTCTTCGATCTCCGTCTGCACCACTCGGTGCATGCCGCCCATCGATTCGTACTGCTGGGTGGTCAGCTCGCCGGTGGACCCGTAGTCGGCGTAGAGCCGGGCCAGGGTCAATGACAACATCGGCAACGTGTCGGCGCCCTCGGACGCGTCGACCAACAATCGCTGCACCAGATCAGGCTCGATGTCGAGGCGTTGTTCGCCTTGGGTCGCCCGTAGAGCCGGGCCGGTGATGACCTCCTTGAATTGGTTCGGCGGCATCGGTTTGAGACTGTCATAGACGCGGGTCTCGATGCCTGCCAACGCTGGGTGGGTCTGCATCGCTTCGTAACGATCAGTACGGATGGTCGCCGCCGTTATCAAGCCCAGGGCGCTGTCATTCTGTTTGCCCGACAGCGCGTTGATCAGAGCCAGCAACTGCGCTCCTTGCAGTCCGGCGTCTGCCGAGAACAACTCCTCGGCCTGATCCAGCGGCAGTATCAACGTTGGCGGGTCGGACTTTTCGTTGTCCGGGTCGGTTACCGGCAACCGGTCGGCCGCGGCGTGCTGAATCTCGGTCAGAAGTTCGCCTACGCGATCGGCATCGCTCAGGCATGCCGCCTTGATCTCGCCGAGGCTCGGCTGCATCAGGCCGAGCTTTTCTCTGGTACTGCGAATGGCCGCGGCCAAGCCGGTGTCACCGGTGAGCGCATTTCGCCCCGGGCGCACCGTCCCCAACAACACGAAGCGGCGATCTTCGCGGGCGAGCCTGGGGAGCAGACCGGCGCGGAGAAACGAGGACTTGCCCGCGCCTGACGGGCCCAGCACCACGAAAAGCGATCTGACGCCGGTCAATCGCATCCCGCGGATCTCGTCGAGCGCCCGCACGATCGCAGCGTCACGACCGAAAAACACTGCGGCATCGACTTGCTCAAACGGTTCCCACCCCCGGTAGGGTGCGCGGCCCGGATCGCCTGGCGGTGGCCAGACAAAGGACATCGCGCTGATGCCGGCCCCACGTATCGCGTCGCGCAATCGATACAGACCCGCGGTGGAGAACTCCACGGGCGGGCCGTCGTCCAGGTGAATTTTCGTTGTCGGGCCGCCGAACAGATCGCAACGTTGCCATTCTGACGTGAGGTCGTCGCCGGCCGAGGGTTCCAGCCGCGCGCACAGGATCTGTTTGTTCAGGCTCTCGGCGACGCGGTACTCCACCCTGCATTCGTGTGACGCCTCCCAACTGCTGGACAACAGGCAGATGACCGCCTCACATCGGGCAGTTGCCCGCTGTAGGGCGTCCTTCCACCGCTGCCCGGGCTGCAACCCGACCTCTGGATCGACGTCCAGGAAGATCTCGTTGGCCAGGGCGGGCTCCTGATTGACGAGCCATTGCTTCAACGCCAGCGTCTGACGTAGATCGACACTCGAATGGCTCAGGAAAATGCGCGACACAGCCCCCACTCTCTGTGCGTACCAGCCCACTTCGAGCCGAGGCTCATCGGCGAAAGGGCTGGGATACCACGGACCTCGGCTATGTTAATGTCTCGGCGGCCTCTGAGTCGGCCTCGGTGCACGCCTGAAGGGGGGCGCGAGTGCCCGTCAAAGTTTCGCCGCTTCGGACAGCGCTCATGGTTTCGTCAGCGCTGGTCGTGGTGCTGGTCGCCGCACTCGCGGTGCGGGCACACAGTCCCTCTGTCGCGACGAAGGTGCCCGGCTGGCCTGACTGGTTCGGCAGACCCGGTTCGGCGATATCCGTCCTGTTCGTCACAGCGGCGATGGTTATCGTGTGCGTGCTGTTCCTACGCGCTCAGCAGGTGCGACGCACCGGGGCGCCGGTCGCGATCGTTGCCGGACTCGCAGTGGTGAGCGTGGTTCTCGGCATGGCGTCCTATTGGCGCTGCCACGACGAACGCGAAAACCCGTTCTTCTTCACCGCGTTGATGTGGACGGCGTCGCTGATCAAGGGCAACATCGGTGATCCGTCCGTCGGTGGCGCACGTTGCCCGGACCCGGCACCCGTCGCACTGGACGTCGCACGGCTGACGGCCCTCGGCGTGCTGTTCATCACCGTTTTGGGCGTGGTGGCCGCGCTGTTCCGCGACCGGCTCGACCGGCTGCGGATCGTGCTTGCCCGATCGGTGACCGTGGTGGTCGGCATCGACGACGACGCTTCGTCGATGGTGCGGGCGCTCACCAGCGACAAGCGCGGTTTCGGCACGGTGGTGATCGTCACCGAGAATCCCGACCGCCCCTGTGTGCAGGAGCCACGCAGCAAAGGCGCACGAGTTGTCACGGTGGCCTTCGACCTCCCGGAGAGCTGGACGTCGATGTCGATGTGGCGCAAGGTGAACCGGCTCTACCTGCTTTCACCGGACGCGTCGATGAATCTCATGCGCCTCGAGCTGATCAAGCGCCGTGTCGATCTCGCGGGACCGTCCGGCGACCGGCGTGGCCGCCATGTCCCGCTGATCGTCCGCATCGACGATCCCTGGCAGGCCGAGGCGTGGCGCGCCCAACAGATGGGTACCGACGACAGCTGGGCTCCTGATGCGGTCGGCAAGTACGAGGTGACGGCGGGTCGACTGCTCGACCGAATCATCGAGAAAGACAAGGTCTCCCGCGTCGTCGTCTGCGGGACGTCACAGTTGACACTCGCGTTGTGCGCGGACATGGCGCAGCGACGTCTCGAGTACGACTACTACCCGGGTGAAGCCGTGCCCCCGGCACTCACCCTCGTGGGCGAGAATGCGGAGGAATACAAACACGACCACGACTACCACCGCAAGCAACTCGGTCTGCAACCCGAAAGCCTTGTTGTGGAGGCCATCTCACAAGCACCGACTGTTCCGGTGCTGAAATCGATTCTCACGGACCACCGTGGTGCGGTGCATACGACGACGGCGGTCATACTGGTCGACAGCGACCCCATCGGTGGCTCGTCGATCGATTCCTCGACCGGCACGCGGCTGGCCGCCCAGCTTCCCACCGTTCCCATCTACGCCTGGGACCCGAAGTCCCATGACTGGGGAGCAGGTGGCCACTCCACCGCGGACCAGACGGGAGACGACGAACCTTTCCTGGTGGGCCGGCTGCGCACATTCGGGTTGTCGATGGACTTGCCGACAGGCCAGGCGCAAGATGCGTGGGAGCGTGCGGCACGCCTCATCCACAGCCGCTACGCCGCGACGGTGTCCACACCCAGCCCTGCGACGGTTCCGTGGCACGAGCTTGACCCGTTTTACCAGGGCTCGAACCGTCGCCTGGTGCTCAACGCACTGTGGATCGTCAGGACTCACGGCGGGCACACCTGGGACACCTGGGGTAGCGCTACGGAGTCCGCTACGCCTTCCGGATTCGCTGACATGGCGCCGATGAAACAGCTTGGGGCGCTGGGGTTCACCGAGCAAGCGGCGATGGCGATGGCCGAGAAAGAGCACACCAGCTGGTGCGATTACTACTTCAAGGCCGGTTGGCGGCCAGGAGAAGTTCGCGATGACAACCGCAAGATTCATCCTCGATTGATGCCGTGGGACGATACGAGAGCCAAAGACGCCGTCCATGAGGCAACCTTGCGAAGCTTGGCGAACACGCTTGTCGCACTTCGTCAACTCGGTTACCGGTCACGGCCGGAGTGGCAGCGGTTCGACCGCACCGGGACGGTCACGGCCAGACAGCGTGACGAGCCGTGGACGTGGATCTCGCATACCGGCGACACCATGTATGCCGAAGCGGGCGATTGGGAGGTATCCGACGACAACGGTACGACGTGGTCGGTGAACAATGAACGATTCGCCGCCACCTACGCACGCGTCGGCGAGAACGGTGAATGGCGACGAACCGGAAATGTCCTGGCCC
This sequence comes from Mycobacterium venezuelense, assembly GCF_054919535.1. Classification (NCBI taxonomy): domain Bacteria; kingdom Bacillati; phylum Actinomycetota; class Actinomycetes; order Mycobacteriales; family Mycobacteriaceae; genus Mycobacterium; species Mycobacterium venezuelense. Next base: position 446,701 of record NZ_JBONDW010000001.1, read on the forward strand.
GTTTGGCGGTCGACGGCGAGATCATCGAGACGCTCGAGGGGCCCGAGCGCGCCAAGTCCGGTGACTGGGTCGTGAAGGGCGAGCGTGGCGAGCAGTGGCCCGTGCCACCGGACGATTTCGCGAAGAACTACCGCGGCCCGATTACCACGGCGGACAGCCACCGCAGGCCGAAGTCGCCGTCCTAGGAGGGGTTTCCGGACGGCATGAGACGTTGCAGGACATCGGTCAGGGTGACCAACGCGTCACTCTCACCGTTGCGGCGAACCACCGCCAGGTGGCTTCGGTTGTCTCGCATCGTCTGAAGCGCCGAGTACACCGGCGTCGTGGCGTCGAGTACCAGCACCGGCCGCATGAGGTCACGCGCAGTGGCTGTCGGTGCGGCATCCACGGTGTCGCGCACATGCACGACCCCGTCCACACCGCCGCTTCCGACGAGTAGGCGTAAGTGCCCGGTGCGTCGGGATTCGCGTTGGATGTCCTCGGGAGTCGCGTCGGCGGCGACGCCGCTCGGCCGAACCTCGAGGTGCACCATGTCGCCGACCGTCAGCGCCTCCAACTCGAGGGCGCCGATGAGGTGGCCGTGGTAGCGCTCGTCGAGCGTGCCCACGGTGGCCGAATGTTCGACCAGATGCCGCAGCGCATCGGGGTCCTGCCCACTGTTGACCTGATCGACCGGCTGCACGCCGACCTTGCGCAGGCACCAGTTGGCCAAGCGGTTCAGGGCCACGATGAGCGGGCGGACCAACCACATGAATGCGCGCATCGGGATGGCGAGCATCGTCGCCGACTTCTCTGGGTGCGCGATCGCCCACGACTTCGGCGCCATCTCACCGACCACCAGGTGCAGGAAGGTCACGATGATGAGCGCGAGCACGAACCCGACGATGTCGGCCAACCAAACCGGTGCGCCCCATCCCTCGAAAAGCGGTGTGAGCCAATGATGCACGGCCGGTTTGGTCACCGCGCCCAGCGCGAGGGTGCACACCGTGATACCGAGCTGCGATCCGGCCAGCAGAACCGACAGCTCCGAGGCCGAACGCAGGGCGGCGCGAGCGGATCGGCTCTGCGGCGCGGCATCTTCCAGACGATGTCTGCGGGCAGCGATGAGGGCGAACTCCACGGCGACGAAGAAGGCGCTTGCGCCGATCAGCACCACGGTTACGAGAAGCACGGTCAACGGGTTGCTCATCGGGCCGCCTCCTCGGTATCGATGGGGCGAAGAGATACGAAAACCGTTGCGGGGACGCGCTTGTCGACCGACCTGACCTCGGCGTGCAGCATCTGCGCGGTCGGTTCGTCGGTCATCGCCAAAGCCGCCGGGTCGAGTGCGAGCTCGATATCGACGCCGTCGCCGACCGCCGGCAGACCGCCGAACGCGGCGATGACCAGCCCGGCGAGGGTTTCATAGTCACCTTCTGGCAGGTCGTGGCCGATCATGCGTCCCACTTCGTCGAGCGGCACATCGCCGCGGACCAGCCAGCCGTCGTCGAGGCGGACCATCTCCTCGGCTTCGGAATCGTGTTCGTCGGCGATCTCGCCCACCAATTCCTCTGCCATGTCCTCGATCGTCAGCACTCCCGCGAAGCTGCCGTACTCGTCGATCACGAGCGCCATCTCCTCGCCGGCCTCGGTGAGTTTTGCGAGGGCATCCGGAAGCGGGAGCGTGGTCGGGACGATAACCGCTGCGCGGCACAACGACCCGGCGGAGCCGACGGTGTCGGCAGCGAGAACGTCGTGCAGGTGCACCACTCCGACGAGGTCATCGGCGGAGTCACCGACCACCGGGTAACGGGTGTGGCCGGTTGCCATCTTCGCCAGCACCTGCGCGGCGGAATCGTTCGCCCCGACCACGTCGACGCGACTGCGCGGGATCATGGCGTGCTCGGTGCTGCGGGTGGGGAACTCGAGTATCCGATCGAGCAGCGTCGACAGATCTTGCGGCAGTTCGCCTGCTTCTCTCGACTCGGCGACGATGTGCTCGAGGTCGCGAGGGGTGGCCGAATGCTCGACGTCGTGAACCGGTTCGATGCGCAACGCACGCAACAGCGCATTCGACGACGCGTCGAAAAGCTTGATCAGCCAACCGAACACCGACAGGTAGATCGTGGTGGACAGCGCGAGACGGGTAGCGACCGGCTCGGGCCGGGCAATGGCGAGGTTCTTCGGGAACAGTTCGCCGAAGACCATCTGCACCACGGTCGAGAACACCACCGCCAGCACCGTGCCGATCGCGATACCCACGGCGGTGGGTATGCCCACACCGCCGAGCAGTTCGCCGAGCCCCTCGCCGATCAGCGGTTCGGCGACGTATCCGACGAGCAGGCCGGTCACGGTGATCCCGAGCTGGGCGCCCGAGAGCATGAACGACGTGCGGCGCGTGACCGCCAAGGCCCGGCCTGCCGCGGAATCACCGGCCGCGGCGCGCGCTTTGAGGCGGGAGCGATCGACCGCCATGAACGCGAACTCCTGCGCGACGAAATACCCGGTCGCAGCCGTGATCAGCAGCACCACTGCGAAGCCGAGAGCGATGCCGAGAACGGTCAGCATGACCGCACCCCGCAGCCGGTGACGAGAATGGAACTAGGTCTTCGGGGTTTGCGCTTGGCGCGTCGCATACGTCTCTCTGTGCTGGGGGTCAACTGGCGTCACAGTGTTAGACGAATACGAAGTCTGAGAAGTTCCCGTGAGAACGCGGCACGGTGGCGTCAGTAGTCCAGGTTGGCGTCGCCGCGCCGCACGATCGCCGACCACAGGGCCAGGCCCGTCGCGAATCCCAGCGCAATCGACATCATCGATACCAGCATCACGATGATCGCGTTGCTGCCCTGGCCGCCTGCGAGCTCGGCGATACCGACGAGCCCCACCGAGCTTGGCACCAACAGCCAGAACCCCGGCGCCAGGATGACCTGCGCGGCCGGCGTCATCGGGAGCCGGCCGAGTGCCAGCGCACACAGCATCAGCACCAGGCCGCCCCCGAATCCGCTTGTGTAGCCGCCGAATGCCGCAGCGGTGGCAAGCTGGGCGCCATAGGTGATGAAAAGAACCAGCACAAGCCATTTCGCGAATCCGCGCGGCGGTCCGAGGTGAAGCACGATGCCGACCGCATATACCGCGACGCCCAGCCAAGGGGCCCACGGCCCCAAGGTGTTCACCGATGCATCGGTCAGCTCCGGCGAGGAGAGGCCGAGCAGTTGGATGGCGATCACGATGCCGAGGGCCAGCTGAGCCAGCCGGAGGAACCCCGCCATCAGGCGCGCTGATCCCGACACCATGTCCCCGGTGGACGATTCGATCACCGACAACGTGATCGCAACGCCGGGAAGGAACAGCGTCAGCGGCGGGATCAGCACGCGAAGGCTGTCGTGCCCCATGTGAAGCAATCGACCGAGGGTGAACGCGACGTAGGTGACCAGGAACGCGCTGAGCACCGGCAGCAATTGCCGAATGCCCGAGTTGTGACGGGTCGCGTACTCCAGAAGACCGACGAGCAGCCCGAAGCCGCTTGCCGCCACCAGTGCGACCAACGTCGGCTGCAGCATCAGCGCGTATGCCGCACTTTGCACGGCATAACCCACGACACTCACCCATGCCGGGAACCGGCGCGACAGCGCATGGATGCGGTCGAGTTCTGCCCAGCCCTGTTGGGGCGTGACCTGCCCCGACGTGGCGCGGCGGATGAGTTCACCCAGCGGGAACGTCTGGTCGTAGCGCAATGGACCCTCACTGCGCAGGACCGTGGTCTGGTCACGATCCCCGGCTTGGATGAAGTTCGGCAGGACGAGCAGCGGGCAGTCGATTCGGTACTGGCGCGCGATCGTGTCCAGCGTGCGCCGGACGATGGGAACCGGATAGTCAGCGCCGAGCATCGCCGACCCGAGCCTGGCGATGAAGCGGACGCCCGCCGAGCGCTCGTCGAGCGGTTCGGCCATCTCCGGCTTCACCGGCTGCCGCCTTCCGGTGCCCCCGTCGCGCCTCGCATCAGGATCAGCACGCCGACGATCGCGGCCACCGGGACCGCGGTCAGGATCCAGCCCATGGTGTGGATCGCGCCGAGCATGCCCGCGGTGGCCCCTTCGACGACTTCCTTCGCCCGTTCGGGGTCAAGCACGTTGCTGCCTGCCGACGAACCGGCACCGCCGTGGGCCACCCGCAACGCCTCACGCGCCTCATCGTCGGTGACCCCTGCGCCGGCGAGCCGGTCCCGGCTGGAGTGAACGAACAGCGTGGCGCCGAGCAACGCGAACACCGCCGGACCGAGCGAGTAGGCCGCTTGCCCGACAGCACTTTTCACTGCCGTCACCGCACCGCTCAATTCGACGGGTGCCGTTCTCAGCATGACGGTGGCCTCGATGGTTTCGGTGACCGCGGCGCCGACCGCGTTGAGGCCGACAACCGCGAACAGGATCCACATCGGGCCGTCCTCGCCGAGCACCGTGAGGACCAACAACGCACCGAGCAGCAGAAGAAGCCCTCCGACGAGCGCCGCGCGTTCACCGAGCCGTGCCGCCGCACGCCCGGCGGCCGCCGCGGCGAACGCCGACAAGAGCGCGGCGGGAGCCATGAGCAATCCCAACAGGGTGGGCGACTCGCCGCGGATCGTGACCAGATAGAACGCACACAGAATCGTCGAGCCACCGGAAAGGAAGTTGAAGGCGACCCCGGCGAACACCGCGGCGTTGAACGGGCCGGACCGGAAGATCCGCAGATCCAGGACGGGGTCGGGAGTGCGTAACTCGTAGACGACGAATGCGGCCCCCGCCATCATTCCGACGAGTATCGGGACGACTGCCGCGGCATGCACTCCGGTCTGCAGTCGTGACAGGCCGTACACCATGGCCAGCAGGGCGGTGGCGATCAGTAGCAGACCAGGCACATCGAGCCGACGGGCATTGCGCGGGGTTTCCGGCACGTACCGCAGCACCAGCGCCAAGGCGATGAGCGCCACCGCGGGTGCGACGAGAAACGATGAGCGCCAACCGACATGCTGCGCAAGCAGACTTCCGAGGGCGGGCATCGGCACCGCGGCGACGAAGCCGGCACCCAGGTGAAGTGAGATGGCACTGGCCCGCCGATCTGGCGGGAAAACCACATTGACGATCGCCAGCGACAAACCCAACAGGAGCGCGAACGCGACACCTTCAGCAGCACGGCACACGATCAGCACGGGCGCGTTGGGCGCCGCGGCGGCAAGGACGCCGAAGACCACCGTCCCGAGCAGGCCGAGCGTGTACATCCGCTTCATCCCGAATTTGTCACCGAGGGCGCCCGCTCCCAGGACCGCTGCGGCGAGCGTGAGCGTCGCGATGCTGGCGACGAAGCTTGCGGTGCCCGCAGTCAGGTTCAGCCCTGCCCGCACCGAGGATATGTTCGCCGACAGGATCACCGGATCGGCCGCCGTGATGCTGGAGGCCAAGCCGGTCGCGAGAATCGTCATGGTTGCGGCCGTACCGGACACCCAGTTGGGGCGATCGGTGATCTCGATGTTGGCCATCGCGGCTAAATCCTGCCAGCCCAGCTCCCGCGCTCGTCATGTTTTGCGGGACGTGTCCCCGCGGGATTTGCCAACCCGGCCCGCCGAGCGTGCGTGCGGCGAACGATGGGCCCATGGACACGCCGAGGGGTCGTTCCACGCAACCGGGCTGACGACGAACCTCGCGCCGACGCTGGCTCAGCTCGCCGAACTGCACCCGACAACTCTGGCGATCATGCACGGTGCGTCCTACCACGGCGACGGCTCGGCACAGCTACGCGCACTTGCCGACGGTTACGCGGGGATGCTCGGCGCGTCATAACCCGTCGCGCACCCACCCGTGCGTAGCCTTGATTCGATGAAAGGGCAGCTGGTACTGGGATGCCTACTGGCGGCGAGCGCGGTGCTCGCCGGCTGCCAGTCCGACATCGAGGGCTCGCCCGTCACCAGCCCGCAGTCCCCCACCGAGCCGAGCTTCCCGACGGCGCGGCCGACCCGGTCCAGCCCAGCCCCGCCGCCGAGTTCCACGGTGGCAGCGCCGCCGAGCGCCGTACCGCCCGCCGGGGCCACCCCGCTCGAGCCGCAGGACGGCTACGTCTTCATCGAGACCAAATCGGGCAAGACCCGCTGCCAGCTGTCCACCCAGGACATCGGCTGCGAGTCGGATTTCAGCAACGCACCCGACATCGACGGGCTACCGGCGAACGGTGTGGAACTCAGCGCCGACGGCAAGATGCGTTGGGTACTCGGCAATCTCGGTGCGATCCCGGCGGTCACGCTGGACTACCGGACCTACAGCGCGCTCGGCTGGACGATCGAGGCCAGCAGCGACGGCACCCGGTTCACCAACGACGCCAGCGGGCACGGGATGGTTGTGGCGGTGGAGGGCGTGAAGAGCTTTTAGACTCGGGACGCATGAGTATCGCGCAGCGCGAACGTGCCGCACTCGTCGAGTCCATGCGGGCCGCAGGCCCCGACGCCCCCACGCTGTGCGAGGGCTGGAACGCCCGCGATCTGGCTGCCCACCTGGTGGTCCGGGAACGGCGATTGGATGCCGCCCCCGGGATCCTCGTGCCCAAGCTCGCCGGATACACCGCCAAGGTTCAGCAGCAGGTGACCGATTCCACCGACTGGGCCACGCTCGTGGACCAGATCGCGTCTGGCCCTCCGCTGTTCTCACCGTTCAAAGTGCTCGATCCGTTGGTGAACGTCGCCGAGATGTTCATCCACAACGAGGACGTGCGTCGCGCTCAACCCGATTGGGAGCCGAGGGTTCTCGACGACGCCACGGTGAACGCGCTGTCGCGTCAGGTCGCCACGATGGCCCGCATGTCGATGGCGAAATCACCGGCGCGGGTCAGTCTGCGAACGCCCGAAGGCAAAACCCTCGCCACCGTGGGCAGCGGCCCCGCGGTGACCGTGACGGGCGCGCCAGGGGAACTGCTGATGTTCGCGGCCGGACGCGAGCAGGCGCAGGTGACGTTCAGCGGTGGCGATGACGCCGTCGCAGCCCTCCGCTCTGCGCACCGGGGGCTGTAGCTCTTAGGGTGGGTTACGTGGATTTCCGTGTCTTCGTCGAACCCCAGCAAGGTGCTACCTACTCCGATCAGCTCGCCGTGGCCCGAGCCGCCGAGGCGCTCGGCTACTCGGCGTTCTTCAGGTCGGACCACTACCTGGCGATGAGCGGTGACGGCCTGCCCGGTCCCACCGATTCCTGGGTCACGCTGGCCGGGATCGCCCGCGAGACGTCGACCATCCGGCTCGGCACCATGGTCACCTCCGCGACCTTCCGCTATCCAGGACCGTTGGCCATCTCGGTGGCCCAGGTCGACGAAATGAGCGGTGGCCGTGTCGAATTGGGTTTGGGTGCGGGCTGGTTCGAAGCGGAACACCAGGCGTACGCCATCCCGTTCCCTCCGCTGGGCGAACGGTTCGACCGGCTGACCGAGCAACTGCGCATCCTGACCGGGATGTGGAACACGCCCGTCGGCGAGACGTTCGACTTCTCGGGCACGCACTACTCCGTGGTCGATTCCCCCGCACTGCCCAAGCCCACGCAGACGCCGTTGCCGATCATCATCGGCGGGCAGGGAGCCAAGCGCACCCCGGCGCTGGCCGCCGAGTTCGCCGCTGAATTCAACATTCCGTTCGTGCCGCTCGACGCCATCAAGACGCAGTTCGAGCGGGTCGCCGCCGCGGTGGCAGGCGCAGGCCGCTCCCCCGACTCGATGACGTACTCGGCGGCGTTCGTGGTGTGCGCGGGACGCGACGACGCCGAGATCGCCAAACGCGCGGCCGCCATCAACCGTGATGTCGACGAGCTGCGCAGCAATTCGCCGTTTGTCGGGACGCCCGCGGAGATCGTCGACAAGCTGGCGCCGTTCACCGAGGCCGGCGTGCAGCGGGTCTACCTGCAGCTGTTGGACATGACCGATCTCGACCATCTCGACCTCGTCGCGAGCGAGGTCGTCCGCCAGCTGAGCTGACCCGAGCCGGGCCGATCGCCCGGCGTTAGTATCGGTGCCCGTGACCGGTGACCAGAATGACCCTGGGCAAACAACCGAGCCGCCCTGGCATCATTCGACACCGGCGGTGCTCGGGGCCAGCGTGGCCGCACTGACCGTGATCGCGCTGCTCGTTTGGGGTGTCATCGCGTTGACGAGCAGTGCCGACAAGCCACAGGACGCGCCGATCGAGTTCGTCGACCCGACGTTCGCGTCCACGTCATCGAGGACCTCGGCGACCACGACGACGCCGACGATCACCAGCACGAGCCCGCCCGTCACCACCGAGTTCGGGCTGCCGACCGATGTGTCCGGGACGACGGGCACCTCGCCGTCGGATACGTCGGGGTCCTCGACTCCGGAGTCGTCAGGCCCGTCGGTGCCGCCGCGTACGCGGTCGGAGACTGACGACGCTGACGAGTCGCCGACGAGCCGCAGCCGCCCACGCACCAACGTGACACGCACGTTGTATCCCGTGCCAGGAAACTGACGCCGCCTACGATCTGCGCGTGTCGAACTACTACTCCGACGACGAGCCCACCCAGTACGCGCAGAGCTACGGCGATTACGAGGGATACCCGCCGCCTGCCGAACCGCCCGCTCCCGAGCCGGTGCCGTGGTACCGCAAACCGGCTGCGTTGATCGGGTTCGGCGCGCTCGGCGCCGTGATCGCAGCGCTGGTCATCTATGCCCTTGTGCAGCTGTTTTCCTCGGATACGCCATCGACGACGACTACGACGTCGACCACGCCGACCACCACGTCGGCCCAGCCGCCGGTCGCTCCGCCGCCGACGCAGACCGTGACCGAGACGGCTCCGCAAACGACAACGACGACCGAGCCGACCACGACCACAACGACCACGACGGCGCCGACGACCACGACAACGACCACCACCACGACGACTACGACGACCACCACGACAACGGCGACCACCGATACGACGACGCCCGAGGAGGGCGCATAAGGGTTGGCCAGTGGCCAGTTATGTCACGTGAACCTGTGCTCGGCGTGACATAAGTGGCCACTCAGGGCGATGGCGGAGTGGACGTCGCCGTTGGCTCCGGCGTGGGCTCCGGCGTGGGCTCGGGGGCAGGCGGTTGTGTCGGCTCCGGTTCAGGCTCCGGCGCCTGAGTGGGCTCGGGCGCTTGCGTGGGTTCCGGCGCCTGAGTGGGTTCCGGCGCTTGCGTGGGTTCCGGAGCAGGTGTCGACGTCGGCGGCACGAAGGTCGGGATCGGCAGCTGCGGTATGGGCAACTGCGGCACCGGTAACTGGGGCACCGGGAACTGAGGGACGGGCGCGGGCGGCGGCGCGGCCGGTCGTGGGGCGGGGCGGGGCGCTGCTTGCGGCGCCGGACGCGGCGCGACGCGAGGAGCAGGTGCGGCCTGCCCGCTCTGGACCAACCGGGGTGCGGCGGCCGGGCGGGGAGCCGCCTGCGCGGGTGCGGAACCAGCCGGATCTCGCACCACCACGGTCCGCGTCGGCGGGGCGGGCATCGACTGCGCGAGCGGTGACTCCGCGGGCACGGTCTGCGGCGCCAACGATGCGGTGCTCGCGGCAGCGGCGTCCATCCGGTCGGCCCGCGCGGACAGGAGCCAGCCAACCGTGCCGACCAGCGCCAAGAATGTCGCGGCGTAGAGCACCACACCGCCGCGCCGGAACCACGGCGCACCGCATTCCGGGGCGGGTTCGGGCGCCGTCGTCTCGGCGAACACGAACGCGGGCCGGGCCGCCTCTTCGGACACTGCTTCCGGCACGAAGGCGGCGATCTCGGGCACATCGTCGACCGCCGACCAGGCCAGCACCGACGCCGCCACGGTTCCGGTCGACGATGCGGGCGCCACCGCGGCTTGGCGTGTCGCCGTCTCGTCCTGACCACGGCGCGCGAGCAGACCCGCCCCAACCGCGCCGATCACCTGCGCTTGCGGAACCGTGGTCACCGGCATCTGGAGCGCTTCGGAAAGTCGTTGGGTCACAAACGGTATCCGCGCTCCCCCGCCGACGGTGACCAGGGCCGCCAACTGGGCCGGGTGCACACCGTTGCGCCGCAGCACGTCCAGCAGCGCATCGATCACGCGGTCGAGCGGCTCGGCCACCACGACCTGCAGCTCGGCGCGGGTCAGCCTGATCGTCCGGCCGGGCTCGGGCCCGATCAGACCGGTCGCGCTTTGATAGCTCAAGCGCTCCTTGGCAATTCGGCATTGCTCACGCAGCCTGGCCAACGTCGCGACGGCCGCGGTACCCGACGGTTCGGCGTCCAAATCGGCGAGCACCTGACGGAGGATCTCCTGGTCGATCAGATCGCCCGAGAAGTCGTCGAACCGCACGGTCTGTCCGATGGTGGCGAATCCCGCGTCGGCGTCGGCCAACGTCAGGCTGGTTCCGGTGGCACCGAAGTCCAACAAGGCGACGACACCGCGGGCAGGCAGGCCCGGGTGCGCCTGGATCGCCGTCAGCGCCGCAACGGAATCGGGCACCACGCGCACGCCGGGTAGCGCGGCGCGCACCGCGTCGAGCGCCGCCTGGCGCCAATGGGTGGGCACCGCCAACACCGAGGTATCGGGCCGGCGGACCGGGCTCGCGGCACGGGTCATCGCCTCGACGGCCTCGGCCAGCAGATCCACCCCGCGGTGCGCCGAACCGTCCGACGCCACGAGCGGCACCGGATCACCGACCCGCTCCACGAAGTCGGTGATCACCAGGCCGGGTTCGGTGAGCTGCGGGTTTTCGCCCGGCACACCGACCTCGGGCCTGCGATGCCCGAACAGCGTGAGGACCGTGCGCCGCAGAATCGGCGCTTGGTCGGTGATCGCCACCAGGTTGGTCGTCCCAACAGACAACCCCAAGCAATCACGCATACCTATATGTCGGCGCTCGGCCCCGATTCGTTAATAGCGCGCCGAGTATTCAGCAACCAACGCCTCGGCGCTGCGGACCGCGGCCCGGCACGCACGGGTGGTGAAGGGGTCATTGAGCGGGTGCTCGGCGCGCCTGCGCCAGCGCTGCGCGGCGGCGAACGCGGCCCGCGGCCCGTCGTAGGGCGTATCGGGCTGCAGCCCCAGCCGGCTCGCGGCGTCGGTGCCCGACCCGCCGATGATGCGCCGCAGCGAGGCCATCTCGTCCTCGTTCAGGGTCGTCGGCCGCGACCGCAGCTGGCTCAGCAGCCGCAGTTCCTCGAACGCGTGGGTGTCGGCCAGCAGCGGATCGATGTCGGCGAGGATGTACGGCGTCGCATAGATCGGGTTGTGCTGCACGAACTGCCGCAGCGACAGCAGCGCGGTGTGCGCTTTGAGCAACTCCGACCGCTGCGCGAACTGTTGATCGATCACGTCGCGCAGCGCGATCAGGCCGCTGCGGTCCAGGAGTTCGTCGGCCAGTGCCACCGAGTCCGAGACTCCCGCACGCAGCACCGCGATCGAGATCCTGATGCCGAACATGCCGAACCGGTCCAGCAGCGCGGCGCGGGTCGACGCGTCCACCGGCAGCGAGCTGTCCTCCCGCACGAAGCGGTCCACCGAGAGCATGGCCTTGGCGAGTTCGCCCGCGTCGACCCCGGCGAGTTTCTCCAACGCGACGAACTCGCTCTGCCGCAACGTGCGCGCGGTCAGCGCGAGCAACCCGGACACCGGTACGACGGCTTGGCAGATCCCGGTCTTGTCCATCTCCGCGGTGAACCGCTTGGCGACGTCTTTGGCCGACATCATCGCGTCGATGCGGCCGGCACCGATCTCGTCGGCCCGCGACGCCACCCCGATCACGCCGAGCGCCCCGGCCGAGCCGCCGACGAGCTCGCCGATCTGCTTGAGCAACGCGATGTCAGCGGCATTGAGGGTGCGCAGCAGGAACACCACCGCATCGACGCGAGGCACGCCGTCCTCGGGCACCAGCAGCCGGTGCGTGCGTTCGGACACGTCGCGCGACAACGATGACGTGCCGGGGGTGTCGATGATCGTGGTGTCGATTAGCTCGGCGGCGGGCCATTCGACGTCCAGGTCGACCACGTCGACCGGGTCGAGGCCGGCGAAGCTGAACGTGAGGCCGCGATCGTGCGGATCGCGCGCAATTGGGACATTGGAGCGCCGGCCGCCACGATGGTTGGCCGTCACCTTCGGCGTCGGGCCGTGGCGAAACCACGTCACGATGCGCGTCGCCTCGGTCGCGTCGGTCGGTGCGATGTCCTCCCCGACGAGCGCGTTGACCAGCGTGGACTTGCCGGCTTTGAGTGTGCCTGCCAGTGCGATGCGGATCGGCTGGTTGAGCCTGCGGCCGATGCGGTCGAGTTCGTTGTGCACGTCGGGGCGATTGCGGTATGCCGGGTCGCCCCGGTACGCCTTGATGGTGCCGCCGAGAATCGCGCGCACCTGATCGCCCGTGCTCACGCTGCGGAGTCCAACCCTTTCGACCGGCGGTTAACTCCTCGAGCTTAGTTGCGGTTGGTTCGCCAGGTTCTGCGCGTGGTCGACGACCTGTTTGAGGATGTTCTGCTGGCGTTCCAATTCCTTGACCCGAGCGTTGCGCTCGTTCTCCTCGACCTTGGCCGCGGCCAGCGTGGCCTGCAGTGATTCGTTGAGCGAACGCGTCGTCTGGTTGGCGATCTCGCGGTAGTGGTCGCGGAGCTGACGCTGAATGCCCTTCAGCCGGTCCCGCGATTCCTTGCCGACGACGAATGCGACGTCGTCGACGAACTTGCGCACATTGGTCTTGGCCTCGTTGCGCACCCGCAGCATGCGGTTCTCCATGTCTTCCTTGTAAGCCTTACGGCCCAGCACGAGGCCCGCGCCAAGCGACAGCGGGTTAAACATGCCAAGACCCGCGAACGACGTGAGCATGCCGAACATCAGCACGCCGCCATACGATCCGCGCATGCCGGTGACGACCTTGTGGCCGGCTTTGATCGGCTTGGCCTCCAGGCGCGCCAGCGATTTGAACTCGCCGAACCCGGCGCCCATGTCGCGCGCGTCGATCTGCGGCATCTGCACCGCGTCCAGGCCCGCCTCGGTGAAGGTCCTTGCGACCTCGGCGGCCAGCGCTTCGGCTCGCTGGTAGGCCCAGACGAAGTTGTCACCGACCGCGGTGGCGACCGCATCCTCCAGTTCGGCTCCGATCTCGGCCCAGTGCAGCGTGGGATCGCAGCTGTCGATCACCTTTTCGGTGTGGGCTGAGATGTTGCGGAACCGGTGGCGAAGGTCGTGGTCGACGTCGGCCGTCAGGTCGGCGATACCGTCGCTGAGCACCTGCTGCCATAACGCGGTGTGCTGCAAGGCATCCTGGGCCTCCTGCTTGCGGCGCTCCAGATCGGCGGTGAGGCGCTCGCGGGCGCCGGGGTCGGTGAACGAGGACAGTTCTGAGTTCACCGCAAGCAATAAATGCTCGGCCGCCGAGTGGATTTCGGCCACCACATGGTCGCGGATGCGATCGCCTTCCCGCGACAGCACTCGGTCGGAGAGGAACTTGACGATCGCCGGGAAGTTCGATTCCTCGTTGAGTTCCTTGTCGTTGAGCTGGATGGCGTGGCTGCGCAAGGCCGACGACACGGGGGTGATCGGGACGTCGAGACCGGCCCGCTGCAGGTGCGCGGTGTTGGCGTCGACGATCTGGCGCCAGTACGGGTAGAGGTCCGTCTTTGTCGCGACAATGGTTGCGAGCGGGCAGATTTCGAGGGCTTGACGGATGAACGTCATCTCCGGCTCGGTGAACTCCTGGCTGGTGTCGCTGACCATGAGCATGGCGTCGGCGTCGGGCAGCAGGCCCAATGTCGCCGACAGATGCGGCTGGCCGTGCCCGCCCACGCCGGGGGTGTCGACGAACGCGAGCCCGCCCTTGAGCAGCGGGCTGGGGGCGGTCACCTCGACGCGCAGCACCTCACGCCCGCCTGCCTGCGGGGCACGGCGCAGGTCGTTGGTGACCTCGGACGGCGGTATCTCGATCAGCTCGGGCTCGGCGCCGTCCGGCCGGGCCACCACGAGCCGCGCCGATGCCTGCTCGCCGTAGGACACGACCGTCGCCAGCACGGTGCTCTCGTCGTCTCCGACCCTGGCCACCGGAATGTTGAGCAACGAGTTGAGCAGCTGGCTCTTGCCCTGCTTGAGCTGGCCGGCGATCACCACACGGATCTGCGGGTCGTTGATGCGGACCTTCGCCACCCGCAGCCGCTCGACAAGGTCGTTGCGGTCCTTCGCGGCCGCGATCTTGCTGGCGTGGTCGATCAGCTCGACGATCACCTTTACTTTGCGAGGGTCGTTGGGTTGCGTCATGGGTTTCCCTCCTGCCGGGCTCAACGGTAGGCGCGCGAACGGGGCGGGGACCACCCGCGTATGCGATGGTCCCCGCCCGTTGCGTTATGCGGTTGTGCGGATCAGAACGCGTCGAATCCGGTGTTGTTGTTGGAGGCGATGTCGGTGTCGGTGTCGTAGCTGTTGCCCGACGCGAGAGCCGTGTTGGTCTCGTTGCCCGATGCGAACGCCGTCTCGTTGCCCGAAGCGATGTCGTTGCCCGAGGCGAACGCGGTGTCGTTGCCCGATCCGATGTTCGACTCGTAGGACGACGAGTTGTCCTCCCAGCTGGTGGACGTGTTGGTCTCGACCGCGGTGTTCACCGAGTTGTCCTGGGTGTTGTCGCTGCCGTAGTCGCCATCGACCGAGGTCTGGTTGCCACCCACCGCGTTGGTGTCGTTGTCGGCGATGATGATCGAGCCGGCGTTGCCGCCGTCGCCACCGGACGCGTTGCCGCTGCCGATGCCGATCAGGCTGTCGCCGCCGCTGGCGCCGCCACCGTGGCCACCGCTCATGTCGACGTCGCTGATGACCGGGCCCTCGTTGTCGGAGATCAGGTCGCCGCCCGCGGTCTGCGAGTTGTCCTCGACCTCGTTGTCCTTGCCCACCACGACGTTGGATCCGGATCCGGCGAGGATGTCACCGTTGTTCATGGTGTTGCCGTCACCGAGCACCGCGCCGTCACCGCTGACGATGTCACCGTCGTTGTCCCCGTCGACCACCACGCCGCCGTTGGTGGCCGTGTTGGTGGTCTTGTCGCCGAGGGTGATGTCGCCGAAGCCCAGGTTGAACGCGCCCTGCTGAGCGTTGGCGCCGGCGTCCTGGTTGGGGCTCATGATCGGAACATCGTTGTGGCTCGCGAAGTCGGTGTTGTTGTGGCTGGCCACATCCGGGGCGAACTGCGTCTGCGGCGAGAACGGCGAGGCGATCGGCGCCGCGAACTGTGCCGGGATGTTGTGGTGGTCGGCGACCGCGCGCTGCAGACCCAGCACCGGGTTGCCACCGCCGAGCAGGACACCGGCCGGAGCGGCGGTCGCCGCGACGGCATGCAGCTGCGCCGCCGTGACGTTCGGCAGGCCGGCGTCACGCAGGCTCCCGTCCGGGTCGGCGATGAACGACGCGGCAGAGGCCGGGCTGCGGAACAGGTCGAGGATGAAGTCGATCAGAGAGATTGCCATTGCTCCAACCCTTTCGGTTGTTGTTGGGAAGTCATTTTCGAAGTCCCCCGCCGGGCTCTCCGGCGATCTGGAGACAACGTTATGGACTCGCGAACCCCCCGGAAACGGGGCCGGTTCCCCTCCCCACCCGGGGCCCGCCCGGGGTGGCCACAACCACCCCGATAGGGGGTTAGGGGGTCCATAGGGGGTCTGGATTCATGCAGGTTAAAAGCACAAAGCGCACGACCATACGGTCGTGCGCTGTGCGGCGTGCGGACGTGATCAGTCGAAGATGTCGAAACCGCCCACCCCGTCGGTGTGGTGCTGGTCGTCGACGACGGGCTGTGCCCAATCGTCTGCGATCACCGGATCCGTGGTGACCGCATCGTCGAGGACCGGCTCGCTGAACTGCAGAGATGCTTCATCGAATGGGTCGGAGACGACACCCGCGTCGGCCAGGGCGTCCAGTCCGGACGCCACGGACTCGGTGGGTTGCTCGATAACCTGGCTCGCCACTTCATGCCCGCTGTCGACCGGCACATGATCGCCGAACGCGTCGAACGCGGCGGTGGCGGCGCCACTTGCCCAGACATTGCCCGCCGACTCCGTCCCGAAGGCGTCGAGCCCGCCGGTCGGTGCCGCCATCGACAGCGATTCAGACACCACCGGAATCAGGTTGTTGACGTCTGCACTGGTCACATCGGTCAGATGTGCGTCGGCGATGGCTTGGGCCGGATCGGCCGCGTAGCGGGCGGCTGCGTCGGGATCACGCACCAGCGACATGACAAAGTCGAGCAACGTGTTTGCCATGGCACACCTCCTTCCCGGTCGTCATCGGGCCCATGTCGGCCACGGCTCGATGCTATCCAGCAGGACCCCCGCCGGGATCGGTGCCGAACCCACCCCTGTTGGCGCTTCATTAGGGGACCCACCATTAGGGGATCGACGCCACTAGGGGAACAATCACGGGCTGTGGGGGATCGAGCCGCTATGGTGAGGGACGGCCCAGACAACAGGAGTGACGCCTGATGACCGACTCACTGGGGTTGTCGATCGGGGTGACCAACCTGGTGGCAGCCCGCGAAGGCCGCACACCGGTGGTTCGCCGATCGATCCTTACCCTTTTCAACGATCGCGCACCCGAAGTCGGTGAGTTCAGCGGCGACGGTTTGGCCCTGACCGGATTCGTCGAGCGCATTGGCGATCCGGTGCCGATCGTCGCCGCGGACGGATCCCATCACCGTGGCGAGCTGGTGTTGGCCGAGGCGCTCGACGTGATGGCCCGGGCGGCCGGCGGTGGCGCGCCCGTCACGATCGCGGTGCCCGCCTACTGGGGGCCCGGCACCGTCGGGGCGCTACGGGGCGCGTTGCGGGGTAAGCCGGCCCTCGCGCCGGACGGTGCGCCACCCGCACTTGTGCCCGATGCCCTTGCCGCGCTCGCGGCGTTGCGCGCAAATCCCGGACTGCCCGCCGAAGGCGTGGTGGTGCTGTGCGATTTCGGCGGCAGCGGCACGAGCGTGACGCTGGCCGACGCGGGCGCCGATTTCGCACCCGTCGGCCAAACCGTGCGCTACCAAGACTTCTCGGGCGATCAAATCGACCAGGCACTGCTCAACCATGTCCTCAGCGGCATCGCGGCGGCCAACGACGCCGACCCCGCGGGCACCGCCGCCGTGGGTTCACTCGCTCGCCTGCGCGCCGAGTGCCGCCAGGCCAAGGAAAAACTGTCGGCAGAAACCGCAGCGGTGATTTCCGCAGACCTGCCGGGGTTCAACTCCGATGTCAGGGTGACCCGCCCAGAGCTCGAGCAGCTCATCGCCGAGCCGCTGGCCGCGTTCGTCAGCAACGTCGAAGACACGCTGCAGCGCAACAACATTGCGTTGTCGAGCGTGGCGGCCGTTGCGACCGTCGGTGGCGGCGCCGCGATCCCCCTTGTGACACAACAGCTGTCGCAACGGTTGCGCGCGCCGGTGGTCACCACACCCCAGCCGCAGCTCGTCGTCGCGGCCGGGGCGGCCTTGGTCGCCGAACATGTCGCCGAGGCCGGTGCACCGACCGGCATGGCTCCCGAGGTCGCCGCGGCCGACGCTCCGACCGGACTCGGTCCCACCGCCGCATGGGCGGCAGGAGCAGCGGGCGTTGCCGGCGCGGCGGGTGCCGCGGCTGCCGCCGACGGCCCCGAGTCGGCGACCTTCCGGGCGCTGGCGTGGTCGCAGGACGACGCTCCGCCGAACGAGCCCGTGCCCTACGCCGGCGGTGATTACAGCTATGAGACGGAGCCCGGGGCCACCGCCGCGCGCCCGCCCGTGGAGTTCAGCCACGAGGAGGAGATGTACGACGCCGAACCGGCGCCGCTCCCGTGGTACAAACGCCCGCCGATCCTCTTCGGTGCGGCCGCGGCGGCCGTGCTACTCGCCGGGGGCGGTCTAGCCGTGACGCTGACGGGCACCTCTGGGGATTCGACCCCGGTCACCGAGACCAGCACGACGTACTCGATGGGCCCATCGCCGGAAGGCCCGCCGCCCGAGCCGATCACCACCGTCACCGTGGGCCCCGACGGACAGGCGACGAGCACCGTCGTCGTGCCACCGCCGCCTCCGCCGACGACCACGACGACGGCTCCGACCACGACGAGCCCAACCACCACGACTACTACGACCACGACGACAACCACCACGACGCCGACGACGACAACCACCCGCACCACCACGACGCAACCGACCACCACACCGCCCACGACAACGCAACCGCCGACCACGACACAGGCACCGACCACGACGACCGTCGAAATTCCTGACGTCCCAGTCGAGGATGGCGCCTAGGCCGACATGTCGAACCCGGCGCCGGAACGCCTCACGGATCTGCCGCCGGCCGTCCGCGAAGCCGCCGGCCGACTGCTCGACGCGCCGACCGAACCGGCGAAGTTGTTGGTGTCCGGAGGAATCGGGACGGGCAAGAGCACCGCGCTCGCAGCCATCCGCTCTGCGCTGCGCGATGCCGGGCGCACCGTCCTCACCCGGCCGGTACGCACCGCTGACGCGCCCGATGCCGCGTTCGTCGTCGACGATGCGCACCTGCTCGACGATGTTGAAATCGACTGTCTCACCGAGCAAGTCGCCGTTCCGGAAACAACAGTGGTGGTGGCGACCGAACCGCTCGCACACCGGCCGGCGCTACGAGCGCTCCTGACCGCGTTGGAACGGGAGAACCCGGTGGTGGCGTTGGGCGCGTTGCCCGCCGCCGAGGTGAACCGGATGGTCACGGCAACGCTCGGGGCGCAGGCACCGCCCGAGACGGTGCAATCGGTACTGAACGCGACCGCGGGCCTGCCGTTTCTGGTCCGGGCCGCGGCAGGCACGGCCGAAAGCCCGGAGGCGGCCGCCCGGTTCGCGTTGATCGAACGACTGCGCCGAGTTGACGAGCAGACCCGCGACACCCTGCTGATCACGTCGCTGAGCCTGGAACTGGGGCCCGATGACGTCGCCGCGGCCCTGCGACTCAACAGCGCTGAGGCGCTGGCGCTGGTGGACCGGGCCCGTGCCGGCGGACTTGTCGAGCCTTCGCACGACCGCAGGTTCCTGCGGTCGGTCCACGAGTGCATCGCCCAGATCGCCGGGGCCGCAAGGCATCACGAGATCGAGATGGCGCTGTTGGGTTCGCAGCTCGAGTTGTCCACGCTGTCGGCCGAACTTGCGGTGCGCATGGCCGAGCATGGGCTGCGCGACGATCGCCTTGCGCAGCTGCTCTCCGGTTTCGCGGCCCAGGCGCAGGGCCAACCGGCCCGTGCCGCGCGCCTGTACCGGGCCGCGGTGCAAGCCGGGTCGACCGCGCAGACCACGCCATTGGCCGATGCGCTCGCGCTGGCCGGCGATTGCGGCACCGCCGGGCGCATGGCCGATGAACTTCTCAGTTCCGACGATCCGGCAGAGCGCGCCGCCGCGGTCCGCATCGCGGCCAGTATCGCGGTGCACGACGGCAGTGCGGCACAGGCCGCCGATCTGTTCCGGTGGCTTGGGCCGTTCCCCGATGCCGCGATCAGTTCGGCCGGGGCGATCGTGCAGCTCGCGGTCGGCGATGCCGTTGCCGCGCGAACCGCACTCAGTGCCGAACTCGAAGGGCCGCCGACGTCGACCGCGCGGGCCGCCCGGAATCTGGCCGACGGACTGCTGATGTCCCTCGACCAGCCGTTCGCGGTGACCGTCGCACGGCTGGGGCAGGCCGTCACAACGGAGCACCAAACCTCGGGCGTCGCACCCGACACCCCGGCTGCGCTCGTCACCCTCGCGGCGTTGCACGGCGGCGATCCGGTTCGGGCCCGCAGCGTGATCGGCCGGGCCGTGCGCGCCGGTGAGGACGGTGCGGCGGCGTTCACCGCATCGCGGCACCGGCTCCTGCTCGGCTGGGTCAAAATGCAGGACGGCCAGTTGGCCGCGGCCGGCGCCGACGTGGCCGCCGTCGAGGCAGGTCCGGCACTGCACCGCCGCGACGCATTGTGGGCGGCCGCGCTACGCACGGCGATTGCCCGGCGCAGCGGGGACAGCGGTGCCGTGCAGAAGCACTGGTACGCCGCCATGGAGGTGCTTGCCGAATACTCGATCGACCTCTATTCACTGCTCCCGCTCGGCGAGCTGTGGGTGGCCGGCGCCCGGATGCGCCAGATCGATCGGCTGCAGCACACCCTGACCGAGGCGTTCGGTCTGTTGGATGCGTTGGGCAAGCCGGTCTTGTGGTCGGTGCCGTTGCACTGGGCCGGCGTGCATGCCGGGATCTTGACGAATTCTCCCGCGGCGGTCGCGCCGCACGGCCAGGCATTGACGGCGGCGGCCGGCCAGAGTGCGTTCGCCCGGGCATTGGCCAACGCCGGGCGGATCTGGTTGCGAGTGCTGGCCAACCATGTCGATATCGACGAGGTCACCGCCGCGGCGCGCGGGCTCGCACAGTTCGGCTTGACCTGGGACGGGACGCGGCTCGCGAGCCAGGCTGCGCTGCAGACCCCGGCCGCGCGGGTGTCGCAGGCGATGCTGCAGCTCGCGCGCGACCTCAAGCAGGCCAGCGCGGTCGACGAGGCACCGGTTCCGGCGGCCGCCGGCGCGCAGACCACTCACGCCCCCAGCGCCCCGGCCCGGCTGTCCGATCGGGAGCGCGAGGTCGCCGAGCTGTTACTGCTGGGCATGCCCTACCGCGATATCGGCAGTCAGTTGTTCATCTCGGCGAAGACCGTCGAGCATCACGTCGCGCGGATCCGCCGACGGTTGGGCGCGGAATCGCGTTCCGAGATGCTGTCGATGCTGCGCGCGATGCTGGCGCCGAAGTCCTAGCGACTGTTTGCCAGCGCCGTCCCGGGCGGCCGTTGGCCGTCGTCGGCGAGGTGAGAGCTATCCCACAGTGACCTCCAAGTTAGGTAAGCCTCGGTAGCGGGAGGAAACTCTCAAATGTCACTATGAGCTGAAGGAAGCTAAGTTACCGACGGGTAACCATGCTTAAGTTACCGACCGGTAACACGCGAAATGGAGGCGTTTCGGTGGAGAGTCTCGAACACACGCTCGTTCTGTCGCGGCTGATTCTCGGTGTGCTCGCCACGCTCGTCGTGCTGGTGTTCGCCGCCAAGCGCATCCTGTGGCTCACCAAGCTGATCAACTCCGGGCAAACGGTCGGCGACGAGCGCGGACGCAAGGACCACCTCGTCCAGCGCTTCTTGAACCAGAACAAGGAAGTCTTCGCTCAGTCGAAGCTCCTCAAATGGTCGATCCCCGGCATCGCGCACTTCTTCACCATGTGGGGCTTCTTCGTCCTCGCGACGGTGTACCTCGAGGCGTACGGCGTGCTGTTCGACCCCGAGTTCCACATCCCGCTGGTCGGCCGCTGGCCGGTGCTGGGCTTCCTGCAGGACTTCTTCGCTGTCGCCGTGCTCGCGGGCATCATCGTGTTCTCGATCATCCGTATCCGCAAAAACCCTGAACAGCTCGGTCGCGAGTCCAGGTTCTACGGTTCGCACACCGGTGGCGCCTGGCTGATCCTGTTCATGATCTTCCTGGTCATCGCGACCTACGCGGTGTTCCGCGGCGCGGCCGTCAACGTGCTGGGTGAGGACTTCCCGTACCAGTCCGGCGCGTTCTTCTCCGACGGCATGGCCGCACTGCTGGCGCCGCTCGGACACACCGCCAACGTGTGGCTGGAGACCATCGCGCTGCTGGCCCACCTCGGCGTCATGCTGGCCTTCCTGCTGATCGTGCTGCACTCCAAGCACCTGCACATCGGCCTGGCCCCGATCAACGTCACCTTCAAGCGCCTGCCCGACGGCCTCGGCCCGCTGCTGCCGATGGAGCACAAGGGCGAGAAGATCGACTTCGAAGATCCCGCCGAGGACGCGGTGTTCGGCCGCGGCAAGATCGAGGACTTCACCTGGAAGGGCTACCTCGACTTCACGACATGTACCGAATGTGGCCGCTGCCAGTCGCAGTGCCCGGCGTGGAACACCGGCAAGCCGCTGTCGCCCAAGCTCGTGATCATGAACCTGCGCGACCACATGTTCGCCAAGGCGCCCTACATCCTCGGTGAGAAGCCGTCGCCGCTGGAGAGCACGCCCGAGGGCGGGCTCGGCGAAAAGGTGGGCGGCGAGAAGCACGACGAAGAGCACGCACACGCCCACGTTCCCGAGTCCGGCTTCGAACGCATCATGGGCTCGGGTCCCGAGCAGGCGCTGCGCCCGCTCGTCGGCACCCTGGAGCAGGGCGGCGTCATCGATCCCGACGTCCTGTGGTCCTGCACCAACTGCGGCGCGTGCGTCGAGCAGTGCCCCGTCGACATCGAGCACATCGACCACATCGTCGACATGCGCCGCTACCAGGTCATGGTCGAATCGGAGTTCCCCGGTGAGCTCGGCGTGCTGTTCAAGAACCTGGAAACCAAGGGCAACCCGTGGGGCCAGAACGCCAAGGACCGCACCAACTGGATCGACGAGGTCGACTTCGACGTCCCGGTCTACGGCGAGGACGTGGATTCGTTCGACGGCTTCGAGTACCTGTTCTGGGTTGGCTGCGCCGGCGCCTACGAGGACCGGGCCAAGAAGACCACCAAGGCTGTCGCCGAACTCCTCGCGTCCGCCGATGTGAAGTTCCTGGTGCTCGGCACCGGCGAGACCTGCACGGGCGATTCGGCCCGACGGTCGGGTAACGAGTTCCTGTTCCAGCAGCTCGCCGCGCAGAACGTCGAGACCATCAATGAGCTGTTCGAAGGTGTCGAGACGGTCGACCGCAAGATCGTGGTGACCTGCCCGCACTGCTTCAACACGATCGGCCGCGAGTACCCGCAGCTCGGCGCCAACTACACCGTGGTGCACCACACGCAGCTGCTCAACCGGCTGGTGCGGGACAAGAAGCTGGTGCCGGTCAAGTCCGTCAGTGAGCAGAACGGCGCTCCGGTCACCTACCACGACCCGTGCTTCCTCGGCCGGCACAACAAGGTCTACGAGGCACCGCGTGAGCTGGTCGAGGCTTCCGGCGTGACGCTCAAGGAAATGCCTCGCCACGCCGACCGCGGCCTGTGCTGCGGCGCGGGCGGCGCGCGGATGTGGATGGAAGAGCACATCGGCAAGCGCGTCAACGTCGAGCGCACCGAAGAGGCGATGGACACCGCCTCGACCATCGCGACCGGCTGCCCGTTCTGCCGCGTGATGATCACCGACGGTGTCGACGACGTCGCCGCGGCCCGCAACGTCGAGAAGGCCGAAGTGCTCGACGTGGCCCAGCTGCTGCTGAACTCACTCGACAAGAGCACCATCACGCTGCCCGAAAAGGGTACGGCGGCAAAGGAATCCGAGAAGCGAGCCGAGGCCCGCGCCGAAGCCGAGGCGAACGCAGAGGCCGCCGCGGCTGCTGCGGCACCCGTGGTCGAGGAAGAAGCCGCACCGCAAGAGGCACCGGCGGCCGCCGCCGCGCAAGCCGGATCTGCGGCTTCCGCCGCGGAAGCCAAGCCGGTCAAGGGCCTGGGCATGGCGGGCGCCGCCAAGCGCCCCGGCGCCAAGAAGGCGGCGCCGGCCGCCGAGGCATCGGCCGCACCGGCCGCGGCCCCGGTCAAGGGCCTTGGCATGGCCGGCGGCGCCAAGCGCCCCGGTGCGAAGAAGACCGCAGCCGCACCCGCGGCCGAAGCTCCTGCGACCGAGGCTCCCGCCGCACCGGTGGCCCCGGTCAAGGGTCTTGGCATCGCGGGTGGGGCCAAGCGCCCAGGCGCGAAGAAGGCCGCTCCTGCCGCATCGGCCGCGCCAGCAGCGGAGGCACCGGCCGAGGCACCCGCAGCAGAAGCACCGGCGGCTCCCGCGGCCCCGGTCAAGGGTCTGGGCTTGGCGGCTGGCGCACGTCGCCCGGGCGCCAAGAAGACCGCCGCTGCGGCCGCGCCCGCAGCACCCGCAGCCGAGGCACCTGCCGAGACGCCCGCCGCAGAGGCACCGGCCGAACCCGCCAAGCCCGAACCTCCCGTGGTCGGTCTTGGCATCGCAACCGGTGCCCGCCGCCCCGGCGCCAAAAAGGCCAAGCCGGCGGCTCCTGCCGCACCGGCCGCGCAGGCACCCGCTGCCGAACCCGCGCCGACCGCTGAGCAGGCGCCGGAACCGGAAGCCGAACCGGCCAAGCCCGAGCCGCCCGTGGTGGGGCTGGGCATCAAACCGGGGGCGAAGCGTCCCGGCAAGCGCTGAAACCACCGCACCGCATGCAATCGGGCGGCCACTTCCGGATCGGAGGTGGCCGCCCGATTGCATGCCGGGCCGACGCTTTAGCCGCCGCCGTAGGGCGGAGCCTTCACGGCGGGCTTGGCCATCGCGGGAGCGAGCGTGCCGGTGTAGGTGACCGTGGTGGTCTCACCGATCGTCATCGCACTGCCGGAAGCCACCATGGGCGGGCCGGCTTGTGCGCCACCGACCGCCGCGGCGATGACCCCCATCGCGACGACGGCGCTGCCGCCGAAAATCGCCGCGAGTGTGTTGATGCGAAGTCCTGCGAATTTCGCCATGTGCAAATACCAATCTGTTTCTCGGGTCGATGCCCTTCGATCCCCT
Source organism: Mycobacterium venezuelense (assembly GCF_054919535.1). Classification (NCBI taxonomy): domain Bacteria; kingdom Bacillati; phylum Actinomycetota; class Actinomycetes; order Mycobacteriales; family Mycobacteriaceae; genus Mycobacterium; species Mycobacterium venezuelense. The sequence continues at coordinate 471,151 of NZ_JBONDW010000001.1, forward strand.
GGCCTGGGGAAATCGTCGGCCATCTGCTGACTGGCAGCCATCGTCGCGTACCGTCGAACAGACCGGATGGCCGTTCAAGCCAATCCACAGCCGGTTCGCACGCAAATCGCAGAGTCAATTCGTATGCCATTTTGAGCGTGCCCTGGTGAATGTGGCCGTGGACCCTTCGGCATTCGGCAAATTCAAATTAATTGGACGGTGATGAGACCATGGTGGACGTGACTACCCATCAGTTGCCGTGGCACACCGGGCACCACCCGAAGCCGCGTACGTTTGCCCAGTCCACGAAGCTGCAGGACGTCCTGTACGAGATCCGTGGGCCGGTCCACGAGCACGCCTCGCGGCTGGAAGCTGAAGGGCATCGCATCCTCAAGCTGAACATCGGCAACCCCGCGCCGTTCGGCTTCGAGGCACCCGACGTGATCATGCGGGACATGATCCAGGCCCTGCCGTACGCGCAGGGCTACTCCGACTCCAAGGGAATTCCCAGCGCCCGCCGCGCGGTGTTCACGCGCTACGAGCTCGTGGACGGCTTCCCGAAGTTCGACGTCGACGACGTCTATCTCGGCAACGGCGTGTCCGAGCTCATCACGATGACCCTGCAGGCGCTGCTGGACAACGGCGACCAGGTGCTCATCCCCGCGCCGGACTATCCGCTGTGGACGGCGTCGACCTCGCTGGCCGGCGGCACCCCGGTGCATTACCTGTGCGACGAGACGCAGGGCTGGAATCCCGACGTCGCCGACCTGGAGTCGAAGATCACCGAACGCACCAAGGCGATCGTCGTGATCAACCCGAACAATCCGACGGGCGCGGTGTACAGCCGCGAGACGCTGGAGCAGATCGCCGATCTGGCCCGCAAGCATCAGCTGATGCTGCTCGCCGACGAGATCTACGACAAGATCCTCTACGACGACGCCAAGCATATCGCGCTGGCCTCGGTCGCACCCGACGTGCTGACCCTCACCTTCAACGGGCTGTCCAAGGCCTACCGCGTGGCCGGTTACCGGTCCGGCTGGCTCGTCATCACCGGCCCGAAGGAACACGCGAGCAGCTTCATCGAGGGCATCAGCCTGCTGGCCAACATGCGGCTGTGCCCGAATGTGCCCGCACAGCACGCCATCCAGGTCGCGCTCGGCGGGCATCAGAGCATCGACGACCTCGTGCTGCCGGGTGGCAGGCTGCTCGAGCAGCGCGACGTGGCGTGGGAGAAGCTCAACGAGATCCCTGGCGTGTCCTGCGTCAAGCCCGCCGGCGCGCTGTATGCGTTCCCGCGGCTGGATCCCGAGGTGCATGACATCCACGACGACGAGCAGTTGGTGCTCGACCTGCTGTTGCAGGAGAAGATCCTGTTGACCCAGGGCACCGGGTTCAACTGGCCCACACCGGATCACCTGCGCATCGTCACGCTGCCGTGGGCACGTGACCTGTCCAGCGCGATCGAGCGGCTCGGCAACTTCCTGGCCGGCTACCGGCAGTAGCGTTCGACCGGCGCGCCGAGAACACGCTTTCTGACAGGAATGGGCATAGATCTGTCAGAAACCGTGGTCTCGGCGGGTCAGGCGGTCGCAGCCGCGCCCTCTACCCTGTCCGGGTGGCGCATTCGCATTCCCACTCGCACTCGCTGAGCGGCCCGTCTCCACTCGGCCCGCTGGCCGCCAAGATCGTGGTCGGCCTGCTGGTCGCCATCGGTGTCGCCGTGATCGGCGGAGCGGCGCTGCTGTGGCCGAGCCAGCAGAAGGTCGACATCCCGCTGCCGTTCCAGAACGCCGAGGGCGGCGCCGTGACCACCGAAGCCGGGCATGTGGTGGCCACTCGGGCTGCGAGCTGCGGTGACCAATCGGTCGGCACGGTGATGACCTCCGTACCGCCGCCCGCCGAGGGCGACAACGTCAGCTGCGTCCAGTCGATCATCGCGATCGATTCCGGCCCCAACGGCGGCGCCAACACAGTGCTGGAGTTCAGCGGCGGGCCGGGCCAGCCCAACCTCCTGGTGGGTGAACACATAAGGATCACGCGCCAGGTCGACCCGACCGGCGCGACAACGTACTCCTTCTACGACTACGAGCGGAGCTGGTCGCTCATCGGACTCGCAGCGACCTTCGCGATCGTGGTGGTCGCGGTGGCGCGCTGGCGTGGGCTGCGCGCGCTGATCGGCATCGTGGTGGCCTTCGTTGTTCTTGTGGTGTTCCTGCTGCCCGCCCTGCGCGACGGCGCCTCGGCGGTTCCGGTGTCGCTCGTCGCGTCGGCGGTCATCCTGTATGCGGTGATCTATCTCGCGCACGGCGTGAGCCTGCGCACCAGCGCCGCCCTGCTCGGCACGCTCACCTCACTGTTGCTCGCTGCGTTACTTTCTTGGGCAGCAATCGAATTGGCTCATCTGACCGGCCTGTCGCAGGAGGAGAACAACGCCGTCGCAACCTACCTGGGCAACGTGTCGATCACCGGCTTGCTGTTGGCCGGGTTCATCATCGGCTCACTCGGTGTGCTCAACGACGTCACGATCACCCAGGCCTCTGCCGTGTTCGAGCTCGCCGAGCACGGCGGCACCCGCCGGTCTGTCTTCGCCGGAGCCATGCGGGTGGGCAGCGACCACATCGCCAGCACGGTCTACACCCTCGTGCTCGCCTATGCCGGCAGCGCGCTGCCGCTGTTGTTGTTGTTCAGCGTGGCCAACCGGTCGCTGGGCGATGTGTTGACCAGTGAGAGCGTGGCGATCGAGATCGCCAGGTCCGCGGTGGGCGGTATCGCGCTGGCCCTGTCGGTGCCGTTGACGACGGGGATCGCGGCCGTGCTGGCCACACCGCAGCACACCGCCCGCTGAGTCGCGACGTTTGGTCATCGGGCCCACGGGTACCCGGCGACCGTGAGCCAGCCCCTTCACGCGCACAGCACTGAAGTGACCCTTGAGGTCGACGGCACGAGCCATCGCCTGACCGTCGACAACCGCGTCACGCTGCTGGACGCCCTACGCGAGAGACTCGGCGCGACAGCCCCCAAGAAGGGCTGCGACCACGGCCAGTGCGGATCGTGCACCGTATTGGTCGATGGCCGCCGCGTCACCACCTGCCTGACGTTCGCGGTCGCCGCCGACGGCGCGCACATCACCACAGCCGCCGGTCTCGGACACGGCGACGAACTGCATCCCATGGCCCAGGCGTTTTATGACGAAGACGCGTTCCAGTGCGGTTACTGCACACCCGGCCAGATCTGCTCGGCCGTCGGGATGCTCGACGAGGCCAAGTCGGGCGCACCGAGCTATGTGACCGACGACCTTGAGGTGACGCCCGTGCTCACCGACGACGAGATCCGCGAGCGGATGAGCGGCAACCTCTGCCGGTGTGCGGCGTACCCGAACATCGTCACCGCGATCGAACGGGCGGCCACGCAGTGAAACCGTTCGACTATCACCTGGCGACCAGCCCCGCCGATGCGGTAGCGACCCTGGCGGAGCATCCGGGCGCGGCGTTTCTCGCGGGCGGCACCAACCTCGTCGATCACATGAAACTCGGTGTCGCCGAACCGGATCTGCTGGTCGACGTCAGCCACCTCGATCTCGCCGAGACCGTCCTCACCGACAGTGGCGTGCGCATCGGCGCCAACGTGCGCAACAGCGATCTGGCCGCCGACCCGGTGATCCGCTCGCACTACCCGATGCTGGCCCGCGCGTTGCTGTCCGGCGCATCCGGCCAGTTACGGAACTCCGCGACCACGGCGGGTAATCTGCTGCAGCGCACGAGATGCGTGTACTTCCAGGACGTCACCACCCCCTGCAACAAACGCCAGCCGGGCAGCGGCTGCTCGGCACTCGGCGGCTATGTCCGATACCACGCGATCCTCGGCGCGTCCCCGCAGTGCATCGCCGTGCATCCGTCGGACATGGCGGTCGCGATGTCCGCGTTGGACGCGCAGGTCGTGGTGCGAAACACCGAGGGCGAGCGGCGAATTCCGCTCGACGAGTTCTATCGGCTCCCCGGTGACGAACCACATCGCGACACGGTCCTGCAGCATGGGGAGCTCATCACCGCCGTCGAGTTGCCTGCTCCGCCGCCGGACGGGGTCGCGGACTATCGCAAGGTACGCGACCGGGCGTCGTATGCATTCGCCCTCGTTTCGGTGGCCGCCGAGCTGTCCTTCACCAGCACGTTCCAGATCGGTTCGGCCAGGATCGCGTTGGGCGGCGTGGCGCACAAGCCGTGGCGTGCGCGTAAGGCCGAAGCGGTGCTGATCGGCGACCAGCCGTCCGACGAGGTCTTCGCCGCCGCGGCCGATGCGGAACTCGCTCAGGCCGAGCCACATCCGGGCAACGAGTTCAAGGTGGACCTTGCCCGCCGCACGTTGATCGCCCAGTTGCGCATGCTGACCGCACGGAGGCGGCCATGACCTTGCTGGAACCGCAGGTGATCGGAAACCCGGTGGGCCGCAAGGACGGTCGCGCCAAAGTCACGGGCACCGCGCCGTACGCATTCGAGCAGCAGGTCGATCACGCGGCGTACCTGCATCCGATCCAGGCCACCATCGCCCGTGGCCGCGTACTCACCATGGACACCGCCGCGGCCCGCGAGCTCGACGGCGTGCTCGATGTGCTGACGGTGTTCGACGCCCCTGCGCTGGCCGACTCCTCCGACGGTGAGCTGGCCATCCTGCAAGATGCCGAGGTGCATTTCCGCGGGCAGCTCATCGGCGGTGTCGTCGCCGAGACCGCCGAAATCGCCAGGGACGCCGCTTCTCTCGTCACCGTCGAGTACGCGCAGGAACCCCACGACGTCGAGCTGGCCGCCGACCACCCGCACCTGTACACACCAGAATCGGTCAACCCGTCCTACCCGCCCGACACCGACGACGGCGATGTGGAGGCCGCACTGGCCACTGCCGAGGTGACCGTCGACGAGACCTACACAACCCCCATCGAGCACAACAATCCGATGGAACCGCACGCATGCGTCGCGCGGTGGACGGCGGCCGACGGCCGGCCCGCCGTGACGCTGTACGACTCGACACAGGGTGTTCACGTGGTGCGCAAGACGCTCGCGCCGATCTTCGGCCTCGAGCCCGAGCAGATGCGCGTGATCGCCCCACATGTGGGCGGCGGGTTCGGCTCCAAGGGTGCACCGCACGCACACGATGTGCTGGTCCTCATGGCCGCACAACGCAGCGGCGGCCGTCCCGTGAAGCTCGCGCTCACGCGTCAGCAGATGTTCGCGCTGGTCGGCTATCGCACCCCCACCATCCAGCGACTGCGGTTGGGTGCCGACAGCAGCGGCCGGCTCACCGCGATCGTGCATGACGTGGTCGAACAAACCTCGGCGGTCAAGGAATTCGCCGAGCAGACCGCGGTGACCACGCGCAAGATGTACGCGTCGGCGAACCGGCGGACCACGCACCGGCTGGCCGAGTTGGACGTACCGGTGCCGTTCTGGATGCGCGCCCCTGGCGAATGCCCGGGCACCTATGCCGCCGAGGTCGCGATGGACGAACTCGCGGTGGCGTGCGATGTCGATCCGATCCAACTGCGGATCCGCAACGAACCCGACGTCGATCCGGAGTCCGGCAAGCCGTGGTCGGCCCGTCATCTCGTCGAGTGCCTGAACACCGGCGCCGAACGGTTCGGCTGGGCCGGCCGCGATCCGCGGCCCGCGAAAAGGCGTGTCGGCCAATGGTTCACCGGGACAGGCGTGGCCGCCGCGACCTATCCGGGCATGGCGATGCCCGGTAACTCGGCACGGATCAGCTATGGCCCGGAAGGCCGCTACACAGTGCAGATCGGGGCGGCCGACATCGGCACCGGCACGTGGACGACGCTCAGTCAGATCGCCGCCGACGCGTTGGGGTGCGACCTCGGCGCGGTGGATCTGCAGATCGGTGACACCACCCTGCCGGAGGCTTCGGTCGCGGGCGGCTCGTCAGGGATCACGTCGTGGGGATCGGCGATCGTGGCCGCCGCCAAGCAGTTTCGTGCCGATCATGGCGACCCGCCTGCCGTCGGCGCGACCACCGTGGCGCAGGCCCCGGAGAACCCCGACGCCGACAAGTTCACCGTGCAGTCCTTCGGCGCGCATTTCGTCGAGGCGCACGTCAACGCCGACACCGGCGAGATCCGCATACCCCGCATGCTCGGCGTGTTCTCGGTGGGCCGCGCGATCAATCCCCGCACGCTGCGCTCGCAGCTGATCGGCGGGATGACCATGGGCCTGTCCATGGCGCTACACGAGGAAAGCGTCCGTGACGCGCGCTTCGGTCATGTCGTCACGCAGGATCTCGCGACGTATCACATCAGCGCCCACGCCGATGTGGCCGATATCGACGCCATCTGGCTCGACGAGGCAGAAGAGCACTTCAACCCGATGGGCTCGCGAGGCGCCGGCGAAATCGGCATCGTGGGCGCGGCCGCGGCCGTGGTCAATGCCGTCTACCACGCCACCGGGGTGCGGGTCCGCGACTTGCCGGTGACGCTCGACAAGGTCCTCGCCGGGCTGCCCTGACTCAGCGTTCGAGCAACTCCAAAAGGTATACGCCGTAACCGGACTTGAGCAGAGTGTGGGCGCGGGCAGCCAACTGATCGTCGTCGATGAACCCGACGCGCCACGCGACCTCCTCGGGCACGCTGATCTTGAGGCCCTGCCTACGCTCGATCGTGCGCACGTAATCGCTCGCGTCGAGCAGTGAGTCGAACGTGCCGGTGTCCAGCCACGCGGTGCCGCGGGCCATCACCTCGACGGTGAGCCGGCCCTGGTTGAGGTAGGCCTGGTTGATCTCGGTGATCTCGTACTCCCCGCGCGCCGAGGGACGCAGCGATCGCGCTATCTCTATGACGTCGTTGTCGTAGAAGTACAGCCCGGGTACGGCGTAGTGGGATTTGGGCGTCGCGGGTTTCTCCTCCAGGGAGAGCGCCGTGCCGTCGGCGCTGAACTCGACCACGCCGTAGGCCGTCGGGTCGGCCACCCAGTACGCGAAGATCGCTCCGCCGCTGACATTCTGGAAACGGCGCAGGCTTGTGCCGAGGCCCGGCCCGTAGAAGATGTTGTCGCCCAGCACAAGCGCGACCTTGTCGGCACCGATATGGTCGGCGCCGATCACGAACGCCTGCGCCAAACCGTCCGGGCGGTCCTGCACGGCATAGCTGAGGTTGATGCCGAAATCCGAACCGTCGCCGAGCAACCGGCGGAATGCCGGGACGTCTTCGGCCGTGGTGATCACCTGGATGTCGCGAATTCCCGCCATCATGAGCGTGGACAGCGGGTAGTAGATCATCGGCTTGTCGTACACCGGCAGCAACTGCTTGCTGGCGCCCATGGTGATCGGGTACAGCCGCGTCCCTGACCCGCCGGCCAGAATGAGGCCACGCATCAGCCGGTGAGGTCCTGCTCGGTCAAATCGGTCGCGGCGAGCGCGGAAGCCAGCGTGTCGTGGCGGAACACCGAGGTGACGTGGTCGCGCACGACCCGGAACGCCGACGCGCACGTGATCGTCTGGCCGTCGGCGGTCGTGATGGTCTGTTCGACGACGACGATCCCGTCGTGCACATACATCCGTCCTGGCACCGCGCTGACACCCACGGATTCGGCCCAGTCCCGCAGGGCCGCGTGGCCCTGAGCGGCCCCGGCGTCGTCGCCCACCTCGATATCGTCGCTGGACAGCGCGATCAGGGTGTCGAAGTCCTTCTCGTTGAGCGCGTCGTGCCAGGCGAGAACCGTTGCGATCTCCGATGTGGTCATGAACGAAACGTACGCCACTCAGAACGGCGTGCGCTCAAGCCATGCGTCCCATACGGCGGTGTCGCCGAACACTTCGAGGTTGAGATCGGCCGCCGTGCGACGCCGGGTGGTCACCATCAGCAGGTCTTTGGCCGATCCACGCACCGCAGCGCTGCCCTTGCCGTGGTCGTGCGACCACCACACGCCGTCCTCGTCGTTGACGACGGTCCACTCCCCCGTGGGCCCGAGTACGTCGTCCGTGGCGTGCAGGTGCACGCTCTGCCCCAACTCCAGCGGGATGCGGTGGTACTTCTTGGCCTCGATGCATACGCGTTCGAGCCATTCGCTGATCGCGTCGGCGGCGAGTTCCGGGTCCAGGTCGTAATCGACACCCAACGCCATTGCGGCGTCGGCCCGGTGCACGGTTGCCTCGTGCAAACGTCGCCGGATCCACCAGCCCGCGGGCCGCGGCCCCAGAAAGGTCCACACCCGCGCGTCGGAGCCGACTTGATCGACGGCCTTGGCCACCAATGCGGCACCCGAGTTCAGCCATTCGATGGCGCCATCGAGATCATCGGGTGGCTTACCGTCGCGTACGTCGCGGGGATCCAGTTCAGTGTTGCGGCGGTCGGCGATGATCTGTGCAGCCCAACGGTTTCCGCGTCCCACATGACGGAAGAGCTGTTTCAACGTCCAGTCCGGGCAAGTCGGGACGGGCGTTGCGGGATCGCCGGAGGCGATCAGCTCTCCGAAGGCACGGGTCTGGTCGAGCAGCGCGGCTCGGAAATCCACATCACGAACCTACCGCCGCGCGCGCCTTCCCGAGCGCGATCGGCAGAGTCGACCAGCCGCGCAGCACCCGCGTATCGCGACGGACCGCGTCACCGGCCAGGCGCGCATCGGGATACCGCTCGAAAAACGCCCGTAGCCCGACTTCACCTTCGGCCCGTGCCAGTGCCGCACCGAGGCAGAAGTGCCTGCCGCCGGAGAACGACAGGTGCCTGCCGGCGTTGTCGCGTTCGATGTCGAAGCGGTGGGGGTCGGCGAACACCTTCGGATCCCGGTTGGCCCCGGCCAGATGGATGACGATCAGCTCGCCGCGTTGCACCGCGGTTCCGGCGACGTCGGTGTCACGGGTCGCGATCCGGGCACTCAATTGCACGGGCGAGTCGAGCCGCAGGATCTCTTCGACGGCGTTGGGCCACAGTTCCGGGCGGGCAGCCAGCGTGTCGAGGTGCTCGGGGTGGTCGAGCAGCATGCGGATGCCGTTGCCCAGCAGGTTCACCGTGGTTTCGAACCCCGCGGCCAACACCAGCCCGGCGAGTGCCTTCATTTCCCGTTCGGTGAGCGGTTCTCCGGCCGCGCCCTCGTCGGAGGCCGTGATGATCTGGCTCATCAGGTCCTCGCCCGGGTTGCGGCGCAGTTCGCGCAGATGCCCGCCGAGCCAACTGTCGAATCCGGAAATGCCCTCGTTGACCTGCTGATACTGCGTCCAGGACAGGCCGATGTCGAGGCTGGGCGCGCCGAGCTCGCCGAAGTGCAGGATGCGTGGCCGGTCGGCCTCGGGCACACCGAGGATGTCGCCGATCACCACGACCGGCAGTTTCGAGCAGTACCGGTCGACGATGTCGACAGCGCCGGGATCGCTGCCGAGGCCGTCGAGCAGTTCGGCCGCGGTCTCCTCCACACGATCCCGCAGCCGCTTGACGGCCCGCGTGGTGAACACCGAGGAGACCAGCTTGCGCATCCGGGTGTGCTCAGGGGGTTCGATCGACAGCAGCGACGGCGGCTCGATCGGATGCAGCATTCCGGTGCTCGTCTTGTCGACGACCCAACGCAGCGGTTTGGGCAGGTTCGACCCGAGCGAGCTGACCCGGAATTCCTCGGAGCGCAGCAGATCGTTGGCGACGCCGTGGTCGAACGTCAGCAGCACGGCACGGCACCGGATCACCGGACCGCGACTGCGCAGCTCATCGGCGAACGTGGCCGGGTCGGCGCGCACCACCGGGTCGGCGATGAGGCGGGCTTGCGGATCCCCGCGCCGCATCCCGACCGCGGACAAGCCGCGAACAACTCCGTGCAGGGCGAGCCAACGGATCCGTTCTCGCATGTGGCCGAGCCTACGACCGGCCCAGCTGTTCTACAAGTGTCAAACAGCGCTGTTGGCCGCGCGGGGTTAGCTGCGCGGCTCGCCGCGGCCTAGCGCATATACGCGCCAGCCCGCGTCCTCCCAGCGCTTCGTGTCGAGGCAGTTACGGCCGTCCACAATGACTTTCGCGCGGACCGTGTCTGCCAGCACGGCGGGATCGAGGTCGACGAACTCGGCCCACTCGGTGAGTACGAGGACCGCGTCGGCGCGGTCGCACGCCTCGACGACCGACGTGGAGTAATTCAGCGTCGGGAACACGCGCTGTGAGTTCTCCATCGCCTTGGGGTCGTAGACGTTGACCGCGGCTCCGTTGAGTTGGAGCATGCCCGCGACGTTGAGTGCGGGCGAGTCACGCACGTCGTCGGATTCCGGTTTGAACGCCGCACCGAGAACGGCGATGTTGGAGCCCAGCAGCGATCCGCCGCAGACCCGCGTGGTCAACTCGACCATCGCGGTCCGCCGGCGCATGTTGATGCTGTCGACCTCGCGCAGGAACGTCAGCGCATGGTTTGCGCCGAGCTCGCCGGCCCGGGCCATGAACGCGCGGATGTCCTTGGGCAGGCATCCGCCGCCGAAACCCAGGCCCGCGTTGAGGAAGCGACGGCCGATGCGCGGGTCGTAGCCGAGCGCGTCGGCCAGCAGCGTGACATCCGCGTCGGCTGCTTCGCACACCTCGGAGATCGCGTTGATGAACGAGATCTTGGTGGCCAGAAACGCATTCGCCGAGACCTTGACGAGCTCGGCGGTCTGCAGATCGGTGACCAGGAACGGCACGCCTTCGTCGAGCAGCGGCGCGTACAGCTCGCGCACCGCCGCCTCCGCACACGTCGAGTCTTTCTGCACGCCAACGACGATGCGGTCCGGGTGCAGCGTGTCGTGCACCGCGAAACCTTCGCGCAGGAACTCCGGATTCCAGGCCACCTCGACGTCGACGCCGGTCGGGGCCAGCCGCCGGGCCCGCTCGGCAAGTTCAGCGGCCGTACCGACCGGCACCGTCGACTTGCCCACGATCACGGCCGATCGGCGCAGGGCGGGCACGAGGGCGTCGACGACGGCGTGCACGTGGCGCAGGTCAGCGCCGTACTCGCCCTTCTTCTGCGGGGTACCCACACCCAGGAAATGCACGTCGGCGAAATCGGCCGCCTCGGCATAGTCGGTGGTGAACCGCAGCCGGCCGGCGGCGAGGTTGTCGTTCAACACTTTCCGCAGGCCGGGTTCGTAGAACGGGATATCGCCCGCGGCCAGCTTGGCGACCTTGCCGGGGTCGATGTCGACCCCGATCACCTCATGGCCGAGTTCGGCCATGCCTGCCGCATGTGTCGCGCCCAGATAACCGGTGCCGAAGACGGTGCATCGCATACTGCCTCTATAGGCAGCCCCGATGAGCTAGCCGCTACGCGACACTGAGCGACAGACCAACGCCAGGTGACGGTTGGAAGCTAATGCCTGCCACCGCCGAACGGGAACGGCCACATGCCGCCACCGTCACCGCCCGACGAACCGCGGCCGCCTCCCGAGCTGCCGCCCGGGTTCCAGCCGCCGGAGTCACCGGGATCCCAGGAACCCGAGTCACGGCCCGAGTCAGATCCGGGATTCCAGCCGCCGTTGCCGGAGCCCGATCCGGAACCGGGACCCCAATCGTCATCGTGCGAGCCGCCGCCCGAACCGGGGTACGGCCACTGCGGGCTCTGCGGCTCCTCATGTGAGGGAGGCTGCCACGGCGGGGTCTCGGGCTCCTGATACGGCGGACGCTGCGGTTCCCACGGCGGACGGAAGATCGACGGGATCCGTGGCACGACCACAACCGGCGGTCGGTAGCCCGGCGGTTGATAGATCGGTGCCGGCGCGGGCAACACCGGGGCGGGCGCCACCGGAGCCGGGGCAGGCGGCGGAGCCACCGGAGCGGGAGCCGGGGCGGGTGCTGCCGGCGCGGGGGCCGGAGCAGGCGCCTGCGGTGCCTCGACATAGACCGTGCGCGGCGGAGCCTGCGGCGCCTCCTGCACCACGGGCACCGGGGCCTTGATGGTCTCCGGTGGCGGCGCGGGCGGCGGGGCCTGCTGCACCGGCTTGGCCTCGGGAACCGGCGCGGGTGCCGGAGCTTGCGCAGGGGCACTCGGGATCACCGCGCCCTGCGCAGGCGCGGGCCGCTGGTCGACCGTCGGGCGGATGCTCACCGCCAGCGAGATGACCAGTGCGACAACGCCGACGACGAACACCGACGTCAGCGCGCTGCCGACCAACAGGAACGGCTTGCGGCCCTCGTCGGCCGGAACCGCGTCGAACGCGGCGGGGTCGAGGTCGTCGACCGCGGAGTCGCCGAGCGGCGCGAGCTGGGTGTCGAGGCCGGCCAACCCCGCATATGCGCTGCCCGCCGTGGTGCCGTCGGGATCCTGCGAGTACGCGAGCCCGACGGTGGACGCCTCGAACGCCGGCGCGTTGGCCGACGCCAGCGCCGCGCCGCGGGCCAGGGCGAGCTCGGGCTCGTCCGGCGCGCTCACGGGCATCGACACCAGGTTTTCGAGGTGAGCCTTGACCGAGCTGACGTCGACACCCGAACCCACGACGAACATGGCCTGCGGGGCCGCATCCTGCTCGTCGACCGCGGCGACCATCTCGGTCAGCACGGCCATCGCGTCGGAGCTGTGCAGGCTGCGGTCGAACACCTTGACGACCGAGCCGTCGTCGGTCTTGACGACCGACAGCGTCGCCGTGTCACGGTCGATGAACATCAACGCGGTGGTGTCGTATCCGACCGCACGACCGACCGCCTGCGCGAGCGCGGCGGCGGCATGGCCTTCCGACACCAGCATGACGTTTTCGATGCCATGGGTCGTCAGTGCGTCGCGCAGTGCGGACGCGTCCGAATGGTCACTCCACGTGACACCGATCGACTTCAGATGATGCCCGCCCGCGGCGGCGCTCTCTTGGGTTCCGAGTACGGCAGCAACCACCTGCTCGGCCGCGCTCGAAGTTGCCGAACCATCGCCGGCGGTGACGTCGAAAGCGTCGTGATCGACCGTGACGCCGTCGGCTTTCTCCCCCTCGACCAGCACCATGCGGACCGTCGTAGGTGCCATCGACACACCCAATACGATGTCCACCAAGCCCTCCAAAACGTTTGCTACACTGCCTAAGCCGCCATTGGGCACGCAAGTCGCACGAGCCGACAACTAGAACCTTCATCGTCGCAACCAGCTCGATCGTTACAGCCGAACGCGTTAGCTGATGCGCGCAGTTCTGGTCGGACCGCGACGGCACGGTGCCCGCCGACGCCGGTAGTTAGACCCTACTCGGCAATACGACAAAAGGCGTCGGCCGGTTCATCCCGCCTGGTCGTCCTCCAGTGACTTCGGCCGTTCTCCGAGCGGGCCGTCGAACAGGCCGGGGCGGCGCAGCGGCGAGTGCCCGTGCACGCCCTCGGCGTAGGCCGTTTCGGCGTGCTGGGTGAAGTCGACGCCCGTGGTTTCGTCCTCGGCGCTGACCCGGAATCCCATGAACCGGTCGATCACCTTGGCCACCGCGTAGGACATCGTGAAGGCGTAGACGGCGACGACGATCGCGGCCAGCAGCTGCTTACCCAACTGGGCGAGCCCGCCGCCATAGAGCAGGCCTTCGGGGCCCGCGGTCATCACCTCGGTCGCGAGGAACCCGATCAGCAGCACGCCGACCACGCCGCCGACGAAGTGCACGCCGACCACGTCGAGCGAGTCGTCATAGCCGAACCGGAACTTCAGGCCGATCGCGAACGAGCACACGATCCCGGCCGCCAGGCCGACGACGACCGCGCCAAGGGTGTTGACGGTGCCGCACGACGGCGTGATCGCGACGAGGCCGGCCACCACGCCCGACGCGGCGCCGAATGTCGTCGGCTTGCCGTCGCGGACCTGCTCGACGGTGAGCCAGCCCAGCATGCCCAGGCAGCCTGCGACGAGTGTGTTGAGGAAGATGGCCGCGGCGGTGCCGTTGGCGGCCAGCGCCGAGCCGGCGTTGAACCCGAACCAGCCGAACCACAGCAAGCCCACGCCGAGCAACACGAACGGCAGGTTGTGCGGGCGCATCGCGTCCTTCTTGAAGCCGATTCGCGGGCCGAGAACGAGCGCCAGTGCGAGCGCGGACGCGCCGGACACGATCTCGACGACCAGGCCACCCGCGTAATCGAGCACGCCCAGTTCGAACAGCCAGCCGCCGGGACCCCACACCCAGTGCGCGACGACGGCATACACCGCGACCGCCCACACCGGGACGAACACCATCCACGCGGCAAACCTCGCGCGGTCGGCGATCGCGCCGCTGATCAGCGCCGCGGTGATGATCGCAAAGGACAACTGGAACGTCGCGAACAGCAGTTCGGGGACCGAGCCGCGTGCAGTCGTCGGATCGATGCCGAGCATGCCGAAGTGTTGAAGGCCGCCGATCAGGCCGCCCCCGGCATCCTCGGAGAACGCGAGCGTGTAACCGACGAGCAGCCACGCCACCGTGACGAGCGGTATCGAGATGAAGCTCATCATGATCATGTTCAGCACGCCGGTGGTGCGGACCATGCCGCCGTAGAAGATGGCGAGGCCGGGGGTCATCAGCAAAACCAGCGCGGTGCTTGCGAGCAGCCAGGCGGTGGCGGCCGGATCGATCTCTTGCAACTCGGTCTCCTTTGACGAGGTCCCGACGAGAATGTCGGCCCCGCGTTTCAACCGCGCGGCAAAGGTGTTTCCGAAATGTTTCGTGTTGCGTGTGGATTACCGAAAGTTCACACTCGCGACCGTGCGCGTCTGCTGCCCGACACGCCGTTATTCGACAGCAGTCCGCGCACGCTCACGACTTCAGGAAGTTCAGATGTGAACGCGACGGCGTCGGCCCCCGCTGGCCCTGGTATTTCGAGCCGACCTTGTCGCTGCCGTAGGGATGCTCGGCCGGGCTCGTGAGGCGCAGCAGGCACAGCTGACCGATCTTCATGCCCGGCCACAGTGTGATGGGCAGGTTCGCGACGTTCGACAGCTCGAGCGTGATGTGGCCGGAGAACCCGGGATCGATGAACCCGGCCGTGGAGTGTGTCAACAAACCGAGACGGCCCAGCGACGACTTCCCTTCGAGCCGGCCCGCGAGATCGTCGGGCAGCGTGCACAGCTCCAGCGTCGAGCCCAGCACGAACTCTCCCGGATGCAGCACGAAGGGTTCGCCCTCGGCGGGTTCGACCAGGCTCGTCAGCTCGTCCTGTTGGATCGACGGGTCGATGTGGGTGTACCGGGTGTTGTTGAACACCCGGAACAGGCTGTCGAGTCGGACGTCGATGCTCGACGGTTGGACCATGGTGTCGTCGAACGGCTCGAGGGCCAGGCGCTTCGCGGCGATCTCGGCCCGGATATCGCGATCGGAGAGCAGCACCCGACGAGACTATCCGTCCACCGCCCCGCAATCAGACTGCCGGCGGGGGTGGCGTCGGTAAAGGCGGCAATCCGGGGACCGGCGGTGGCGGCGGCGCCCCGGGCGGCGGGGGTGCCAGGATTCCCGGCGGTATCGGCAAGACCGGCGGCGGCGAGCCCGGCGGCGGTATCGGGGGCGGGCCCGGCGGGATGTACTGCGGCGAGTCGGGCACTGGGATATGCGGCCCGGTGTGGCCGTAACCCTCGCGATACGGGGCGATCAGATCGGCCGGCGCGGGCGCGGTGATGCCGGTGTTGGGCACCGTGATCGGCCGCTGGTAGGCCTCCATGGCCGGCGGCAGCACTCGTTGCGCGACTTGCAGGGCGGCTGCACTCACCTTCGGATCGTTGAGCGCCTTGACAATTGCGTCGGGCGACAACTGCGCGACGACGGGAGACTGCGGAACCTGGGCAGCGGCGGCCGCCACGAGCTGCGCCAGCTGAGGCATCTGCGGCGGAGGTGCCATGGGTGGCGGTGGGAAGCCGGCCGGCATGGCATTCGGGGCAGGTGCCGGGAGTGCCATCAGCTCCGGCGGTTTCTGATCAGCCGGTGGGGCGGGCGGCAGCGGGTCGGCCGGCTCGGCGCGTGCCGATACCGTCGGCTCGACGTCATCGGACGAGAAGTGCTGCCTGATGGCGAAGAACACCGACGCCGTCAGAGCCAGCACGCCCGCGACGAGCACGACACTCAGCGTGCGGACCAGCAAAGCGCTTCTGGGGGAAGAGTTTTCGTCCTCCGCGTCGTCGACCACGCCTGGCACGGCCGCCACCTTGGCGGAGCGGGGCACGAACACCGACAGCGTCGGCGTCTCGGCTTCCTCGGCGTCCGCATCCTCGGCGTCGGCCACCACCGCCGCGCTCTCGGTGAGCTCACGAAGCGCGGTGTCCGCACTCGACAGCAGCGCTCCGCGGACCAGGACCAGTGCGGCGTTGTCGGAGAGCGTGACGGGCAGCGAGGTCTGCGAATTGACTTCCGCGGCAAGGCTTCCCAGGTCGGCGGCGGCACCCCCGAGGACGACCGACTTGATGGGTTCGGAGAACGTGTCACAGGCCCGGCGCAGTGCTTGTACGGCCGCCACTTGGTCGATCACGCCGAGGCAGCGGCTGCGCATCTGGCGTATGCCCGTCGCGTCGCCGTGGAGCACCGTCAGCATCGTCGCGTCGGGCTCGACGATGCACAGGGCCACCGAACCATGACCGCCGTACCGCACCAGATGCTCGGCGGCGGCCTCGACGGCGTCGGGTGCGGTGACCGTCGCGATGTCGGTGATGCCGCGCTGGTCGAGTGCATCGAGCACCAACTCCGCCTCGGTCGCGACCACATCTGTCCAGGTCAGCACCACCCTCCGCACAGTGTGGCCACACGCCGCGACTGTCGCATACGTGCCAAGGATTGCGCTCACGACGTGCTCGCTGAACCCGGGCACGCCGACGCCGACACCGGCGTACGCGTCGAACGAATCGTGGTCGAGCATCGCGCCGTCACCGCGGCTGCCCTCCACCAGAACGAGTCGGGCGTCGACCGATGTCATGGCAACGCCAAGCACAACGTCCATAGTTGAACTCCCTCGACTGGTAAGTCCTGATGAATCCCCCCGGCCTCCACCCCGCGCCGGATGGAGAAGAACTCGGTCAAAACGCTAACGGCTGTCTTTGAGAGCCCTTGCGCCGCGCTTTACGGAACTCTCAGAGTTCACAGGTGCTCGCCGCGGCCCGCCAATCCCGTTCCGCTACCCTAGGTTTCGCCGCGGTAAACGTCGCACCAAGACGGCCCACCGCAAGCGGTCCCCGGTAGCGTGGTACAGGTTCGCCAGCTACAATGCCATCGGCCAATGGCAAGGTCCGGCAAATTCTTAGAATCACGACGCTCGAAGGCCATACCGCGTTCCCTCGCCGTCCGCCGACTTGCTATCCTTCGTCGGCAACCATGCCGATGTAGTTCAATGGCAGAACATCAGCTTCCCAAGCTGAATACGCGGGTTCGATTCCCGTCATCGGCTCCACGAGAGCGTCACCATGAACCGGTGACAACGACGATCGACCTGTCCGTTTTGCGACGTCAACTCGACCGAGTGCTATCGCTCCTAGAACAGCGTCACGGCTCGACCGTTGAGTTTAACGCCGATTTCTACTGGCTTCTGGAGACGGCCGACATGTTCAGCCGTGAGAGCGTGCCTGCGCCCAATGCCGGGCAACTCTCAGATGACGTCGCCGAGTTGACCGCGATGGCGGCGCGGCCTGATGACGAACTCGTGCCGTGGCACGACCTCAAACACTTGATCGGGCTTCTCGAAGCCGTCGCGCACCGGGACCTGCCGTGAGCCGGCGCCAAACTAAGTTGTGCAGACTACGGCGCAGCGCAGATATCAGTGATCGACTTGTTCGCCGCGTCGGCATTGCGCAACCGTTCGGCTTGCTGTGGGTCGTCGTTGCCGATGCCGGTGAGTGAGTGCATGGCGATGTCTTGGAGACCGCCGGCGAATTTCTGAATCGCATCGGCAAGTTCCGGTGGCGTCGCCGGGCCGGTCCGTTCAAGCAGATAAGCCCCACCGCCGAGCATCGACAGCCGTGCGTTCGCAGCGACGGCTTGTGCGCCGGCGGGCCCTTCGCTGGTGGCGTGGGTCTGAATTGACACGGCGGACCTGACGGTCTGGAACGCACCGCAGACGTCAGCCTTGGAACCCTGCTCTGCCGAGGCATCGACCGCTGCCGCGGCGGGCTCGGCCGGGCCAGCCGAGGGGCGCAGCAATGCGAACACCGCAAGGCCGACCGCCGCGAGCGCAACCACCAATGCGGCGGGCGCAATCCGGCTCGGGGCCTGAGTCTGCGGTTTCTCCGACGAAGGGCGTTCGTCGCTCTGGTCGTCGAGAGATTGCTCGATGGTTTGCTCTGCCACGGCGGGGATCGTATCGGCGGCGCCGCTCGATAGGTGGGCCACACAAATGCGCCGCCGCACACCATAATGTCTAGCTCGATTTTTGATCTTGATGCCCAGAAGCTGAGAGCCGTTCCGCCGCAACGCGTTCCGGCGAATCTTTTTTCGCTGGGACTTTCAAGCCGTTGCGTCGCACTCGGCAACCATCTGAGATTATTTGCTGCCCAGCACATTTGACCTGTTCAACCCAGGTAGCGAAAGTACGCCAGAACCGCACGCGCGCGACGCGCGAGAACACCGAGCCGATGGCAACGACCGCCGAGAACCCAAAACGTAGGCATTGACGGCCCGGTAAGCGAACCTGAGAATTCGGCTTGCTTTCTCACAGCAAACATTAAGCCAACGATCAGTTTTAGCTGGCGCTTACATGAAGGGACCTGCATGTACGTGAAACCCGGACGGCATCGCGCGGTAGCGCGATCCGCACCCAAGTACGCGGCGACGGGAGTCGCGGGTGCGGCGTTGGTCGGTCTCGGTGTGCTGACGGCCGCGGCCGCCATCGCCGAGGAGCCGTCGACAACCACCGCCCACAAAGCCCAGGTGAAACTGGTCAACAGCGAAGACTCGCTGCTGCTGTTCGGAACCCCGGGCGGCAATGACAACCAGCTCATCAGCGCGGCTGCGCTGAGCCCGAACGCGGTGAGCACCGCGGCAATTCGGCCGATCGTCGGTGACGGCGGCTGGCTGATCGGCAACGGCCTCGACGCCGCTGCCGACTGCACCGGCGACGCCTGCAACGGCGGCGCGGGCGGCTTGCTGTACGGCAACGGCGGCGCCGGCGCCAACGGCGGCAACGGCGGCCATGCGGGCCTGTTCGGTGGCAACGGCGGCCAGGGTGGCGCCGGTCGCGATGCGGTGTACGACGCCAACGGCAACCTCGTCTCGGCTGCCACGGATGGCGGCATCGGCGGCAACGCCGGCTTCTTCTCTGGCGACGGCGGTGACGGCGGCGCAGGCGGCAACGACTACAACTCGAGTGCCGCCGGTGAAGGCGCGAACGCCACCGGCGGCAAGGGCGGCGACGGCGGTTACGGCGCGAGCTATGCACCGGGCCGGGGCGGTAACGGCGGTGCCGGTGGCAACGCCACGTCACTGTTCGGCAACGCCCTGGGCGGTGCCGGTGGCCAGGGCGGCGGCACGAACTTCGGATTGCCGTTGCCCAATGAGGTTCCCGACGAGAACTACGGCCCGGGTGCAGGCGGCACCGGCGGCTCGGCCACGGTCGGCAACGCCGACGGAACCGGCGGAACCTCTAGCCAGACCGCGACCGGCGGTCAGGGCGGTGCAGGCGGCTTCGGCCTCGTGTCCGGCGGCAACACGCCTGACCTGACCGGCAACGGTGGCCGCGGCGGCAACGCCACTGGACACCAGAGCGGCAACGCGGTCGGCGGTGCGGGCGGCGACGGCGGTAGCCGCGTCATCTCGCGTTCGGCCAACGGCGGCAGCGGCGGTTCCGCGAACACCGAGGGCGGCAACGCCACCGGCGGTGCGGCCGGTTCCGGCGGCACCAGCATCGTCTCGGGCCTCGGCGGCCGGGGCGGGCGCGGTGGTAGCGCGACCTCGACCGAGGGCGGCAACACCACCGGCGGTCGCGGCGGCAATGGCGGCAACGGCGGTGCCATCGGTGGCAACGGCGGTGCGGGCATGAACGGCGGCGCCGCGACGGGTGGCAACGCCCGCGGTGGCAACGGCGGCACCGGCGGCAAGGGCGGCAGCTCCGTCCCGACGAACGACGGCACCAGCACCGGTGTGGGCGGCAACGGCGGCAGCGGCGGCAACGCCACCCCTGGCGCAGGTAAGACCGGCACCGGCGGCAACGGCGGCGCCGGCGGCCAGGGCGGTGGCGGCAACGGAAACCAGGGCAACGACGGCAGCGACGGGCCCTCCGGCAGCAGCACCTAAGACGCTACCCAGCGTCGAGCATTAACGGCGGGTACGGATTCGGCTGCGCAGCAGTCGGATTCGTACCCGTCGCCGTTAATCCCTCTAGGGCGCACCCAGTCGGATGTGGTCGCGGATGAACCGGTAGGCAGGGTCGGTCAGCGCGGCCTGCGAGTCGAGATCCGTTACGGGCACACCGTCGACGAACGCCCAGTCACCGGCTGCCGTCTTCTGGACATACGCGCCGTACCAGTCGTTGACGATGTGGGCCTGTTGCTCGATGTTGAACGAGTCCCAGGTTCGCGTGGTCCAAGCGAGTTCGGTCAGTCGCCCGGTCGGATCGGGACCGGAGTGGTAGTCGTAATTCGAACTCATGTCGCTCGCGACGGATGGCAGTGTGCGCTGCGTGATCTGCCAGGCGTGCACGAGCTCGTGGACGAAGAGCGAGCCGGGTTGAATGTACCCGCCGTTTGTGGAGGTGTAGCCGAGCGGGTCCGAGTATGCCGACCCGAGATTTACGACGATCGAGCCGTCGACCGACGGCATGACGAACTTGCGGTCGTTCGGCTGACTGAGATCGGTCAGGCGCACTCGGTCATAGTCGATGTGGTCACCGAAAACCCGTTTGGCGAACTCGATTTCCTTGTCACTCATCTCGCGATGGTTGACGTTCGCGATCTCGGCCGCCGCCCAACCGGCAAGGATCGCAGGGACGATGCCGCCCGGTCCGAGGATGCACAGCACACCACCGGACACGATTAGGGCAGAGACGATGTCGGGTGTGCCGATCTGCACGCCCAGTTCGGCGAGCTCGTTGCCCAGGACGATCGCCCAACCGGCCGGCCCGAGAACAAGATTCGCGATCACGCCTTGCGCAAGGAATTCGACCACGTCGAGCGCCGTGCCGAGCACCCCCGATATTTCCGCGTGCAGGCGATAGCCCACCGAACCAGCGCCGCCGCGCAGCGACCCCCACTGATCGGCGATCGCCAGGTTGGTGCCGGACACGCTGAAGTTCCGTTGACGATCCCCCGGCGTATCCGTTCCGAACACCTTGCCGCTCGTGGCCGCGGCGATGACGGTACCGTCCGGCGTCTGCAGCCACGCCTGGACGCCGTATGTGTATGACGGGAATCCGGTGGCGCGCACGTGCCCTGAAAACGTCCACGTGCCGTCGCTGTGTAGATCGAACGCGACTCGGCCGTTGATCGGCGCGTCATCGGACGTGTGCATCGCGCGCTCGTGATGTACGGATTCGACGGTGCGCAGCGCGTCGATGAGCGTGCGCACCGTCGTCGGGCTCGGCACCGGGATCGCCGCGGCAAGGTCACGGGCGGAACGGAAGTCCCGCGCCCATGACGCGTTCAATTCCTTACGTAGCGATGGCATCTGCCTGCCCTCACTGCAACGACACAAGAACGCGGACCAGACCGCGACCGTCGGCGAGGGGCTGCATGGCCTTCCCGAGAACGGCACCGAAGGCACGCGAAGGGTCGGATGCTTTCATGGCGTGCCCTTGCACCGGTGAAGTGGTGAGAAGGTCACCCACGCGCACTTCCCCGAACTCCGCATCGACCCACACGTAGACCTTGCCGACGAGTGCAATCGGCACGCGCCCGGCCTGATCTCCCGCTTGGTCCAGCAGAATGCCCGGGCGGAGGTCGCCCGCCCCGGAGACGACGCCGGCGACTCTCGTGTCGTACTCGGAGCTTGACACCGTCAAGCCTCCGTTGTCGTCCATCACCATCACGCTCCCCGGCGCGATGTCTCCTGACAACGCGTCGAAGCCCTCGGCGAAATCGGCGCCGACCAGCCGGACATCACCGAGCACGTCGATACTGCCGCGCACGTCGACGTTCCCGCCGACCTCGAGAGTGCCGGTGACAGAGCCGCTTCCGACGATCTCGACCGCACCGTAGAAGCGGCCCGCCGTATCTCCGACGCCCGTCACCCCGGCGACATCGCGAGTGCCGGGCTCGACGGTGCCGAGCACGCCACTTCCCCCGGCGACCTTGGTGTGTCCCCACACCCCGTTCCCTCTGGGCCGGTCGCGGAGCGCATCGTCGAGGCGGCCGATTCCGATCGGTACCACGGGGACGCCGAGTCGGTCGGTCAGACGGTCAGGCACTTCGCGTACCCATCCGGGGACGCCGACTCTGCCGCCCGCGACGCGATCGGTGAGTGAGTCGTGACGGGTTTTCGCCAGATTAGTTGCACGCGAAGTTTGGAGACGGCTGGCGGCCTCGCGCGCCCGGTTCGCCAGATCGCGGCGAAACGCTTCGTCGACGACCGGATCGCGAAGGTAGCTCGTGAACGGCGACGTACCCTCGGCGACCGCCTCGACACCATTGCCGCGCACACTCGACGCAAGCACCCCGGCGTCCTCGACACAGTGCCCGTCGACGCCGGCGTCGGGGCCGCGCCCTCGCACGCCGGCACCGTCGGTACCGCTGTGGAGTCCGTGCACGCCGGCAGCCCCCGGGGTGGTCGACTGCCCGAGCACGCCAGCGCCGCGCGGCTCGGCGTCCATGCGGGTGCGCGGCGTGGTGGCGTCGTTGATCGCGTGCACCGTGTTCATGTCCGCGTTGTGGGCGAAGGCAAGCAGACCGGTGCCGATCCGCGATTCGACTTGTGCGGCAGCGCCGGAATCCGACAACCCGTGCAAGCCCGCGCCCGCCTCGGAGGTTCCCTGCACACCGGCCGACGGGCCACGGCCGTACACGCCCGCCCCGGTGGGCGCCTCGTTCTCCCCCGCCACGCCGGCGCCGTCGGGCACAAGCGTGGTTCCGCGCACACCGGCGCCGCCGTTACCGCCGGCCGCCACCGGCTGTGTGTCGGTGTTGGTGCCGACCATCCCGTTCGCATCGCGCGACGCGGTTGTGGCAACCACGCCGTCCTCGTTGGGCAATGTCCCGAACTCACCTGGCATAGCGCACCTTTCCCCGACTCCGACGTGCTCGCTGTGCGCTCAGTGTGGCAGCGATGCGGTCCGGAAGGAGCCGAAATACCGGTGATCGGCCTACTGGTACGGGTCGGTGATCTCGCGCAGTGCGAGCAGCGCCCGGCGTAGATCGCGATAAGCCTTGGCGCCCAGGTGTTCTAACCATTCGGTCTCGATTGCCTCGACTTCGGCCGCGGCCACCTGACACACCGCCGCACCACGCTCGGAGAGCATCACCAACCGGGCACGAGCGTCGGTGGGGTCGGGTCGGCGCACGACATACCCGGCCCGCTCGAGCTCGTCGACCAGGGCGCCCGCGGTCTGCTTGGTCACCTGCGCCTGCTCGGCCAGATCGGTGAGCCGGATGCCTTGCGGGTTCAGCCGCTGCGCGATCCGGCACTGCGCCAGGGTCAGGTCGGTGAAACCGGCCTCGTGCACGATATCGAGTATCCGGTTCTCGGCAGCCCGGTACGCGATGAACATCATCACCGCTGAGTTCGGCGCCTCATCCACACCTTGACTTTAGTACGCTTTCCTGACTAATTTTAGTCAGGAATCCTGACCATAGGAGCGGACATGGAATCCGACGCGATCTGGCGGACCATCGACGAACAGCGTGGACAGCTCGCCGACCTGCTCGACACCTTCGAACCGCACCAGTGGTCGACGCCGTCGCTGTGCACGGCGTGGACCGTGCGCGACGTCGCGGTCCACCTGACGCAATCGCAGGTGAGCCGCAAGGACGCCGCACTGGCTGCGCTCAGATCCGGCTTCCGCTTCGACGCCATGATCCGGCGAATGGCCCTGGCGGACAAGGCGACCCCGCAAGAAATCACCGCGCGATTGCGCGCCATGGCCGGTTCGCGCAGGCGCCCGCCGATGACCAAGGAAGTCGACCCGCTGATGGACATCCTGGTGCACACCCAGGACATCTGCGTGCCACTCGGCGTCGATCGGCCGATGCCCATCGACGCGGCAGTCGCGGTCGCGCAGCGCTTGTGGCACATGAAGTTTCCGCTCAATCCGCAACGCGACCTACCGGGGTATCGGTTCGTCGCCACCGATGCGGACTTCGCCGTGGGACCCGAATGGGGCGGCCTCCGGGAAGTCCCCATGCGCGACATCGTGATGATCCTGGCGAGACGACAGGACGCACCCGAAGCGCCTGAGCCACCCGAGGATTAGCCCATGTCTGCGCTCTGCGCCTCGAACAGGCGCTTGTAGAGCCCGTCTCGCGCCATCAGCGCGCGGTGGTCACCCTCCTGGCCGATCCGACCGTTCTCCAGCACCAGAATTCGGTCGGCGACGGCAGCGACGAAGTCCATGTCATGACTGATCACAAGGCACGTGCGATCGCGGGCATAACCCCGGATCACGCCGATCAGCCTGGCCCGCTGATCGGCATCGAGATTCTCCGTCGGCTCGTCGAGCAACAGCACCTGCGGTCGGCGCAACAGGCATCGCGCCAGCGCGATGAGTCGCTTCTGCCCACCGGACGGCACTTGCACGTCGACGATCGTGTCGTAGCCGTCGGGCATCTTCGTCGTGATGATCTCGTGGATGTGCGCCTGCCTGCACGCTTCCTCGATCTCCGCATCGCGGGCATCCGGCCGCGCCAGTCGGATGTTGTCCCGGATCGTGGCCTTGGTGAAGAACGGGAACTGGGCGAGTTTGGACACCTGCTCGCGCAGCGAGGCGATGGTGACGCCCGAGATGTCGTGGCCGTCCAGCATGATGCGGCCCTGCTGCGGGTCGAGGAATCGCAGCGCGAGGTTGAATATGGTCGACTTGCCCGAACCGATGCCACCGACCACGGCGACGGTCTCACCTTCGGCGACCGAAAAGGACAATCCGTCGAGGACCGGCTGCGACGGCGTATAGCCGAACGTGACGCCCTCGAACACCAGGTTGCCGTGCACATCACCGAGCCGAGCGGCGTTCGGGGACTCCTGAATCGACGGGCGGGTGTCGAGCAGTTCGTAGGTCGAAACCACACTCGGCACCACCGACTGGTACGTGGTGTAAGCGCCCAGAACCCGTTGCGCCGCACCGAACATCGTCGGCACGACACCGGCGAACACCAACAGCGCGGCGAACGTCAGCCCGAAGTGCGCGCTGTATGCGATACCGACCAGCAACACCACGACAGTGCTGAGCGCGACGAAAATCTGCGACCCGTTCACGGTGGCCTGCGTCCAGACCACTGCGGACGCCACGCTCCTCGCCGAGGACTCCGAAACGTCGTGAAACCGCTTGCTGCGTGCCGGTTGCGCGTTGAACATCTGAATTTCGGCGATTCCACTCATCGTCTGCTCGACCTCGGAAGCCATCGCACGGTCGGCATTCATCCCCCGCCTCATGACGGCTTGGACATGGCGGCCCGCATATCGCAACGTGAGCAGGGCCAGCGGAGTGAGGATCAGGGCCGCGACCGTCATCTGCCATGAAATGGCCATGAGGTAGCTGATGACCAGGACGAGAACGACGGCGTCGATCAGAGGCGGCAGCAGGCAGTCTGTCAAAAGCCGTTGCACACCGAGGGATTCAGTGGCGACGCGCTGGATCAACTCACCGCTGCGCGACCCGGCGAAGAAGTCCAGCGACAGCGTCTGGAGATGATCGTGGACCCGTTGCCTGATGTCCACCGCGAGGACCTGCTCGACTTTCGCTCCCACCCACGCGTTGACGAAGTACATCAGCTGAGTCAGCAGAAGCGATGAAGCCCAAACGATCAGCAGTACCGCGAACGGCACCGGGCCAGCCAACGACCGCAGCACGCCGTCTTCCCGGGCCACGAGCGGGCCGCGAAGGTCCCACACCCCGGCGAGGTTGCCTGTGCCGCCGGCCTCGGCGACCACCTGCATCATCGGCCCGAACGCGGCGATCGTGACGTAGGGCAGGGCCGACGCGAGGACTCCGAGGACGAGCAGAACGACGAGCCGGCTCCGCACGGTCCGCAGCATGCCGAGACTTCGCAACACCAGGCGCCGCGAGGATGACTGGGGCACATCAGATTCGGCCAAGGCCGGGTCTCCGTTCATCTGGCGCTCGCCTCGGTCAATCCGCCGGTGCGTCGTCCTCGAAGAACTCCCGTATCGCGGCGAAGCCGCCGTGCCGCGCCGCCTGGTACGCCCAGATCACGGCGATGATCGGCACCGGCCCGAACGCTACCCACCACCGCGCGCTTGGTGGGACGAGTTCGGCGATCACCTCGGTGCTCGGCACGCCGTCGACGACGGCGGGGAGCCATTCGTGCAACAGGATGGTCAGCATGCGGGTCGCCTCGAACGGCCCGGCGATGGTGGCCAGCACCCAGCTCAGCGACGCGATGATCAGCGCCCACGGCCACGCCAGCATGAGCGACTGGTCGTCGACGATGTCGGCGGCCGAGCGGATCGACTCGGCGACGAACGCGAAGGCCAACGCGACCAGCAGGACTCCGACTTGTGCGGCCAGGAGGTCGTCGAGCACCGAGTTGGCCAGCTCGTCGGCCGTTCGGGTCGGCAGCCCGAACGCCAGTGACAACAGGCCGGCCAACAGCGCCAGCAGGGCCAGTGCCGACGTCGAGTCGTCGATGCGCATGAAGGAGTCGGTGAGGATGCGCATCACGAGGCGCGACGACGCGGTCGGCCGCGTCCGGTACAGGATCATCACGACGAGCCCGGAGATGACGATCGAGGTCAGCCACGCCACGACGGCCGCACAGATCACCACGAGCGCGAACGACCCGATGATCGCGACGAGCTGCGAGTTCTCGCTCTCGCCGTTGCGCACGACGAGCAGCGGGACCACGCCGATGGCGATGACGCCGATCACCCGAACGAGAATCGGAAGGGTGAAGCCGGCGATGTCGCCCGCATCGAGGTCGGGATCGCGGCGGCGTATCGCGGCGACCTCGGCACTCATGACCGATCGGGCCCGGCGAAACGACAGCGCCACACCGCGAATCTAAAGGTCGGCGGACGTCGACTGGCCGCGACACGCTTTAGCGGAGGTAGACCTGCCCCTTGGAGGGGTAACCGCCTCCGGTCGTGGTGATGTGGACGTGGTCGTAGTGCCCGTACCCACCGCTGCGCGAACCGCCAGGCGTGTAATACGTGCCGCGCCAGATGCAGTCCTGCAGGCCGAATCTCTCGGCGTTCTTGAGCGCGTAGGCGACGATCTCGTTGCCGAGAGCGATGCCTGCCGCGCTGCTCGGGTTCGGAATCATGACGTCGAGAGCCAGACCGTCTGGGTGCCAGCGCAGCGCGTCGGGCCGGACACCGCCGATCTGCTGAATTTCGGGAAAGTCCGCGCTGATGCTGCGTGAGGCGAGGATCGTCTTGACCTGCAAGCCGCTCTCGGGCGCATCCCCGACCGGCAGCGCCTCGGGGATGTCGATGACGCGCCAGCGCGACGCGGTAGCCGCGGACACGAAGTTCACGCCTTCTGGCTGAACGACGGGAGGCGCCGACGACGCGGCAGGCGCCGAGACGATCTCCATGCAGCAGGGCGGCGCTTCCTCGGCGGCGGGTTTGGCCACTTGCTTGGCGGGTAATTTCTGGACATCACCGCCGACCGCGAAGAACACAGCAGCCGGGGCGATGATCGCAGCCGCTACAGCCGACGGGTTACGCCGGCGGGGGCTGGCTAATGCATGTCGGCCCACACGGGCACCATACGGGCAGGTCAGAGCGATTGCAGCAACCGAGTGCGGTCTCTGAGAGTTCCCTTAAAATTCCGTCAAGGATCCTCAGACCGCGTTTCCGCAGGTCAAAGGTCACAAAATTGTCACGAAACGGTTGCGTTATGAGGCATGCATCACAGCGGTAAAAGTCATCCGATCGCCGCGGTACAACGACCGTCGTTGCTCGATCGGAACGCCGTTCTGGTCGTAGGACACCCGGTTGAGCAGAAACATGGGCGTGCGGCTGTCGACCGTCAGTAGGGCCGACTCTCGAGCGTCGGGCAGCGCGGTGTCGATGGTGTCGACCGTCCGCTCGAACGTGATCCCGCGGCTCCGGATCTCTGCGTACAGCGACGCCTTGTAGTCGAACGTCTCACGCAGCCGGGGATAGCGGACGGCAGGCAGCTTCGTCGTCTCCAACCCGACGCGCACACCGTCGGTGGTCAGCACGCGCTCCAACTGAATGATCGGTGCACCCGGATCGATAGCGAGTTGGCCCGCAAGCGTCTCGTCGGCGATCAGATCGGTCCAGCCGACCAGAATGCGCCCGGCGCCCAAGCCCTTGTCCTTGGCGGCCTCGGTGTAGGAGCCCATGGCAAGTGGAAGCTGAACCTTGGGCTTGGCGACGACCGTCGACCGGCCCCGCCGCTCGACACGGCCGTCGAGCAGCAGTTCGCGCAACGCCTGCCGGACGGTCTCACGAGCGACATCGAACTGTTCGGCAATCTCGCGTTCCGCCGGAAAAGGGTCGCCGACCTCCATGCCGTCGAGCATCCGATCCAGCTGCGCGCGAACCACCTGATGCTTGAGAACTCGATGTTCTGCGCTCGCAGTCACGAGACCACCGTACCAATTCCTGGTATAGACCATGGTATAGACCAAGAAGTCTCGCGTTGTTAACCTTTCGTTCGCCTTCACTGAACCTGTTGGTATAGACCAACGCACAGGGTGTGTGGCGGATCAACCCCGCCCCCTCGAAAGGTTTCCGCGCCCATGAAGATTCGCACCCGCCGCCCGATCGCGGCCGCCGCAGCAGCTGCCAGCATCGCCCTGGTCATGTCCGGTTGTTCGGGCTCGGAAAGCTCCGAGGCCACCACCGAGCAGGGCTTCCCCGAGACCATCACCCTGGCGGCCGTACCTGCCGAGAACTCCGCCGACATGAAGGCCAGCTATGAACCGCTCATCAAGCTGCTGGAGAAGGAAACCGGGTCGAAGGTCGAATTCGTCCAGGCGTCGGACTACGCCGGCGTGGTCGAGGGCATGATCGCCGACAACGTCGACCTCGCGTTCTTCGGCCCCTTCGCCTACGTGGTGGCCGGCATCAACGGTGCCAAGATCACCCCGATCGGCGCCGTCATCAAGGACGAGGGCGAAAAGCCGGGCTACCAGTCCTACGGCCTGGCCCGATCCGAAGAGGCAAACATCAACGGCCTCAAGGACTTCGCCGGCAAGAAGGTGTGCTTCGTCGACCCGGGTTCGACGTCGGGCTTTTTGTACCCGTCGGCCGGGCTGATCGAGGAAGGCGTCATCAAGTCCGGTTCGGAGGCCGACATCTCCGCGGCGGTGACGCCGATCTACGCCGGTGGCCACGACTCGTCGGCCCTCGCGATCGCCAACGGCGACTGCGACGCCGGGTTCGCGTTCGACACCATGGTCGACAAGACCATGATCGAGAAGGGCGACCTCAAGCCCGGCCAGCTCAAGACGGTGTGGAAGTCGGAGATGATCGCGGGCTCGGTATTCGCCGCCAACGACTCGCTGGGCACCGAGGCCATCGACAAGCTCAAGAAGCTGTTCGCCGATAAGGCCAACGTGAGGAACTTTGAGGCAGAAGGCTTTTGCGAGGGCGACGCGTGCCGGATCACCGACGAGCGTGCGTGGGGCGTTGTGCCGGCGCAAGATTCCGATTACGACGGCGTGCGCCACGTCTGCGATGTGACCGGCTCCGAGAAGTGCAAGGGCTGACGTGACCGCTGTCGGAACCGACCATCCCGTTGCGGGCGACGACCTCGTCGTCGTCGCCCGCAACGTCACCAAGAAATTCGGTGACACCCTCGCGCTGGACGACGTGTCACTCGACGTGCGCCGCAGCGAGCTGCTCGTCCTGCTCGGACTGTCCGGGTCGGGCAAATCCACGCTGCTGCGCTGCCTCAACGGGCTGCACCCGGTCACGTCCGGCGCCGTCGACGTCGGCAGCGTCAGGGTCGATCAGGCCTCGAGTGCTCAGCTGCGCGCGCTGCGCCGACGGGTCGGCTTCGTATTCCAGCACTTCAACCTGGTCGGCCGGCTCAGCTGTCTGGAGAACGTTCTCATCGGCGGGCTCGGACAATTGCGCTTCCCACGCTATGGCGCCCTCACCTACCCCAAGAACATGCGCGCCGCGGCGTTGGCGCACCTCGACCGCGTCGGGTTGGCCGATTTCGCGGAGCGTCGCGCCGACACCCTGTCGGGCGGCCAGCAGCAGCGTGTGGCCATCGCCCGCACGCTGATGCAACGGCCCGCACTCCTACTGGCCGACGAACCCGTCGCCTCGCTCGATCCCGAAAACGCCGGCGTGGTCATGGATCTGCTGTTCCGGGTGTGCATCGAGGAGAAATTGACCGTGGTGTGCACACTGCACCAGGTCGACCTCGCGCTCGGCTGGGCGCACCGCCTCGTCGGCCTGCGCAACGGGCAGAAGGTTCTCGACCGGCCCGCCGTCGGCATGACCCGCGACGACGTCATGGCGATCTACCAGCGGGTCGACCCCTCGGTCACCCCGACCACCCGGCCGTCATGACAACCGAAGTCGCCGAGCGGCCCGCGGCCTCCGAGCCGTCGGCGCCAAATCGCAAGCCGCCCTTACCCGGCCTGCTGCAGCTTGTCGCGATCGCCGCGGTCCTCGCCACGATCCTGTCGGCGTGGTCGATCGAATTCGCGCCGACCGCACTGATCGACGGCTTCGACGAGGTCGTCGCGCTACTCGAGCGCATGATCCCGCCGCGGCTGGACGACCCCGGCCGGATCGCCGGACTGGCCGTCGAGACACTGTTGATGGCCGTGCTCGGCACGGTTCTCGCCGCCATCGCATCGGTGCCGCTGGCATTCATGGCGGCCCGCAACACCACACCCCATCCGGCCGTGTACGCGGTGGCCCGGGCCATCATCACGTTCTGCCGGGCCATGCCGGACCTGCTCTTCGCGGTGCTGTTCGTGCGTGCGCTCGGAATTGGCGTCCTGCCAGGCATTCTCGCGCTCGCCCTGCATTCCATCGGCATGCTCGGCAAACTCTTCGCCGACGCCATCGAGCAGACCGATCCTGGACCCCGCGAGGCTGTGCGCAGCACCGGCGTCGGATACTTCCGCGAGATGCTCAACGCCGTCGTCCCGCAGGCGATGCCGTCGTGGATCGGGACGTTCATCTACCGCATCGACATCAACCTGCGTATGTCGGTCGTGCTCGGATTCGTCGGCGCCGGAGGCATCGGCTTCGCGCTTCAGGATGCATTGCGCGGCTTGATCTATCCTCGTGCGCTCGGCATCGTGTGTGTGATCCTGGCGATCATCGTCGCCATGGAATTACTCGCGATCCTCATTCGCAGGGTGCTGCTCACCCCCGAGCAGACGAACCCGGCACGTGATCGCGCCACCCGGTTCATCTTTTCAGGCCTGCTGGTCGGCACGGTTCTTTCGGCCTTCGTCGTGTTGAAGATCAATCCGGTATCGCTGTTCACCTGGGTAGTTCCCTCGATCGAGGTGTTCACCCGGATGATCCCACCGAACTTCGATGCACTCGGCAGCGAATTGTTCGTCGCCGCAGCACAAACGGTCGCCATCGGCGTGGTCTCGACGGCGATCGGCGTGGTGTTGTCGATTCCCGTCGGCATCCTCGCGGCCCGCAATGTCACACCGAACGCGGTTGCGTACTGGTTCGCCCGAGGCTGGATCCTGTTGGTGCGGGCGGTTCCCGAGCTCATCCTGGCCGTGGTGTTCGTCGCGGCGCTGGGTCTCGGGCCGATCGCCGGTACCTGTGCGCTGGCCATCGGATCGGTGGGCTTCCTGGCGAAGTTGGTCGCCGACGCGGTGGAAGAGATCGATCCGGGCCCCATGGAAGCCGTCAGATCCGTCGGCGGCGGTTGGTGGAAGACGTTGTTCGCGGCGGTGATTCCGCAGTCGATGCCTGCGATGGTGGGATCGAGCCTGTATCTGTTCGACGTCAACGTACGTACGTCGACCATCCTCGGCATCGTCGGGGCGGGCGGTATCGGCTACCTGCTGTTCGAGTCGATCCGCACGCTGAACTTCGACGTGGCCGGCGCCATCGTGATCGTCATCTTCGTCATCGTCTATGCCATCGAAAGGTTGTCCGGGTGGATACGCTCACGCCTCGTGTGACGCTGGCCGCGGTCTGGACCGGCGGTTCTGAGGTCGAACTGCAGAAAGTCGAGATCCCCGAACTCGGCGACGGAGATGTCCTGGTGCGCGTCCGGCTGGCCACGGTGTGTGGTAGCGATCTGCACACCGTCACCGGCCGCCGCGCCGCCGCGTGCCCGTCGATCCTCGGCCATGAGGCGGTCGGTGATGTCGTCGCCGCCGGTCCGCGTGCGCCGGTCCAGGTGGGACAACGAGTGATCTGGTCGGTGACGGTCACGTGTGGTGAATGTGCGCGCTGCCGTTCGGGTTTGACCGCGAAATGCACATCGGTGCGCAAGGTCGGGCATGAGCCGTTCGACGGTGACTGGCCACTGTCGGGCTCGTACTCCGAGCACGTGGTGCTGCCAAAGGGCACGACGATCGCCGTGGTGCCCGAGACCCTTCCCGATATGGTGGCGGCCCCTGCGGCCTGCGCGACGGCGACCGTGATGGCGACGCTCGAGGCGGCAGGCGATGTCGTGGGCCGACGCGTACTGATCGGCGGGGCCGGCATGCTCGGCCTCACCGCGGTGGCGGCATGTGCCGAGGCCGGCGCCGACGTGCAGGTCGTCGACATCGATCCCGGACGCCTGGAACTGGCAACGGAATTCGGTGGCCGTGCGGCTGACGGCGGGCCGGTCGATGTGGCGATCGACTACACCGGGTCCACCGATGCGGTCGCGCAGGCACTCGGCCGGCTCGACACCGGCGGCGTGCTCGTGCTCGCCGGCTCGGTGATGCCCGGCGCGCCGTTGGACGTCGACCCCGAAGCGGTTGTCCGGCAATGGCTCACGATCACCGGTGTACACAACTACGAGCCCCGCCACCTGCACCGCGCCGTCGAGTTACTCGAACGGACCAGGGACCACTATCCGTGGCACTCCCTGGTGGGCGCACCCGTGCCGCTCGAGGAGATCGCATCGGCGTTCTGCGCACCACCGGCCGGGAAGTTACGGACGGCAGTGGCTCCTCGGCCCTGATCCTTCTCGGTTCCTGTGACGAACGTGCAACTTGTTGTGGCGTTCTCGGCTTTCGGGCACAAAAGCCTGCACGTTCGTCACAGTGCGCCACAACGAAAAAGGCAAAACCTCACCTGGCGTGCTGACGACCGCGAACCAGGTTTATTCGCTGCTGTCGCTGCCGCTGCTGTCACTGCTGCTGTCGCTGGAGCCGGCAGCCGATGAAGGCGACGACTTCTTATCGTCCGTGTCGGGGCGCGTCGTCGACTTCGCGTTGCCGGTGAGCTTCTTGACGCTGTCGCGCACATTGGACCGGAAGTCCTTGACGCTCTGCCGGATACCGCTTCGATCGTCGGACTTCGCCACACCCTTGCGCGACGGCTTCGTGACCTCGGATTCTGCCGAAGTGTCCGAAGTCTCCGTAGTGTCGGTTACGGTTTCACTCTCGGCCTCGGCCTGAGTCACGGCAGGAGTCTCCGGCTCGGCCTCTGTCGAAACGGTGACTTCCTCGACCACCGGCTTCGTGAGCTTGTCCACGACGGCCTGCAGCGGGCTGACGGTCGCGTCTTCGGTCGCGTCCGCCTCGACCACTTCTTCGACTTCTTCGACCGCGGCGCTTACTTCAGCGGTCTCGAGGTCCTCGGGTGTTTTGATGTCACGCGGCGCCGGCTCCTCACCCCACGGCGTGAGGATGCCGGGTGCGGGAATGTAGTCGCCTTCTCGGCCGGGCAGCAGCGGGCCCAAATCGCCGTACCCGCCGTTGAGCAGCCCGTCGACCACATGGAAGGGCGCTCGGACAACGGCTTCGAAGAACGGCTGAAGCTCGCCGGTGGTCATGGAATAGAAGATCTCGGAGTGGGCCATGCCGGCTCCGCCGATCGCACTGAGCAGCGGGCCGACCAAACGCACGGCCGTGTACTCGACGAGCTCGGGCAGCTGCCTGATCTCGGTTTCCAGCGCCGGGAACTGACGCGCCAGCACCTCTGCGACTGCGTCGTTGAACGGGCCGATCACGAGCGGCGCGATGGGCGCGAACACCATGTCAGCCACCAGCGCGTAATTCCAGTGCGTCAGGTCGGCATCGGGCCAGGTGCCCTGAACGGTCTGCCACAACTCGGGCACCTTGCGGAACAGCGCATCGCCACTCTGCTCGAGAGCCGCCGTGGCGCCCGCCGCCAGAATCTGGGCGTACTCGGCGAAGTTGACGTGCTGAACCTCGGCCGATACGACCCGCGGTGCGACCGCGGCGATTTCAACGTTGGTGTCGGGCAGCGCCGCGACCGACCCCAAGGAAATGACACCAGCACCCGCCAGCGCCACCCCTGCCGTGAGCGATCGCCGAAAACCCTTGTCCGCCATAACGTTTAAAACTCCTGCGCTGCCTTGGACGATTGACAACGCAAACGTTAGCTGAGAAGTTGCTGTAAATGGGGGCTACGTCCCCGCGACGATCAGCCCTGGAACACCCTGATCCAGTCGACCAGCATTTCAGCCGGATAGTTACCGCCCGCCGGTTCGCGGCCACCCGATCCGCCGACCGCGATGTTGAACACCGGCACCATCGTGTAGCCAGGATCGTTGAACGGCCAGTCCTGCAACGAATTCGCGGGAACCTCGAAGAACGGCTCCATGCCCGGGGCATAGTCCTTCCAGAAGTACATGCCCGTCGGCGTCCACGACATGCGCCAGGTGTGCCAGTCACTGTCGATCGGATGTGGGTTGGTGGCGAACGACGTGCCGTCCAGCCGGGCGTGCACCGTGGTGCCCGATGGCCAGTCGCGGTTGCCGTACCACTCCACCAGGTCGACCTCGCCACCGCGGACGGGATCGTCGTTGAGAACCCAGAACGCCGGCCAGGCTCCGTCGGTCAGGCAGTTGAGCTTGACGCGAGCCTCCCAGGTGGTGCCGATGCCGCCCCGCCACAGTCCGACAACCTTGGCACTGGCGTACTTTTCCTGGATCGTGGTGCCTGGCCCGCGGGTCGCACGGATGACCAGGTTGCCTTTGCCGTCCTGGAACGCGTGCTCCTGGTCGGTCACATACCGACCCATGTTGAACGGCTTGTCCCACTCCACCGGGTTCTTGATGGTCTCGCGCGCCGGCACGAGGTGCCACCATGCCGGATCCGGAGGTGAGCCGGCCGGGCCGTCGAACTCGTCCTGGAAGAGGAATGTGGGTGCCGGATCGGCAGCAGCCGGCCCCGGTCCGGGCGGCGGGTTGTCCCCGATGTTCGGCTCCGCGCCGGCAGTTCCGGCGGGCAGTGCTGCGGCCGCCACCCCCAGACCCATCATGAACATCACGCGGCGACGATCCATCTCAGGCACAGCCACACAATAGATGGGCGGCAACGGATACGGCGTATTTCGGTGCGGTGATCGGTTGCGCCGTCGTCGCGCACCCTGCCGTTCGGAACGCATAAGCGCAGCTACGAACACATGATGGCGGCGGCGGCGCACCCGCGGCGAGTTCCGCCGAAGCGTCGTGGAGTGACGTCGGCGCCCGCGTCGGCACGGTCCGACGTCACAAACTCGTCATAGTCCCAGCATGCTGTCGACTGCCACCTGAAAACTGCACGTCTTGACACACAGGTTCGCGTTACACAGTAGAAACTTCGGCCGTTTGAGTTGCAGACCGTGAATTTTCCCGAAAGATGCTCAACGGCCCAACAAATGGCGTACAGCTGTAGCGGGCAATCGTCCGGGTTGGAAATCAAGGGGAATAGATGAAGTCGCCGCGCAGAGTTTTGACCATTGCCAGCGTCGCCGCGCTTGCGGTGTTCGGGGTAGCCGCGTGCGGTGGAGGCGAGAGCTCCACCGCGAAAGAGGGCGGTGAGATCAACGTCAGCATGACGTCGTTCCCCGATTACATCGACCCGCAGCTGTCGTACACGCTCGAGGGGTGGGAGGTGCTCTACAACACCTACACCCCGCTGCTGACCTACAAGCACGCCAAGGGTGAGGAGGGCACTCAGGTGGTGCCCGGGCTGGCCAAGTCGCTGCCCGAGGTCTCCCCCGATGGCAAGACCTACAAGCTCACGTTGCGGCCCAACATGAAGTACTCGGACGGAACCCCCATCAAAGCATCGGATTTCACCTATGCCATCCAGCGCCTGTTCAAGGCCGACTCCGGCGGCTCGGTGTTCTACGGCGTCATCGCGGGCGCCGACGACTACGCCGAGGGCAAGGCCGACACGATCAGCGGCATCAAGACCGACGATGCGACCGGCGACATCACCATCACGTTGACGGAGCCGAACGGCACATTCGACCACATTCTCGGATTGCCGTTCGCCGCGCCGGTGCCGCCGAGCACCCCGCTCGACAAGGACGCGACCAACAACCCGCCGCCGAGCAGCGGACCCTTCACCATCACCAAAGTCGATGCGCCGCACACCCTCACGATGGAACGCAATCCCCAGTTCCAGACCGTCAAAGATGCCGGCGCCGACGAGGTGGCCGATGCGCACGTCGACAAGATCATCGTCACCCAGAACAAGAGCAACAGCGCCCAGGTCACCGGCGTACAGCAGAACACCATCGACTTCATGGTCGATCCGCCCGACGCCGACCGGCTGCCCGAGGTGAAGGCGCGTTACAGCGACCGCTTCCGGCTCGAGGATTCGATCAACACGTACTACTTCTGGATGAACACCCAGCAGGCTCCGTTCAACGACCTGCGGGTGCGCCAGGCCATCAACTACGCGATCGACCCCGAGGCGCTCAACCGCATCTTCGGTGGCCGGTTGCACCCGACCCAGCAAATCCTGCCGCCGGGTATGCCGGGCTACCAGGAATACAAGCTCTATGCCGGGCCGGACATCAACAAGGCCAAACAGCTCATCGCCGAAGCGAATCCGGCCGACCGCAACATCACCGTGTGGACCGACGACGAGCCGGACCGCAAGCGCATCGGCGAGTACTACCACGACGTGCTCACCCAACTCGGGTTCAACGCCACGCTCAAGGTCATCGCCGGTGACGTGTACTGGACGACGATCGGCAACCAGACCACGCCGGATCTCGACACCGGATTCGCCGACTGGTTCCAGGACTTCCCGCATCCCGACGACTTCTTCCGGCCGCTGATCAACGGCAAGAGCATCCTGCCGACCAACGGCAACAACTTCTCTCGGGTCAACATCCCCGGACTGGACGCCAAGATGGACGAACTGCTCACCAAGCAACTGTCCGATGACGTCGAGAAGGGTTACGCCGACCTGGACCGCGCGTTCATGGAGCAGGCCATCTGGGCGCCGTACGGCAACGAGCAGTTCACCACGTTCCTGTCGGATCGCATGGACTTCGATACGAGTTATCACCATCTGCTGTTCAATCAGGACTACACCTCCTTCGCGCTGAAGTAATGGGGGTCGCGGTCACGGGGCACAGTCCCTGGTATCTGGCCTGGATCCGGCTGCGGCGCAACAAGGTTGCGCTGGCATGCGGTGCCCTGTTCGTCGCGATCGTGCTGTTCTGCCTGGCCGCCCCGCTGTGGGCGGACCATGTGGCCCACACGTCGCCGAACGAGAACCACATCACCGACAAGGTGCTGATCGACGGCGAAGAGACGTATGTGGTGTCCCCTGACGGCACACCACTGGGTCCCGGCTTGCACGGCCGCTACCTTCTCGGCGCCGACCAGAACGGTCGCGACGTGATGGTGCGGTTGATGTACGGCGGCCGCACCTCGATCTACATCGGCCTGGCCGCCGCGCTGACCACGACGGTGCTGGCGGTCATCATCGGCCTGCTCGCGGGCTTTTACCGGGGCTGGATCGACGCACTGCTGTCGCGGGTCATGGACGTCGTGTGGGCGTTTCCGGTGCTGCTGCTCGGTATCGCACTGGGCACGGCTTTGGCCCTCGGCGGGTTGAAGCTGGGCCCGGTGCAGGTGGCCGGCGACTCGCTGTGGATTCCGATCCTCATCATCGGATGCGTCTACGTGCCGTACATGGCGCGACCCATCCGCGGCGAGGTACTGGCCTTGCGGCAGAAGGAGTTCATCGAGGCCGCCGTCGCGATGGGCAAGGGCCCGCTGCGGATCATGGTCTCCGAACTGCTGCCCAACATCGTCTCGACGATCATCGTGTTCTTCACGCTCAACATCGCCAACAACATGCTGCTGGAATCGGCGCTGTCGTTTCTCGGTGCCGGGGTGCGGCCGCCCAATGCGTCGTGGGGCACGATGATCGCCGACGGCTATCAGACGATATACACCGCGCCACATCTGACGATCGTTCCCGGCCTGATGATCGTGATAACCGTGTTGTCGCTCAACGTGTTCGGGGACGGGTTGCGCGATGCGCTCGATCCCAAGGCCAAGATCCGGTTGGAGCACTAGCCCATGGCCAGATTTGTCGTCAGACGTGTGCTCGGCATGATCGCGGTGCTGTTCGCGATCTCGTTGTTGGTGTTCGTCATCTTCAACGTGATCCCGAACTCCGATCCGGCCGCGCGGATCGCCGGCAAGAACGCCAACCCGGCCCTGATCGCCAGGGTGAGCCAGGATCTCGGCCTCGATCAGCCGCTGCCGATTCAGTACCTGACCATGATGAAGCAGATCGTGACCGGCCAGCTCACCTCGTATGCCAGCAACCGTAATGTGGCCGAACAGATCTGGGAGGGCCTACCCGCCACGATGTCGTTGTGCATCGGTGCCGCGGTCCTGTGGATGGCACTGGCCGTCTGGTTCGGTTACCTCAGCGCGGTGCACGCAGGCAGGTTCACCGATCGGGCGCTGACGGTGCTCTCGTTGGCCGGCATCTCGATGCCGGTTTTCTGGCTCGCCGCGATCCTGCTGTACTACCTGAGCTACAAGCTGGAACTGTTCCCGGCCAGCAGTTACGTACCGCTGGCCGAGAATCCGCTGCAGTGGGCGTATCACCTGATACTGCCGTGGATCACGCTCGCGGTGCTCTATGTGGGCTTCTACAGCCGGGTGCTGCGAACGAACATGCTCGACGTCGCGAACGAAGATTATGTGCGCACGGCGCGGGCGAAGGGCATCAGTGAGCGGCAGGTGCGCCTGCGCCATATCCTGCGCAATTCGCTGATCCCGATCGTCACGCTGTTCGGGCTCGACTTCGGCGCGGTCGTCGGCGGCGGCGCGATACTCACCGAAACCGTCTTCAACATCAACGGTGTCGGCCTGTACGCAGGCGAGGCGATTCGCACGCTCGACCTGCCGCCGCTGATCGGCGTCACGATGTACGGCGCGTTCTTCATCGTGCTGTTCAACACGATCGTCGATCTGGCATACGCCTACCTCGACCCACGGATCCGACTCGGAGAGGCGGCCCCAGCATGAGCGAAGCGCGCGAGCGAATCATCGAGCCGGGCGCCCTGCTTCAAGTCACCGACCTGCGCGTCCGGTTCGCGACCGACGAGGGCGTGGTCCGTGCGGTCGACGGTGTCTCGTTCAGCCTGGAACCGGGCGAAATACTGGCCGTGGTCGGTGAATCCGGCTCGGGTAAGAGTGTCACCGCACAGACGTTGATCGGCCTGACCCGCTCTTCGAACGCCGCGATCGAAGGCTCGATCGATTTCGGCGGGCGCGATATCAACGGCCTCGACGACGATGCGTTGCGCAGCGTGCGGGGCGAACACATCGCGATGGTCTTCCAGGACCCAATGACCTCGCTCAACCCGGTGTACCGGGTCGGGGACCAGATCATCGAGATGATTCGCGCACATCGCGACGTCTCCAAGGCACAGGCCCGTGAGCAGGCGGTGGATCTGCTTCGGGCCGTTGGCATCCCGCACCCCGAGCGGCGGGTCCACGACTACCCCCACGAATTCTCCGGCGGTATGCGCCAACGCGTGATGATCGCCATGGCACTGGCGCTCGAACCGGACGTGCTGATCGCCGACGAACCGACCACCGCACTGGACGTGACGGTGCAGGCGCAGATTCTGCGGCTGGTCGACCAGCTCAACCGGGACCGCGATCTCGCGGTCGTGCTCATCACACATGATCTCGGGGTTGTTGCCGAGGTCGCGGACCGCGTCGTGGTGATGTATGCCGGACAGATCGTCGAAGACGGCACATTGGATGAGATCTTCTACGACCCCCAGCATCCCTATACCTGGGGCCTGCTTGGCTCGCTTCCGCGCGTGGAAGATTCACATCCGGCGCGGTTGCCGCAGATTCCGGGTCAGCCGCCGTCCCTGCTGAATCCGCCATCCGGTTGCCGTTTCGCGCCGCGGTGCCCGCACGTATTCGATCATTGTTCGCAGCCTCCGCCACTGGAAAACCGAAACGGCGGAAGCCATCTGGACCGGTGCTGGCTGGCGCCTGAAGACAAGAGGACCTTGCGATGACGGCGCTGTTGGAAGTCACCGATCTGGTCAAGCACTTCCCCATCAGGTCCGGCGTGGTCATCGACCGGGAGATCGCGCGGGTGCGCGCGGTCGACGGGGTGAGCCTGTCGCTCAACGAAGGCGAAACCCTTGGTCTCGTCGGCGAGTCGGGCTGCGGGAAGTCCACGCTGTGCCGTGTCATCCTGCAGTTGACCCGCCCCACGTCGGGTTCGGTGCGATTCGACGGCGATGAACTCGTCGGGCGGTCCCAACACGATCTGCGTCCGATGCGCAGGCAGATGCAGATGATTTTTCAGGACCCGTTCGCGTCACTGAATCCACGCAAACGCGTCGGCCAGATCATCGGTGACCCGATCGAACTGCACGGCCTGGCCAGCGGCGCGGAGGCCAAGCGCCGGGTGCACGATCTGCTCGATCGTGTCGGCCTGCAGGCCGAGCATTACAACCGATACCCGCACGAGTTCTCCGGCGGCCAGCGACAGCGCATCGGAATCGCCAGAGCCCTTGCCCTGCAACCGAAACTCATCATCGCCGACGAACCGGTTTCGGCGCTCGACGTCTCGGTGCAGGCACAGATCATCAACCTGCTCAAGGATCTGCAGCAGGAGTTCAAATTGTCCTACCTGTTCGTGGCGCACGATCTCGGCGTGGTGCGCCACGTGTCCGATCGCGTGGCGGTGATGTACCTCGGCAAGATCGTCGAAACCGCCGATGCGGACAGCCTCTACCGCAGGCCTTTTCACCCGTACTCAGGAGCGTTGCTGTCAGCGGTGCCCATCCCGGATCCGCGGCGCAACGCCGCCAGGGAGCGCCTCGTGCTCGAGGGGGACGTGCCAAGCCCGATCGATCCGCCGGCGGGCTGCAGTTTCCACACCCGGTGTCCGTGGTGTACCGACGTCTGCAACGCCGATACGCCTGCCCTGCTCGATCTGAGCCCCGGGCACGCGGCGGCCTGTCACCATCCGCGCAATCAGGGATAAGGCTGGAACGGATTCCGCGGCTGCTGCGGGTAGGGATTCTGCGGCTGCTGGTTCGGCACCTGGATCGGGATGGGCACCGGCACGAACGGCACCGTGACATACGTCGTCGTCATCGGATTCGTCGTGGTAGTCGGGGTGGTCGTGGTGGTGGTCGGTGTCGTCGTGGTCGTCGTTGTTGTGGTCGTAGTGGTCGTCGTTGTTGTCGTGGTGGTCGTCGTCGTGGTTGTGGTCGGCGGCGTCGTGGTCTGGGTGACGACCTCGGTGTGGGTGACCGGGGGAGGCGGTGGAGGCGGGGCCTGGGTCACGGTCACGGGCGGAGGCGGCGGCGCCTCGGTCACGGTGGGCGGCGGTGGCGGCGGCGCGACAGCGCTCGGTTGCGGCTCCGGCGTCAGCGGTTTCGGCTCGGCGGTCTTGACTTCCGATGTGGGGGTGCTGCCCTCCGAACTGGTCAGCGCATACGTCACGCCACCGAGAGCGAGCAGTACACAGACGCCGGCCACACCGAACACCGCGAGCGGTAACCGCTGCCACGCCGAACGCGGCTGCTCGATCGGCCCCGTCGGCGGAACGTACTGCACCGCAGGCCGTGCCGAGGTTTCGCTGCCATAGGTGTCGACCACATCGGGCCCGCTGTAGGGCACGACGTCGTCACCGGAATCGTCCTGCGACCAGGCCAGCGCCCGGAACGTCGACGACCCCGGCTGTTCGGGCACCACGGCGGGCGCG
The DNA here is from genome assembly GCF_054919535.1 of Mycobacterium venezuelense. NCBI lineage: Bacteria > Bacillati > Actinomycetota > Actinomycetes > Mycobacteriales > Mycobacteriaceae > Mycobacterium > Mycobacterium venezuelense. The sequence goes on from NZ_JBONDW010000001.1 coordinate 513,210, forward strand.
GTTTGGGTCGCCGGGGCCGCGGCAACCCCGAGCGTGGGAGCCGCGCCGGTCATGGCGTCGGCATCGGCGACGTAAGCCGCCGACAGCGCGGCGCCGATCGCGGCGTCGAGCGCGGGCTGCGGGGTGGTCACGACCACCGCGTGGGAATGCTCCGAAAGTTGTTGAGTGATAAGCGGAATGCTGGCCCCGCCGCCGATGGTCACCACCGCGGAGATCGCCGACCAACTGATCCTGTTGCGCTCCAACGCGTTCTCCAACGCATCGAGCACACCGGCGAGCGGCTGTCGCATGAGCGATTCGAGTTCGCCGCGGGTTACGCGGACCGTGGCCGAGTAGCCAGGCAGCTCGACCACCAGATCGGTGGCCGTCACCGCCGACAGCCGTTCCTTGGCCTGCCGGCATTCCTCGCGGAGGCGGGCCAGCGATCCGACAGCCGCGGTACCGGCCGGGTCGAGCCCTCCGGCCTGGGCAACACCGTCGAGCACATGCGTCAACAGCGCCTGGTCGATCTGATCGCCGGAGAAGTCCGGGAATCGGACGGTCTCGTCGATCGGCTCGAACGCCGAGGCCGCGTCGGCGAGCGTGATGCTCGTGCCGCCGCCACCGAAATCCATCAGCGCGACGACGCCGCCCGGCGGTAAGCCCGGATTGGCGCGCAACGCGGTCAGCGAGGCGACCGCATCGGGGACCAACCGGGCCGGCATCCCGTCGCGGGACAGGCTGGGGTTCGTCCGCAGCGCGTTACGCAATGCCCGCAGGGTCGGCGCACCCCAGTGGGCGGGGACGGCGATCGCGAGCTGCGGTGAGGGCCCGCCGGCCGCCTCCACCATGGCGTCGAGCGCCTCGACCAGCAGTGTGTCGGCAGGATATGAGGCGCCGTCGGGCGCCACGAGCGGCACCGGATCGCCGACGCGCTCGACGAAGCCGCCCAACGTCACACCGGTCGTCGAATCGAGCACGCCGACCTGCGGCGTGCGGTCTGTCGACAGGGTCAACACCGATCGCCGGCTGACAGGTTGATTGCCGACTCGCGCCGCAACCAAGTTGGTGGTCCCGATCGACAACCCCAACGGGTCGCTCATAACGCAAGCCACCCTAGCTGCCGAACAGAGCAACGTTCGGCCGACACTCCGCGCCCGACGGTCCAAGCGCGTTCCGCCGATGCACGTTTGGCTGGTCTCAGCAATCGCCTACCGAAGCGACACACCTCGTGAGAAGAGGTTTGGGAAGCGCGGGCAACGTTTCGCCGAGCGCGTCGTTTCGATCGGCCGTGCGCGGGTACAGGGATGGCCATGACGTCTCTGTGGCTGGCCGACCGCGCACGCGAGCGGCCGCTTCCGCCCGAACCCCTCGAGGAAACCAACCGATCCGCCGATGTCGTGGTCGTCGGCGCCGGGATCACCGGTCTGATAACCGCTGTGCTGCTTGCTCGGGCCGGCAAGGACGTGCTGGTACTGGAGGCCCACACCGCGGGTGCGGGTACCACGGGCAACACGACGGCCAAGATCAGCCTGCTGCAGGGCACGAAGATGTCGAGCATCCTCAAGAAGCACGGGCCCAAGGTCGCCAAGCAGTACGTCGAGGGCAATCTCGAAGGCCAGCAGTGGCTGGTGGGGCATTGCGAGGCCCACGGCCTGTCGGTTCAACGTGAGGCGGCCTACACCTATGCGCAATCCGAGGACGGAGTCCGGCTCGCCCGCAACGAATTGGAAGCGTGCCGGACGGCAGGGCTGGATGTCGACTGGGTCGACCCCGAGGACGCCCAGGTGCCTTTCCCGTTCTCCGGTGGGGTCCGGTTGGCCAATCAGGCGCAGTTCAACCCGATGCCCTTGTTGGACAGCCTGATTGTCGAACTCGACGAGCGCGGCGGCCGGCTTGCCCAAGGCGTGCGGGTCCAGCGGGTCTCCGACGATGGAGGCGGTCTGAAACTGCACGTACGGACGAATGCCGGGACCGAGTTCGACGTGCTCGCCAGCCAATGCGTGTTGGCCACCGGGATTCCGATTCTCGACCGCGGCGGGTTCTTCGCACGGCTCACCCCGCACCGTTCGTACTGCATGGCGTTCCGGGTGCCGGGAAACCTCACTCGCGGCATGTACATCTCGGCCGATTCGCCCACCCGGTCGGTGCGCTACGCGCCCACGTCCGACGGTGACCGGCTGATCGTCGGCGGGGCGGGGCATCTGGTCGGGCGCCGCGCCAACGCCGCCCAGTCGGTGCAGGAGCTCGCGTCGTGGGCGAAGGTGCACTGGCCCGGGGCGATGCAGACGCACTACTGGTCGGCGCAGGACTACTCCCCCGTCGATGAGTTGCCCTACGTCGGCCCGATTCTCCCCGGCCACGAAAAGATCTTCGTGGCGACGGGATTCGACAAGTGGGGCATGACCAACGGGGCCGCGGCGGCGTTGGCGCTGTCGAGCCGGATCCTCGGCGGCCGCATGGACTGGGCAACCGCGTTCGCGAGCTGGAGCCCGCACGAGCTGTCCGGCATCCCGGCGGCGATGAAAGCGAACCTTGAGGTGGGGCTCAACCTCGCCAAGGGCTGGATCACGCCGGTCACGCGCATCGGCAGCCATGTTCCCGAAGACGGCGGCGTGGTCAGCGGTCCGCCGTGGCACATGGAGGCCTGCAGCGTGATCGACGGAGTCGAGCATCGCGTCTCCCCGGTGTGCCCGCACCTGGGTGGCATCGTCAACTGGAACGACGCCGACGAGTCATGGGAGTGCCCGCTGCACGGTTCGCGCTTCGCCCCGGACGGCACGCTGCTGGAGGGGCCGGCGACCCGGAATCTCACTGCCGCCCGATAACGCTGTGGCCCTGACGGCAGTGTGCTGCAATGTCGGGCATGGGTGACATCGACGAGATCAAGCAAGTCAAATACCGGTACCTGCGTGCCCTCGACACCAAGCACTGGGACGAGTTCGCCGATACCCTCACCGAGGACGTCGCAGGCGATTACGGGCAGTCCCTGGGCGAGGCGCTGCACTTCACCGATCGCACGGCGCTGGTCGATTTCATGAAACGCTCACTCGGGCCGGAGATCATCACCGAGCACCGGGTCGCGCACCCCGAGATCACCGTCAACGGCGACGAAGCCACCGGAACGTGGTACCTGCAGGACCGGGTGATCGCGCCGGATTTCAATTTCATGCTGATCGGCGCGGCGTTCTACCACGACTCCTACCGCCGCACGAGCGAAGGCTGGAAGATCAGCGCGACGGGTTACGACCGCACCTACGACGCCACGATGTCGCTGGAGAACCTGAACTTCAAGCTGAAACCCGGTGCCGCCCTGAATATCTGACGCTATTTCGCAACCGCGATCAGCGCGCCGGGCCGTAGCCAGCGCATGATCTGCACCAGGGTGGCGTCCTCGATGGCGACGCAGCCGGCGGTCGGTCCGCCGTCGGTGGTGTGCACGAAGAACGCACCGCCGTTCCCGGGCACCCTGGCCTTGTTCACGCCCATCACGACGGCGTGCTTGTACTGCGGGATCTGCAGGTTCTCGGTCCCGCTACTGGGATCGGTGTCGAACGGGCACTGCGCCTTCTTGCACACCTGCATGGTGTTGTACGTCGGGCTCTTCATGTCCCCGTCCCACCAGTGGTCGGGGCCGACCTGGACGTACTGCAGGCCACCGCCGGGATTCGGGGCGGTGCCGAAGGCGAAGTCGAGGGTGAAGATCCCCATCGGCGTCGCCATGTTGCCGTCGTGCGTCTTGGCGGCCATGCCGTTGGCCCCGATGTTGGCTGGGATGCCGACGCCGATGGGTTGCCAACCGGCTGAGCCACGTTGCCACACATCCATTTTCGCCTTCGAACCGCCCACACCGACGACGGAGATCACCTGCGTGGCCGAGCCGACCGAGCGGGCGAACCACGGCGCGTTGACCGCGGCGGCGGCCGGCGCACACGTCAGCGCCAGCACAGCCGCGCACAGCAGTACCAGCAGTCGACGCACTCATCCATCGTCGACGCCGCGGCTATCGCGGGCGTCAAGGTTCGGACACGATCAGGTCGCGGCTTTGTCCGCGGCCACGAGTTCGTTGAGCCAAGACGTCCAGCCGGGCCGTTCGGTGTCCGCGGTCGCGGCGGCGTCGGATCCGTAGAGAAACAGGGTGACCATCGCCCGCGTCTCCGCACCGACCGGGCAGCTGCCGAACACCGCGACGCCGGCGCCGGGCTCCTCCAACCGCAGCATCATCTCGCACGACTGGGCGTCCTGCTTGACGCGTTCGACGACACCGGACAACCGCGGAGCACCCGCAGGTGTGTCGACGCGATCGCCCACGGTCACACCGTTCGCATTGAGCGCCGTGGTCAGCCGGGTCCACAGCGTGGCCATGTCATCGGAGTGCCCGGCCATTGCATGGGCCGTCGCGGCGGGCTGCCCCGCGTAGTGCTTGAGGTAGACCCGCAGCACCTCGAAGAACCCGGGCCAACCGCCCTCGAAGCTCTCCAATTCGTCGTCCCAATCGTCTTTTTCGGTGAACAGGCTGTGCACCATCCGTACGACGCAACTGTCACCGGAGCGGCTCGTGACGACGACCTCGGTGGCGACCGGCGGGGCTTCGCCGTTCCATCCCGGCTCCTCGTAGGCGAAGCGGACGGGCGGTTCCCAGCCAGTGACGATTCCGGGTGGCGACGAGTCGCCGCATTCGGCATCACCGAAGTCGAATGTGATTGCGCCACCGACGCGTTCCTCGACGGTCGTTGGGGTGAACCAGGCGCTCATGCCGGGGCCGGTCGCGATGGCCCGCCAGACCTGTTCGGGGGTTCCGGGTACCAGGAACTCCATCTCGACCCAGCGGCGTCCGGAATCGTCTTTCTTCAACGGCATTTCGGCTCCTCGGTATTCGGTTTCGGATAGGCGGCGACGACCAGCCGGTGCTCGCGCCCGTCGGCGGCGGTGTCGTCGTGATAGCGGGCCGCCAATGACAGGACCGCGTCGGACAATTCGCGGGTGAACGCGGCACGGTCGGCAGGTGTGCGGAATCGGATAACGGTGTCGATCGACAACGTGGCCAACCGCTTGTTTTTCGTGCGAGCGGTTCGCCACAAGTCACCGACCTCCCGCACGGCCCGGGCCGACAGCGCGATCAGATAGCTCGCCGAGAGCCGGTCACTGCTGCGGCCCGGGTCGGCGGCCGCCGGGCCGAGCGCGCCAGGGGAAACCACATACGACGACGCCGTCGCCACGAGAAGACGCTCGGTGAGACCGCCCCAGCGCCGTTCGCCCGCGACGGTCACCAGGTCGTGCTGTTCGAGCGCACGCAGGTGGTAGTTCACCTTTTGCCGCGTGATCCCGACCCGCGCGGCCAGTGCGGCCGCCGAGGCCGGCTCGCTCAGTTCGGCCAGCAGACGGCTGCGGATCGGGTCGAGTGCGACGACGGCCGCCGACGGATCGTCGATGACGTCAAGTTCCAGCACACACGCATCGTCGCCCTTGACAAGTTTATTTGTCAATGCATCCGGATAACTTGACTGCATGGACGTGCGCAAAATCGGCAGAGGGCTCGGCACGCTGGACCGCGAGGTCTTCGAAGCGGTCGCCGAGTCACCGAGCCCGCTGCTCGACACCGTCATGCCCAGGCTCACCAGGGCCGCCGACCACTCCAAGCTCTGGTTTGCGATCGCAGCCGGGCTCGGCGCGGTTGGCGGCACCTCGGTGCGGCGCGGTGCCGCGCGCGGCGTCCTCAGCCTGGCCGTCACGAGTCTCGTGACCAATCAGGTCGCCAAGCGGATATGGCGCAGGCCCCGGCCGGACCGCACGCTGATCCCGGTGGCCCGACGAACGCGCCGTGTCCCGACGTCCACGTCGCTGCCGTCAGGGCATTCGGCTAGCGCCGCCGCGTTCGCGGTCGGGGTCGGGCTGGAGAGCCCGCCTGCCGGACTCGCGATGGCGCTACTCGCGGGCCTGGTCGGGCTGTCCCGCGTGGCCACCGGCGCGCACTATCCCGGCGACGTGTTCGCCGGATTCGGTATCGGTGCGGGCATCGCGATCCTCGGTGCGAGGGTGGTGCCCACTCTTCCGACGGCAAGCCTGCCGACGTCCGATCCGCTGCGGTACAAGACCGAGCCTCGACCGGACGGAGCGGGTGTCGTGTTGGTGATCAACCCGGCTTCCGGCGGTGGCACCGGTGCCCGCGTCGTCGACGAAGTTCGAAATGCCCTGCCCCGCACCGAGATCATCGAGATCACCGAAGACGAGGACATCGAGAAGGTGCTGCGCGAAGCCGCCGAACGCTGCGAGGTGCTCGCAGTGGGCGGTGGCGACGGCACAGTCGCCTGCGCGGCCGGGGTGGCGGTCGAGGCAGATGTACCGCTGGCGGTGTTCCCTGGCGGGACGTTCAACCACTTCGCGAAGGACATCGGCTGCGACTCAGTGGCGCGCACGGTCGACACCATCCGCCGCGGCACCGCCGCCTATGTCGATCTGGTGTGCCTCAACGAGAAGCAGCTCGTGATCAACACCGCGAGCATCGGCGCCTACCCCAAATACGTGCGGATGCGCGAAAAACTCGAGCACCGCATGGGTAAGCGCCTGGCCGGTGTGTACGCCCTGTACCTGACGCTGCGCCGCGACGAGCCGGTGCGCATCACCTACGACGACAAGACGATTCAGACGTCGCTGTTCTTCCTGGGGAACTCGACGTACTTTCCGTCGGGATTCGCACCGGCGTTGCGCCCGCGCATGGATGACGGCCTGATCGACGTGCGGATCCTGGAGACCGGCCGGAAGTTCAGCCGCCTCCGTATCGCGACGGCCGTCGCGCTCGGCCGTCTCGTACGCAGCCCGCTTTACCACGAGATGCAGGTGCCGGAGTTCCGGTTCAGCACCGTCGACGGCCCCACCGTGCTGGCCCACGACGGCGAGGTCGGCGAGACCTGCACCCAGGCCAGCTTCAGCGTTCGCTACCGAGCGCTACCGGTGTTTCGTCCGTTGCGGTGACCGCCGGGTACGGCGGCGCGAGCAGCAGGCAGACGACGAAGTACGCGTAGCCCAGCGCCCAGCCCGCCAGCACGTCGGACGGATGGTGGACGTTGAGGACCACGCGGCCGATGCCGATCGCGATGACCAGGACCGCGCCGGCGATCGGCAACCAGCGCCGCAGCGCGGGGCGCAGCGCCGGCGACGCCACGACGAGCAGCCCAAGAACGCTGACGAGTACGCCAAGAGCGTGCCCGGACGGGAATGACGACCACGACGCGTACACGAGCGCGGACGACGGACGCGGTCGGTCGGCAATCACCTTGGCCAGTTGGATCACGATGCCGTTGAGCTCGACGGTCAGCAGCAGGAACAGCGCAACCCGGAAGTGACGGCGCACCAGGGCGATCACGATGATGACGGCGCCCACCAGGCGAAAGGCCATGGGCCCGAACACCGTGCAGAACACGTCCCACGCCACCACCCACGCCGGATGTGTAGTGCCGTACCGAAACGGCCAGTCCAGGCCCGCATCGTCCATCCGGACCAGCCAGCCCCAGGACACGCCGTATCCGACCCACAACAGCGCGTAAAGTGCCGCGGCCGCCACCGCCGTCGTGACCAGCAATCCGGTACGTGTCCCCACACGACCATCTCTACCAGGTCCAATAGACATCCAATGCCGACGAGCTACGGTGCAGAGATGGCACTGTTCCTGCGGAAGCTGCTGCGCATCGGCGGCCTACCGGGCGACCTGCGTACCGAGGCCGAATCCGAAGGCATCCTCTTCATCGCCGAATACGTCCCGGTCACCAGACGTTTCACCGGCTCCATCCCCGGCAAGCGATCTGCCGGCAGCATCGCGAGCTACGCCGGCTCCCTCGTACTCACCAACCAACGCGTGCTCGCGACCATGTCCACCATTCCCAAGCTGGCCGGTCGCAGCATCGACCAGCCTTGGACGGCGCCGCAGTCCGGTGCGGTGAAAGCCGAACTCAGCGCGTCGGGACTCACCCTGGAGACCGACCTCGCCGAGGTGGACGCACGCTGCCAGGGCCAGCTGTCGTTGCACTACAAGACCGAAATACCCGAGGACGTGCTCATGCGGGTGCCGCACCGGTCACTGGCCTTCGACGTGCCGCCCGAGTACGTGTTCCGCGCGATCGGTGTGCCGTACCACCCGTGAGAGCTCCACGGGATAGTTGTTCTCGATGAGCCAAACGCTTGCTGGACTGTGCCGCAGCCTGTTCGGTCGGTGAGTGACACGAGAGGATGTGACGTGACCGAGCCGCAACGGCAGAACCTGCTGATCGTGCATTGGCATGACCTGGGACGCCACCTCGGCGCCTACGGCCATTCGGGCGTGACCAGCCCGAGGCTCGATCAACTGGCCGCCGAAGGGATCGTGTTCACCCGCGCGCACGCGACCGCACCGTTGTGCTCGCCGTCGCGCGGGTCGCTGTTCACCGGCCGCTATCCACAGAGCAACGGCCTGGTGGGCTTGGCCCACCACGGCTGGGAGTACCGCACCGGTGTGCGCACGCTGCCCCACGTCCTGTCCCAATCAGGTTGGCATACGGCGCTGTTCGGTATGCAGCATGAGACGTCGTATCCGTCGAGGCTTGGATTCGACGAGTTCGACGTGTCGAATTCGTACTGCGAATACGTCGTCGAACAGGCCACCCGGTGGCTGGCCGATGCCCCACCCGAGCCGTTTTTGCTCACGACGGGCTTCTTCGAGACGCACCGCCCCTATCCGCGCGCCCGTTATGAGCCCGCCGAAGCCGAGAGTGTGACGGTTCCCGACTACCTGCCCGACACCGCCGAGGTACGGGCCGATCTCGCTGAGTTCTACGGCTCGATCGCGGTTGCCGACGCCAAGGTGGGCGAACTGCTCGACGCCCTGGCCGCGGCCGGGCTCGACGACAGCACGTGGGTGGTGTTCGTGACCGACCACGGCCCGGCACTGCCACGCGCCAAATCGACGCTGTACGACGCGGGCACCGGCATCGCGCTGATCGTGCGGCCGCCACGCGGGTCCGGCGTCGCGCCCCGCCGCTACGACGAGCTGTTCAGCGGCGTCGACCTGCTGCCGACGCTGCTCGACCTGGTCGATGTCGAGATACCCGCCGAAGTCGACGGTTTGTCGCATGCCAGCAACCTGACCGGCCCCACCCGAGACGGTTCGGAAATACGCACCGCGGTCTACACCACAAAGACCTATCACGATTCGTTCGATCCAATTCGGGCAATCCGGACAAAGGAATACAGCTACATCGAGAATTACGCGGCCCGGCCATTGTTGGATTTACCATGGGATATCGCCGACAGCCCGCCGGGTCGGATTGTCGCAGCTGATGCGCTCGAGCCGAGACCCGCGCGCGAACTCTACGATCTGGTTGACGACCCGACGGAGACCAATAACCTGCTCGGCCCAGGTGCGACCGACAAAGCGGAGGCGGTCGCCAACGATCTCGCGTTACTACTGAACGACTGGCGCGAGAAGACAAACGACGTCATACCGTCCGATTTCGCGGGCACGCGTATTTCAGAGCGTTTTACCGAGACATACCTGCATATCCACGGCCGTCCCGCCCTGAGTAGATCGGCGATAGCGGCGGATCGCGGGATCGACGACGCCGTGCAAGCCGACCAATAGTTTCAATCACGGCGAACACAAAACCTTGACGGCCTCTGGAATAGGTACCGCAAATCAATGGCAGTTAGAGTCACGGCCATGTCCGACCATCCGACCACCTACCTGGTGCTCGCGTCCCAGCGCAGCGGCAGCACCTTGCTGGTGGAGTCGTTGCGTGCCACCGGGGTGGCCGGTGAACCGCAGGAGTTCTTCCAGTACCTGCCGAGCACCAGTCAGTCGCCACAGCCACGGCAGTGGTTCGAGGGCGTCGAGGACGAGTCGATTCTGAGGTTGCTCGATCCACTGGACGAAGGCAAGCCGGACCTCGCGCCCGCGCACATCTGGCGTGACTACATCCAGACCGTGGGCCGCACGCCCAACGGCGTCTGGGGCGGCAAGCTCATGTGGAATCAGACGCCGCTGTTGCTGGACCGGGCGAAGGGGCTTCCGGACCGGTCGGGCACGGGCCTGTTGTCGGCGATTCGCGACGTCGTCGGCAGCGATCCGGTGCTCATCCACGTGTACCGGCCCGACGTGGTGTCGCAGGCGGTGTCGTTCTGGCGCGCCGTGCAGACCCGGGTGTGGCGGGGCAGGCCGGATCCCGCGCGCGATGCCCGCGCCGAGTACCACGCCGGGGCGATCGCCCATGTCGTCACGATGCTGCGGGCTCAGGAGGAAGGCTGGCGGGCCTGGTTCGCCGAGGAGGACGTCAAGCCTCTCGACATCTCCTACCCGTACCTGTGGCGCAATCTCACGCAGGTCGTCGCGACGGTGTTGGAGGCGCTCGGCCAGGATCCGCGATTGGCGCCCGCGCCCGTGCTGGAACGCCAGGCCGATCAGCGTTCCGACGAGTGGGTGGACCGCTACCGGTCCGACGCCGAGAAGGAAGGCCTGCCGCTATGACCGTGACAGACCTCGTGCACGTCGACGAGCTCCGGTTGTTGGAAGCCGAAGCGGTGCACATCATCCGTGAGGTGGTCGCCGAACTTCAGCGGCCGGTGCTGCTGTTCTCTGCAGGCAAGGACTCGATCGTGCTGCTTCGGCTGGCGGAGAAGGCTTTTCGCCCGTCACCGCTGCCGTTTCCCGTGATGCATGTCGACACCGGGCACAACTTCCCCGAGGTCATCGAGTTCCGGGACCGCCGCGTCACCGGTGCGGGCCACAAACTGATCGTGGCCTCCGTCCAGGAGACCATAGACAGCGGCCGCGTCGCCGATCCCGGCCCGGGTGCGTCGCGTAACCGTCAACAGACCCGCACCCTGCTGGATGCGTTGGAAGCCGGCGGATTCGACGCCGCGTTCGGTGGCGCACGCCGCGATGAGGAACGCGCCCGCGCCAAGGAACGCATCCTGAGCTTCCGCGACGAGTTCGGCCAGTGGGATCCGCGCGCGCAGCGCCCCGAGCCGTGGTCGCTGTACAACGGCCGCATCCGCAAGGGTGAGCAGGTCCGCGTCTTCCCGCTGTCGAACTGGACCGAGCTGGACATCTGGCGCTACATCCAGCTGGAAAACCTTGAGCTGCCGTCGATTTACTTCGCCCATGAACGGGAAGTGTTCGAGCGCGACGGCATCCTGCTCGCGGTTTCGGAATACGCGCGGCCACAGGGCTCCGAGACCGCGGCGGTCGAATGGGTGCGCTACCGCACGGTCGGCGACCTCACCATCACCGGGGCCGTGCGGTCGCAGGCCACCGATATCGAGCGGGTGATCACGGAGATCTCCGCCGCGACCGTGTCCGAACGCGGCGAAACCCGCGCCGACGACCGGACTTCCGCGGCCGCGATGGAGGACCGCAAGCGGGAAGGCTATTTCTGATGAGCACTCGTCAACTGCTGCGCATCACCACCGCCGGATCGGTCGACGACGGCAAGAGCACACTGATCGGCAGGCTGCTGCACGATACCGACAGCCTGCCCATCGACCACCTCGAAGCCGTCACCGATGCCGAGGGCGTGGCCGATCTGGCCGCGCTGTCCGACGGGCTGCGCGCCGAACGGGAGCAGGGCATTACGATCGATGTCGCCTACCGGTTCTTCTCGACCGACACCCGCAGCTACATCCTTGCCGACACCCCGGGACACGAGCGCTACACCCGCAACATGTTCACCGGCGCGTCCAACGCCCATGTCGCGATCCTGCTGGTCGATGCCCGCGCCGGTGTGCTGCGCCAGACCCGCCGGCATGCGCGCATCGCAAAGCTGTTGGGTATCAAGCACTTCGTCGCAACCGTCAACAAGATCGATCTCGTCGGGTTCGACAAGGAACGCTTCGCCGAGGTCGAGCGGGAACTGCAGCAGGTCGCCGACCGGCTCGGCCTCGCCACATCCGGAGCCGAGCTGACCGTCATCCCGATCGCGGCCAAGCTCGGCGACAACGTCGTCCACCGCTCGGACAACACGCCGTGGTACGACGGCCCCACGCTGCTGGAGTATCTGGAGGCCGTCGAACTGTCGGCGCCGCACCCGGAGCCCACGAGCCTGCGGTTGCCGGTGCAGTGGGTGTCCCGGCCCACCGCCGAGCAGCGCCGCCGCTACACCGGCAGATTGTCCGCGGGCACGCTGCGGGTCGGCGATCCGGTGGTGAGCCTGCCTGCCGGTACCCGGTCGACGGTGACCGCGGTCGACACGCTCGACGACGACCGCACGGTAGGCGTTGCGCCGCTGTCGGTTTCGATCGAATTGGCCGACGATATCGATGTCGGTCGCGGCGACGTGTTCGTGAGCGCGTCAGATGACGCCGTGCTGCCGGTCCTCGCCCGCGAGCTCGATGCCACGGTGTGCTGGTTCTTCGACAACCCACTGCGGGCCGGCGACCGGCTGGCGCTCAAGCAGGGCACCCGTACCGTGCGGGCCACCGTCCAGGAGTTGCACAACAAGCTCGACCCGGAAACACTCGACGAGGTCGACGGACCGGTCGAGTTGGCGCTCAACGACATCGGTTCGGTGACCCTGCGAACCAGCTCGGTCGTCATTGCCGACCCCTATGCCGACAACCGGGACAACGGCGCGTTCATCCTGATCGACGAGGTCTCCAACGACACCGTCGGCGCGGGCATCATCCTCGACGCTCGCGAGGTCAAGCCGAGCGGCCATAACCGGTCAGACATCAAATGGCATCCGTCATCGCTCGACCGGGACTACCGCTGGAACAAGACCGGGCAACGCGGCGCGACCATCTGGTTCACCGGCCTACCCGCCTCCGGCAAGTCCACCGTGGCGGTGGCCGTCGAACGCGCCCTGGTCGAGTCCGGCCAGGTCGCCTACCTGCTCGACGGCGACAACCTCCGGCACGGGCTGTCGGACGATCTCGGGTTCTCGGCAGGCGACCGCACCGAGAACATCCGTCGCGTCGGGCATCTCACGCGCCTGCTGGCCGACGCGGGCGTCGTGGCATTGGCCTCGCTCGTGTCTCCGCTGCGCTCCGACCGCGAGACCGCACGAGCCCTCAACGACGCGGCCAAGCTGCCGTTCATCGAGGTGCACGTCGCGACACCGGTCGAGGAATGCGCGCGCCGCGATCCCAAGGGCCTCTACGCGCGCGCCAAAGCCGGCGAGCTCACGGGTCTGACCGGCGTCGACGCGCCGTACGAGGCGCCCGAGAACCCCGATCTCGTGCTCGACACCACCGGAGCCGACATCGACGACCTCGTCGATCAGGTGATCACCTTGCTCAACGCCCGTCGCTGACCTGTGATTTGTGCACCGTCAACGGCGGTCAGCGCCGGTGGAGGTGCACAAATCACTCGACTCGGGCGACCACGAACACGCGACGGAACGGGAAGAACGTCGTGCCGTCGGGCCGGGCCGGATAAGACGCGGCCAGCAGCGGAATGATGGCTTGGCGATACTCCTGCCACGCCTGTTCGGTCAGGCGGCTTTTGACCTGGGTGAGTGCTGTCCCGGTGATCCAATCCAAAACCGGTGTCTCGCCGGTCAATTGGTGCACGTACGTGGTCTCCCAGGCATCCACGACACAACCAGCATCCGTGAGCAGTCCCGCGTATTCGACGGGCGTGTCCACCTGGCCGGTATCGCGCCACGGCATGTCCCGCAGGGCTTCGGCGAACGGCGCGCTGCGCGCCACTTCCCGCACCGCCTCGTGTGATGGCGAATCGAAGTTGCCAGGCACCTGAAACGCGATCCAGGCGCCCGCAGGCAGTTGACGCGCCCACCGCACCACGATCTCGCGGTGCGTCGGCACCCATTGCAGCGCCGCGTTGGACACCACCACATCGGTGTCGGACCGTGGCACCCAGTCCTCGATCGCACCGGCGTGGGCATCGACGCCGCGAGCCTGCGCCGCGGTCACCATTTCCGGCGAGTTGTCCCACGCCTCGAGCGCCGCATAGGGCCAGCGTTGGCGCAGGGTCTCGGTCAGGTTGCCCGGTCCGCATCCCAGGTCGACGACCCGCCGCGGATCGACCGCCGCAACCCGCGACAACAGGTCGTAGAACGGGCGACCACGGTGATCAGCGAAGGCCAGGTAGGTGTCGGGATTCCACACGGGTGCCATCTTCCTCCTCAGTTCCGGATGACATCATCGCTGTCGATGGATGAGTCGCAATCGGTTGAGAAGATCTGGACGTCGCTGGGCTTACCGGGCATCGTCGATGTTCACACCCACTTCATGCCGAAGAACGTCATGGACAAGGTGTGGCAGTACTTCGACAGCCAGGGCCCGCTGATCGGCCGCGAATGGCCGATCACCTACCGCGCCGACGAGCAACAGCGGGTCGCCACGCTGCGGTCCTTCGGCGTGCGACGGTTCACGTCGCTGGTGTATCCGCACAAGCCGGACATGGCGGCCTGGCTCAACCTATGGGCATTCGGCTTCGCGCAGGCCACGCCGGATTGCCTGGCCACCGCGACGTTCTTTCCCGAGGAGGGAGCCGCCGGCTATGTCGCCGACGCCGTGGCGGCAGGCACGCAGGTGTTCAAGGCACACATCCAGGTCGGCCGCTACGACCCCAACGACCCACTGCTCGACTTGGTGTGGGGAACCATCGAGGACGCGGCGGTTCCCGTCGTGATCCACTGCGGGTCGGGCCCGGTGCCCGGCGACTTCACCGGCCCGGACCGGATCGCCCAGCTGTTGCGCCGTTATCCCCGGCTGGTCCTCATCGTCGCGCACATGGGCATGCCGGAGTACCGCGAATTCCTCGACCTTGCCGAGCAATTCGATCAAGTGCGGCTCGATACGACCATGGCGTTCACACCGTTCGTCGAGTCCACCATGCCATTCCCGGCATCCGACCGGAGCCGCCTGCACGCCCTGGGCGAGCGCATCCTGTTCGGCAGCGATTTCCCCAACATTCCGTACGGTTACGCCGAGGCTGTGCAGACGCTCATCGACCTGCCCGGCGTCGACGACAAGTGGCTGCGCAACGTGCTGCACGACAATGCCGCGCGGCTGTTCGACCTGAACTAACTCTCACAGGCGGTTTACAGCCAGGTCAGGCACGGTGTTGCGCATGACGACATCGCGGTGGCAGCATGCCGGTCTGTTCGCGTTGCTCGCCGCCACCGCGGCGCTGTATCTGTGGCACCTGTCGATCAACGGTTACGGCAACGACTTCTACGCCGCGGCCGCGCAGGCAGGCGCACAGAGTTGGTCGGCGTGGTTCTACGGCGCCCTCGACGCGCACAACTTCATCACGGTCGACAAACCGCCTGCCGCGCTGTGGATCACCGGCCTGTCGGTGCGGTTGTTCGGCATGAACCCGTGGTCGGTGTTGGCACCCGAGGCTTTGATGGGCGTCGCGGCGGTGGCCGTGCTCTATGCGACGGTGCGGCGGTCGATGTCCACACAGCCGTTTGCACCGATCGCCGGACTGCTTGCCGGCGCGGTTCTGGCCGTCACCCCGGCTGCGGCCCTCATGTTCCGGTTCAACAATCCCGACGCCCTGCTCGTGCTGCTGCTGGTCGTGGCCGCGTACTGCCTGACCCGCGCGGTCGAGTCGGCATCCTGGCGCTGGCTGGTCTTTTCCGGCGCGGTGCTCGGCACGGCCTTCCTGACGAAGATGCTGCAGGGGTTTCTCGTGCTTCCGGCGTTCGCGCTGACGTACCTGCTGCTCGCACCCACATCGTGGCGCCGACGGCTGTGTCACCTGCTGGCCGCCGCCGCTGCGCTCGTCACCGCCGCGGGCTGGTGGGTGCTCGCGGTCCAGCTGGTACCACCGAGCAGCCGGCCCTACATCGGCGGATCGACCGACGACACCGAGCTCGATCTCGCGTTCGGCTACAACGGGATCAGCCGCATCGTCGGTGGTGAACACCATGCCGGTGCGAGGTACGGCCATGGCTTGGCACGGCTGTTCACCGCAGAGGTCGGCAACGAGATCGGCTGGCTGCTGCCCGCGGCGGCGGCGGCCGCCGGCTTCGGGTTGTATCTGGCTGTGCGACACCGGCTTCCGCGCACCGAGTTGGCCGCGCTTGTGATGTGGGCCGGTTGGCTGGTGACCACCGCGGTCGTGCTCGGGTACATGAACGGCATGCTGCACCCGTACTACACGGTCGCACTCGCGCCGGCGATCGGAGCACTGCTGGGGTGTGGCGTCGTGTGGGGGTGGCGGCGGCGGGCTCACCTCGACGCCCGGATCGCCCTCGCGGCCCTGTCCGTGACCGCCGCCCTTTCCGGAGTGAACCTGCTGCACCGCAACGAGTTCGGCCCGGCGTGGTCGGTGTGGGCGATCACAGCCGTCGTCGTGCTCGCAGTGACCGCATTGATCCTGGGACACCGATGGGCGGTTCCCGGACTGGTACTCGCGGCGGTGGCCGGTCTGATTCCGGTGACCGGCTTCGCGGTCGCGACGGCGACGGCACCGCATCACGGCACACAACCGGTCACGGTGAACCAGTCAGCGGGCTGGCTGGGTGATCTCGCGGCCAACCGCGAGCTTGCGGAGAAGTTGGCCGCGACGCGCACAACGTGGTCGGCGGCCACCAACGGTTCTCAGCCGGCGGCGGCGCTGGAGATCGCGTCCGGCACTGCCGTGATGGCGGTCGGCGGGTGGAGCGGCGACCCGGTGCCGACGCTGCAGCAGTTCATCGGTGATGTGCATGCCGGCCGGATCACGTACTACGTCGAGGCCGGCTTTCGCCCGCATGGCGAGGTCATCCGCGCACCCAACCGCACCAACGCCCACACCCGCGAGATCGCCGACTGGGTCGCCGCTCATTTCACCCCCGTCACGATGGGCTCATCTACCGTCTACCGGCTGATCTGACGGTTAGCATCGGCATCGTGGAGTCGTCCCATGCTGACCGAGTCGATCCGATCGAACCTCCCATCCCGATTCCGGATGTCCCAGGAGCCGATGCCAGCTCACGTGGCCTGCCCCGACGGGTCGATCTGACCGTGCGCCAACGCGCGATCGTCGACGCGTCCGCAGCGTCCGACATCGTATTGCGCACCGGGGTGGCATCGATCGTCGCAGCCTCCATGGTTCCGCGCACCCTGGCGTCGATCATGCGGCCCGCCGGTTCGCGAATCGAACACGATCACATGCGGTTCTACGCCGATCTCGCCGACGCACAGGACCCCGCGGTTTCGTTCCCCGCCCCGACCGAGCCTCCGCGTGTCTCGTCTCGACCGGCCAATCCGATTGCGGAGTGGATCGCGCACGGCCGGGTCGAGAACATCAGATTCGCCAGCAGCTTCAGCGCCGTCAACCCCGCCCTTCGCGACCAATGCGCGGGCTTTGCCCGCAATAACGTTGTGCGGGCTCAGCATTGGCGTCATGACGATGGACCGCATCCAACGCTGTGCGTGATTCACGGATTCATGGGATCGCCGTATCTGGCGAACGGGCTCTTCCTGTCCCTGCCGTGGTTCTACCGCTCCGGCTACGACGTGTTGTTGTACACCTTGCCGTTTCACGGTCGGCGCGCCGAAAGGTTCTCGCCCTTCAGCGGTCACGGCTTCTTCGCACACGGGTTCGGCGGATTCGCCGAGGGCATGGCTCAGGCGGTGCACGACTTCCGGTCGATCATGGATTATCTGGAGTTCACGGGTGTCGATCGGATCGCGCTCACCGGCATCTCGTTGGGCGGCTTCACGTCGGCCCTGCTCGCCAGTGTCGACGATCGAATCCAGGCCGTGATCCCGAACGTGCCCGTCGTGACGCCCGACCGCACGGTCGACGAGTGGTTCCCGGCCAACAAGCTAGTGGCACTTGAGCGTTTCGTCGCGCGCACCGATCCGGCGTTGTCCGAGGCGGCGACCCGCTACGCGTCACCGCTGAACTACCGGCCGCTCGTCGCCAAGGACCGCAGGCTCATCATCACCGGCCTCGGTGACCGGCTGGCCCCGCCGCAGCAGGCCGAGTTGCTGTGGGAACACTGGGATCGCTGTGCGTTCCACTGGTTCCCCGGCAACCACCTGCTGCACGTGAGCCAGCCGGACTACCTACGCCGGATGACCCGCTTCCTGCGGAATTTCATGTTCGACTGACGGACGTGGCAGCAGCGCCTTCGGCAACACCGTCGGGCCGCCATCGAGCCGGTGCGTCGACAGCGGGTTGAGCGCAGCCAGTGCCGGACGATGGTTTCCGCGGGCCGCGCTGAGGCCGGGTACCGGAGCCTTCGCCGCGGGCCGGTCCGTGGTGCGAACCGCGCACCCGACCGTCAACAGCGGATGTGCCGGAGATCCGGTGAATTCCAGCGCAGTCCAGGTCTCATCGGAGGGCAGTGCGCTGATTGCGGCGAGTGCCTCATCCAGGTTGTCGTTCACCGCAACCCGGTACGCCGCGACGTATCCGGTCTCGTCCTGCACGCCTCGCCAGGTCTCCTTACCGGGAGCCGGGAGCGGCGTGTCGACACCGTCGACGATCGTGACGGTCCAGCCGTGCTCGCGCAGGTGGTCAGCCAATCGGCGACCCACCACTTCAGTGGTGTCCTGCAACGGGATTCGCGACGACCGCGCTCGCAGCGCGTCGAGGTTGTCGGTGGCGGCGACGGTCAGGCTGATCCAACTGCGCCGGCTGCCGTTGGCGTCGCGGTGGCTGACGCGGACCTTGTCGCACCGGATGCCGTACCGGTCCAGATAGCTCACGACAATCGGCAGTTGGGCCGGTGTGGCCGGATCGACCCGCAGCACGACGGTCGCCGCGTCCTGGCGTTCTTCGACGTCCTTCTTCGCGAGATTGCGCCGCCACATGGCGATTCGCCGGCCGACCATCGTGGTGAAAAACATGCCGCCCCACCAGGCCAGCAGCACGATCACCGCGGCGACGGAGACGCCGAGGACCCAGCGTTCAGTGGTGGTCTGCCATGGCCGGGCCAGCACCGCCGCGACGATGAACAGGGACGCCAGCGCGATACGGGCGGTCATGTGGTCTTGTCCTTCCGACGGTATGCGACAAGAGCGGCAACAGCCACAAGCGCAAGGGCTCCGGTACCGGCGAACGCGATGATTCGCGGGGTGTTGTCACGCGGCGCGGGTTCTGGCGGTGCCGCAATGGGTTTACCTTCGGGCGCCGTCGGCCCGTCGAGTGGGATGTCGGCCACGTTCCAGGTCAGTGCCGCGACCGGGTCGACCCCACCGGCGCCGATGACGTTGGACGGCGACCGTGCCGCGCCCTGCGCCGTCGTCGTCAGGCGATGCACCACCTGGCGCGCGTTCAGATCGGGGTACTTGCTTCGCACCAATGCCGCGACACCCGACACGTAGGCCGTGGCGTAGCTCGTGCCGCTCAGCGGGATCAGCCGATCCTGTTCGGACGCAACAGCGTTGGACAGGCCACCGTCGGGCGCGTTGCTCACCGAGGTGATGTTCTCCCCCGGCGCAGCGATTCCCACCCATGGGCCTGCCATGGTGAAGCCGGACGGCTGCCCTGTCGCGTTCAGCGATCCGACGGACAGGACATAGGGCTGCCACCACGACGGTATCGAAACCGATGTGACACCAGCCCAATTGCGCGGGTCATCCGCATGGCCTGCGTTGCCGAGCGGATTGGACTCGCAGGCCGATCCGGTGGTGACACCACCACGGTTGTTGCCGGCGGCAGCGACGATGACGGCATCCTTCTCGACCGCGGCGTAACGCAGCGCTGCGCCGAGTTCGGTTTGGTCGACGGTCTTGTCGGCGGGCAGGCACGTCACGACGGAGATGTTGATGACGCGCGCGCCCAAGTCTGCTGCGCGCACAACGGCCCGCGCCAGGCTGACGACATCGCCTGCCGCACGGGCCTCGACCGCGTCGGCACTCGGTGTGCGTGGGGCGAACCGTGGCGAATTCTGTCGGATCGAGATCAACCGGGCGGCCGGTGCCACACCGGAGAATCCGTCGGGTCCGGGTTGTCCGGCGATCAGGCCGGCGACCGACGTGCCGTGGCCGTCGCAGTCGGTCAGGCCGTCGGTCGACTCGATGAAGTCGCCTCCGCCTTCGACGTTGGGAAGCCGCGGGCCGGGCTGCACGCCGGTGTCGATGACCGCGACGGTCTGCCCTTCCCCGCGACTTTGCTGCCATGCACCGGCGAGGTTGAGCGCCATCTGGTTTGGGCTGACGGCACCGGGATCGGTGCCGGGCATCGTGGTTGTCGTCGTGCATTCACCGCGCTGCATCATCGGTTGCACCGGCCCCGCGGCGCCCGGAGGTGGACCGACTTGCGGGTCGACCTCCGGCGGGCTGATGGCGCCCGCGGACGGGCAGCCGATCAGCAGTACGAGACCGGCCGTCGCGAGGACGCCCAGGCTTTTCTGAATCACCGATTCATCACCTGTCGAGAACCAGGCTGAACAGCCCAACGAGGAAGGCCATCACCGGAATCAGTGAGGCATCGATACCAGAAGCCAAGAAGCCGACGAGCCGGCGCATCGGCAGCGAGTACGTCTCGGGATTGGCGATAGCCGGGTTGAGTGCCGCGACAACCCACACCAGCACCAGCGCCGCGAGCGCGGCCAGCGCCCACCATGCCGCCTCATAATGTCCGTCGATCGCGAAGGCGACCAGCAAGACGACGGTCAGCAGGTAGGAGTGGCCCAGCAGCCATGCCTTGCACGCGGCGGAATCCCATACCCGTGCGCGCAGTGCGGCACCGGCCGCGGCGGCCACGACGATGTACCAGGCCCACGGAGAAGCGGAAGCCGAACCCACCAACGCCAGCGACCCGGTCACGGCCAGGAGAACACCGGCCGCGATCACACCGGTCTGGTGCGACTGGCTCACGCGCACCCGGCGCGGCAGGTCGGCCAAGACCGAAAGCGGCTGCGCCGCCGGCGTCGGATCGCCCGGCGCCGGAATGACGGGAAGCGGGAAGCGGGCCCACATCGCCGACAGTTGTGCGGCTTGGACGGTGACCAACAGCCCGAGCAGCACCAGCGCGCAGCCCAGGATCGTCGATGAGAGATCCCACATCGCGGCGGCCCCGGCCACCAGCAGGACACCGATACCGGCCACCGCGGCGGCGGTGAATACCGCGATGCCGCGGTCATCGCCGGAGCTGGCCATGCTGATCAGCGACCACGCGGCCACACCGGCGGCCGCGAGCAGCACATTGGGCGCGCCGAAATCGCCTGGCACGCCGAGGGCGAACGCCGCAGCGACGGGCACGAGCGCGGTGACCGCAAGGGCGGTACCGAACACCGGGAACCGGCCGCGCACCGACAGCGCACCGAGCACGGCGGCAATGGCGATGCCACTGACGACGAACAGTCCGAGCATCTCATCGGTGACCACCCGGTGCGCCACCGCGAAACCGGTGCCGACGAGGATCAGCCCGATCACGGCAAGCGCGGCCGCCCGCGCGACGTGCGCGGCACCCCAGGGACGCTGCCGGGCGGCCGAGAAGATGACGGCGGCATCGGCGATGTCCTCGACGATCCTTGGTGCGGGCGGACCGGCCGGAACTGCCTGCAGCGCAAGCAGATCGCCGTCCACGACACCGACGGTGTCAAGTGTGGCGTCCAAGCTGAACGGGGCTCCGCCGACTGGGGCCAGGCTGAGCCGCACCGGGTCGGGGGCGCTCGCCCCGTCATCGCCGCCTGCGGGCAGCACGATGCGCTGGACCGCGGGCAGGATTTCGCGCAGCGGCAACTCGGACGGCAGCGCCATCTCGGTAAGCCGGCCACCGTCGTCTCCAGCGGCCAGCACGGCCACCCGGACGATCGGCATCACAGTGTTCTCGGACATTCCTATGCTTTCTGGGGTATTTCTCGGTGAGGTGCCGCGGCTTCGTCGAAGTCGCGGGTGAGCGGATGGTCGGGGAACCACGAGCCGCTGGGCAGGGATGCGGTCAGCCGCTCGATCGCCGCGGCGATCGCATCGGCACTGCCCGCCGTAAAGGTCGAAATCCATTCCCCGTCGAAGGCTTTCGACGGCGAGACGAGGATCCGGCCCTGTGGGGTGTCAACCACGCTGACGCCCACCTGGGTAGTGACACGGTGACCGTCGCGATGTTCTCCGGCGACGATCTCGACGTAGGTGCGCCGACCTTCGAACACCGATTCCACCACGGGGCGGGCCGACGCCGGGACTCCGAGGAATCCCAGCACCTCGGCCAGCGGGGTGCCGTTGCGGATCTGCTCGTCGGCGCGGGCGCCTGCGGCGGCCGGCAACGCGAACTCCTCGAACCGCGCGGGCCGGCGCTGCGACAGACCCGCCGTGAGCACCGGTACCAGGGCATGCGGGTGGCTGATGTCCATCTCGGTGAAGGTGACCAGCTGCGCGTTGCGCAACGCGACGACGGTACGGCCATCGCCGCGCTGGCCGTCTCCTCGCGCGAACGCTCGTCCGCGCGCCACGATGCCGCGCAGCAGATCACCCGGCCCCGACACGAAGCGCAGGTCGAGCCACTGCGTGGCCCGGCAGGTCAGCCTGACCCACTGGGCGACAAGAGGATTGACCTCGCCACTGGAATTGAGCACGCCCATCCTGGTCAGTTCGGCGGTCTGTTCGGCGACGAAGCCGGACCGCTGAGCCGGTTCGCTGTAGGGCGGCGTGATCGCCAGCACCCACGGAAACGCCCCGGCGCCGAGCACATCCGCGATGTACCAGGCTTGCTCGGTGGTCAGCTCGACTGCGTTAGCTCCCACTATGTCCTATCTGGAAGACCGAACCCTAGCCCCAT